>CAXSEC010000143.1:0-9524 GCA_964236325.1 uncultured Acidobacteriaceae bacterium | reverse complement strand
TCAAGGTGGCAGCGCCTCTCCATGCGTGAGGCGATCTTGAGCTTTTTACCTTCCTTGCTCCCGCTGGCGATTGGGGAAAATATCTTTAAGGATGGCGAAAGTTTCAGAAGTTTTCTTGACAGAGTAGTGAATCATCAGTCGACCGACTTGGATGAGGTTTCAGCCGCAAAGCTTTCGCACTTGCAAGGCGAGCTTGTGTTCCCGTTGCGTGACCTTCAGCACGGTGTTCCGCTAGGGAACGTTATCGCAAGTGTGTTCGAAGCCGTCGCCGAGCCGTACCTCATCCAGCCCACCATCATCTACGACTTCCCCCTCGCCGTCTCGCCGCTCTCGAAGCAGAAGCCCGACGAGCCCGACTGGGTCGAGCGCTTCGAGTTCTACATCGGCGGCTTCGAGGTCGGCAACGCCTTCTCCGAGCTCAACGATCCCGTCGAGCAGCGCAAGCGCTTCGAAGACCAACTGAAAGAGCGCGACCGCGGCGACGACGAAGCCCACGCCATGGACGAAGACTACGTCCGCGCCCTTGGCTACGGCCTGCCGCCCACCGCCGGCGAAGGCATCGGCATCGATCGCCTCACCATGATCCTCACCGGCGCCAAATCCATCCGCGACGTCATCCTCTTCCCGCTACTCCGCCCGAGCGCCCAAAGCCAGCCCGCCGAATAGCCGACACAGCCAACAAAGAGGCTCCCGGTCGCCGAGGAGCCTCTTCGCACACCGCCAGAAACTATCCTTTCGCCGCCCGCTTCGCCACCTGCGCCAGCGTCGTCGCGTTCATCGCCGCCAACACATCCTTGCGCAGCCGCTTCTCCAGATTCGCCAGTCCCCCCGCGCCCGCCTTCCCAAAGGAAAGCCAATCCCCTTCGGCCGCCGCGTAGATGTGTCCCATCCCGATCTGCCTGGCCGGCACCTTTAGCCGCGCACCGCCATTCGGTCCCTTCCGCTGCAGGATCAGCCCGGCCTTCTGCAGCAGCAGAAACGTCCGTCGCACCATCACCGCGCTCTCACCCAGCGCCTCTGCTATCGCCGTCGACGTGTGCATCGCCTCCGGCTCGCTCGCCAGCACCCGCAACACGCGCACACTCAGACCAAACCGCCCACTCTGTGCCATGGCTAGCAAACTACCACATGCGGTTACATATGCACTCGGAACAGAAGCTCCACCATCGCCCGGCGACCTTTGAAGCTCACGCACCGCCGCGAACGTTCCCCAATCCGCTGCCGTCGCAGCACCAGCGCCTGGAAATGCTACCCTCGCCTTTGATGAATATCCTCTTCGTCGGCGACGTCTTCGGCTCCGCCGGCCGCCACATCGTTCGCGAGCATCTCCCCCATCTTCTCGAAGGCCATGCCGTCGATCTGCTCGTCATCAACGGCGAGAACGCCGCCGGCGGCTTCGGCATCACGCCCACCATCGCGGAAGAACTCTTCGACCTGGGCGCCCACGTCATCACCACCGGCAACCACATCTGGGACAAGCGAGAGATCTTCGACTACATGACGGTTCCCGCCAACTCCCATGAGCGCAACCGCCGCATCCTCCGCCCAGCCAACTACACCTCCAGCACCCCCGGCTTCGGCCTCTACCAGGGCACGCTCCCCGACGGCACGCTCTTCGCCGTCATCAACCTGCAAGGCCGCGTCTTCATGAGCTCCTGCGACGATCCCTTCCGCAAAGCCGATGAGCTCCTCGCACAGGTCGAGCGCGAAAGCCGCGCCAAAGTCATCCTGGTCGACATTCACGCCGAAGCCTCCAGCGAAAAGGTCGCCCTCGGCTGGTACCTCGACGGCCGCGTCACCGCCGTCCTCGGTACCCACACCCACATCCCCACCGCCGATGAGCGCATCCTCTTCGAAGGCACAGCCTTCCAGACCGACGTCGGTATGTCCGGCCCCTATGACTCAGTCATCGGCGTCGAGCGCGAGCTCGTCCTCAACCGTTTCCTCACCGGCATGCCGGCGAAGTTCGAAGCTGCCAAGGGCAATCCCAAGCTCTGCGCCGCGCTCATCACCTGCGACGGCCAGACTGGGCGAGCCTCCGCCATCCGGCGCATCATGCTGGGCGAATAAGCCGCGTCTAGAGCGTCGACAGCCAAACAAACGCCGCCGCCCACAGACTCCGCTCCGTAGTCGGGGCCGTCATCGCGTTCGCGTCAGGATCCTGCGCCTCTCGTCCGTCAATGAGCCGCTGGCCAGTTGCACGGACGCCAGTGTCAACTCGAGAGCCCGATCGTCGCCAGCCTTCAACTGCACGCTGCGCAGCACGTTGGTACCCTTGCCGTCGGTAAACAACATCACCAGATAGACTCTCGGCGCCAGGCCTTCCTGGCTGAATTTGCAGGGAATCCGCCACCATCGTGTAGCGCCACGCCCTTCCCGCATGCAGCGTCTGGTCTGAAACAACCTGACTCACGGCCTTCGCTAACGGCTTGCGGTGAACGCCAAGTACGGTTCCATGCAGACCAGCCAGGCTCTGCGCACAGGCGCCAACCCCCATCACGGAAGAAAGAAGTCCATACATCACAGCAGCAGAGAGCAAGGCCCGAAGGCGAAAGTGTGTCATGACCTCATCTTTCGCCTTCCCGCGCGGGAAGAGTATGCCACCAAGGAGCTACCTCCCAGGCCGCTCGCGTCATCTCCGCTGATCTTCGCCAAAATGACGTGAGCAGACGCAGAGACGGAACACCGAAGTGTCCCGTCTTTTACAGCATCGGTCGCAGAACCGGTCGCCTAGTGTCGGCGGACCGGGGTTCGGGTCGTTGTCGCTCGCTTCGGCGTCTTGGCCACTACGGCGGCATCGCTCATCGTGATCATGAGCGCTCCTGGGGTCGAGGCAGGCGCAGCCGTCGCCGGTGCCGGCGTCGTCGCCGCCGGAGCCGTGGGCGTCGTCGTGCTGGTCGTAGCCGAGGCATCCGTGCTCGTCGGTGTGCTCGTCGCCGCCGCCGTCGATGGGGTCGCCGCCGGTGTCGTCGCCGTGCCGCCCTGGCTGTACGAGGCATAGGTGCCAGTCAACGTCACCTTCGCGCCAACCGTGGGAACCGTCTTCAGCGGCTCCTTCATGTTGAAGGTAAAGTCTGCCGTCTTCGACTGCACCGCGTCATCCGAAACCGCCACGGTCAACATCGACTCCGTCGCCGTAATCACCACTGCATCCGGAATCTCGACCGTCTTGCCCTTCACCGTCGCCCAGACCTTCTCCGCGTCCTCAGGCGTTCCGTTCTGCAGGATGAACTCCTTGTCGCTCAGCGCCAGAGTGCCCAGGTCAGAAGTGGAAGCAACCGTCTGATGCGCAATGTCCGGAGCCTTTGGCGCCGGCGTGATCGTGAAGTCAGCCGGTGGATTCAAATTCGCCGTCGCAGCCGTCGTCACCTTGTCATAGCCGTCCGCACTGCCGTGGTACTTCTTGTAGCAATACTGCGCGGTTGGCGCCATCTGGCTCTTGTACGGCTCGGGCGCATACGCCGTAAAGCGCGAGACATAGAAGGTGCAGTTGATGTAGTCGGGCGGCGCGGACTGCAGATACGCCAGACCCAGGAAGTACGTGTCCTGCAGGATCGGCCCCGGCTTGGTCGTCTGATCCACCGGTACCGCTGCCAGCTCCTGTTTGAAGTTCGTGATCGCCGTCGCCGTGTCCTTCTTGTTCAGCGCCGCCGTTCCAATGGCGCTGTAGAAGATCGGGTTCGCATTCGTCTGCAGCGTCGTAAAGTCGGCGTCGCTCATGTCCTTCGGCTTGGTCGCCGCCAGGCCCTTCTGCGCATACTCGGCAGCCTTGTCGAGCGCCGCCTGCTTCGCCGTCGGATCAGTCAACTGGTCCGCCGACGCCTTGCGGAAGTACACCTCGAGCGTGATCGCGCGCAGGTTGTTCGGGTCCACCTGCAGCAGCCGATCCGCCGCATCCAGCGTCTTCGCCGGATCAAACGAGCTGTACGACACCATGAGCTGTTGCAGCACATCGGTCTTCACCGAACTCTGCGGATACTTCGTCAGATACGCCTCAAGCGCCGGCGCTTTGGTCTGCGGCGTCGTCTGGTTGATCGCCGCGGTGTAATCGTTGTACTCCGCCTGCGGCATCTGCACCTGCCCGCCGGCTGGCGCAGCGGCCGCACCCTGCTGTGCTCCGGAACCTAGATTGACCTGCTGCTGGGAGAACGCGAACTGCGCCCCAGGAGCCACACTGGCGACCGCCAGAAGAGACGCAACAACTGCCTTCTTCATTCAACACTCCTCAAAAATCAACTATCAGCGATCTATCGCTCCACGCACCCGGAGACAGAGTCATCATAGTGCACACGCCCGTTTAGCGTCGAAAGGTCGTACCTTCCTCTCGAAGCTGCGCCTTTTGAACCTCAAAGCGCCGGACTTGCTGGATGATACGGATTATAGAAAGTGGAGTTGCACCTGGGCAACTCCACCGCGCGCCTGTTCGGTCCTGACGTAACCCGCAGCTTCCCTCCTGGCCATTGCCCCGACGCGTCAATGGCTCATCACACGTTGCAGACCCCCCGGCCTCTCACCGGCAGCCTCTCAACCCTCGACGTTGCTTCTGCAGTCGCACCCCATTTGGTAGGGTTACCCCTCGCTTATCCACAACAGGTTGCGACAACTTTGTTGATCGAGCGCAAAGATGTAACTAAAGTGGAAGCGGGGCTCCAGCCGCGAGCAAGGCCAGCTGCCCGGAGGATCGTCGCGCATGCTCAAGCTCAGAAAAATCCAGATCCTCGGCTTCAAATCCTTCTGCGATCGCACCGAGGTCCAGCTGCCCGGCGAAGGCATCGCCGCCGTCGTCGGCCCCAACGGCTGCGGCAAGTCCAACATCTCGGACGCCATCACCTGGGTGCTCGGCGAGCAGTCCGCCAAAAGCCTCCGCGGCCTCAAGATGGAAGACGTCATCTTCGCCGGCACCCGCGATCGCAAGCCAACCGGCATGGCCGAAGTCTCCCTCACCCTGGTCGATCCCGAGGTCTACGACGGCGCGCCTCTCCACCAGGACGGCCCCGAGCTCGTGATGGACGGCCCCGGGCTCGCCAGTCCAGACCGCAATCCCGGCGATGACCTCGTGACTCCTGCCGATTGGGATGAGACCAAACTTCGCGAGCAGACCGCCGCCGAAACTGAAGAGGCCGTCCTCGACGCGCAGCCCGGCGTCCTCCTCGAGGGCGAGGCCGGCGAAGGCAACCCAGCCGGCGCCAGCACCGACCTCCAAGCCGACACCCAAACTAATATCCAGACCGAAGCCGCGCCCTCTGCCGATCTCGCAGCCGTAGCCGCGGCAGCCGAGAACGTCGTCCTCAAGATTCGCCGCCGCAAGTTCAATCGCGCCCCCGTCCGCGCCGGCGAGATCACCGTCACGCGCCGGCTCTTCCGCACCGGCGACTCCGAATACCTGCTCAACGGCCGGATCTGCCGCCTGCGCGACATCCAGGACATCTTCATGGGCACCGGCCTCGGCGGCGAAAGCTACGCCATCATCGGCCAGGAGCGCATCGGCCAGCTGCTCAGCTCGAAGCCCCACGACCGCCGGTCAATCATCGAGGAAGCCGCCGGCATCACTCGCTTCAAGACCAAGAAGCGCCTCGCCGAGCTTCGCCTTGAGTCCGCCAGGCAAAACCTCTCCCGCGTCAACGACATCTTCGACGAAGTCACCCGCCAGATGGCCATCCTCAAGCGCCAGGCCGCCAAAGCCGAGCGCTTCGGCCAGCTGCGTGACGAACTCCGCGGCAAGCTCCGCATCGCCCTCCGCAGCCGCATCGCCCAGCTCGACACTGATCTCGCCTCCGCCAACACCACCATCGCCTCGCACACCGTCTCAATCGACGAGCGCGCCGCCACCCTCGAGACCCTCGACGCCGAGCACACCGCAGGCGTCCAACGCGGCTACGCCCTCGACAGCAACCTCCGCGAGACCAACGCCACCGCCAGCCAGACCGCCGTCGAGCTCGAGCGCGTCACTGCCCGAGCCGCCTCAAACACCGACCGCATCGCCGACCTCACCCATCGCCTGGAAGCCGGCGCCGGCGAGCTCACCGCCGCCCGCGAACAGCTCGCCCAGCTCGCCGGCGAGCTCGCCCAGCACAGCACCTTCCTCGAAGGCGCCAACACCGAGTCAACCGCCGCCCGCGACGCCGCCCAACATCAGCAGATCGAAGCCGCCAACGCCGTCCGCGCCGTCCAGAACGCCGAGCACCTCGCCGAAAAGAGCCGTCGCGACGCCCTCCACCTGATGCAGCGCGCCAGCGGCACCCGCAACGAGATCGCCCAGGCCGAAGCCTCGCTCGCCGGCCTCAACCAGGAGGCCGATCGCCTCACCCGCGAGTCCGACGTCGCCCGCGAAGAGCTCGCCAGCCTCGGCCTGCAACGCGGTCAGGTTCGCTTGTCCTTCGAGTCCGTCACCGATCGCCTCACCCGCCTCGAATCTGAGATCGCCACCCTCCGCCTCGATACCGAAGTCCGCCGCAAACAGGAGTCCGAGTCCAAACGCCGCGGCGATCAGCTGCGCAGCGAGCTCGCCTCGCTCAACGGCCGCCGCAGCTCGCTCGAAGGCCTCATTCGCGATCACAGCTACTCCACCGACACCGTCAAAAACATCTTCCGCACCGCCCGCAAAGCCCCGCAGACCCAGGGCCCCGACCTCGCTCCCCTGGGCACGCTCGCCGACTTCCTCGAGGTCGAAGGCCAGCACGGCGCGGTCATCGACGAGTTCCTCCGCGACGAACTTAACTTCATCGTGGTCAAGAGCTGGGACGCCGCCGACCAGGGCATCCGCCTCCTTCGCTCCGACGTCACCGGCCGCGCCACCTTCTTCGTCCACCCACCCGAAGTCGCAGCCGCTCACCCGGACGCAGACCACGAAGCCCGCCCACAGGCCGAAGGCCTCGTTCCCCTGCGCGATTGCGTCCGCGTCCTCAACGGCTTCGCAGACTCCCTGCAGACCCTTCTCCCCAAACTCCGCCATGGCTACGTTGCCGTCGACGCTACGCAGGCCCGCGAGCTCTCGCTCCAACACCCCGACGCCTGGTTCCTCACCCCGACCGGCGAGACCTTCCACGCCCTCACCATCACCGCCGGCCGCACCGCCGCCAGTGGCCCTCTGGCCCTCAAGCGCGACCTTCGCGAACTCTCCACGAACGCCGCCACCATCGAGGCCAATCTTTCACAGACCGACATCGCCACCGCTACCCTCGCCCGCGAGATCGCCCAGGCCAGCACCGCCATCGACGCCAAAACCCAGGAGCGCCGCGAAGCCGAACGCGAGGCCGCCAACTCCGGCGCCGCCCTCCGCCAGATGGACTCCGAGGCCCAGCGCATCGAGCGCCGCCTGCAGGACTGGCAGCTCACCTCCGAACGCAACCGCGATCAGCGCAACGCCAAAATCGACCTCGTCGCCCGCAAACGCACCGAAGCCGAAGCCGCCGATCGAGACCACCAGGCCCTCGAAGCCTCGCTTGCCGACTTGCAGCAGCAGGTCGCCGACGTCCGCACCCAGCGCGAGCACCTGCAGGCCGCCGCCGCCGCAGCATCCGCCACCGCCGCTGGCATCGAAGAGCGCCGCCGCAACGCCCAGGCCAACTTCGACCAGACCAATCGCCTCCTCCAGTCACAGACCAACCGCCTGCAGCAGCTCGACGCCCAACTCGCCACCGCCGCCGCCGAGCGCCTCCGCCGCGAAGAAGAAACCTCCGCCCTCGCCACCCAGGCCAGCGAGCTTGCCGAGGCCAAAGCCATCGCCATCGCCGACGCCGCCCGTCTCTCCGCGGAAGCCCACACTCTGCGCGCGAGCCTGGCCGACCTCGACACTCGCCTTCGCGCCCTGCGTTCCGAAACCGACGCCCTCCGTGAGCAGCGCGCCCAGCTCACCGCCCGCGCCGCGCGCCTGTCCTCCGACCTCGAACACATCGAGGCCACCTGCCTGAATGACCTCGCCGCCGACCCCGCCAGCCTGCGCGAAGACACCACCATCACCCTCGTCGCCGGCGACGCCCTCGCCGCCCAGGGAGAGGAAGCCCGCACCCTCAAGGGCAAACTGGAAGCCATGGGCCCGGTCAACATGATGGCCCTCGAAGAGTTCCACGAGACCACCGAGCGCCACGCCTTCCTCGAGACCCAGCGCAAAGACCTCCTCGACTCCATCGAAAACACCCACGCCTCCATCAAGGAGATCGACGACGTCTCCCGCATCAAGTTCGACGAGGCCTTCAAGGTCATCAACGACAACTTCTCCCTCACCTTCACCAAGCTCTTCGGCGGCGGTCAGGCCCTCATGAAGCTCACCGACCTCGAAAACTCCGCCGAGTCCGGCATCGACATCGTCGCCTCGCCCCCAGGCAAAAAACTCCAGAGCATCCTTCTCCTCTCCGGCGGCGAAAAAGCCCTCACCGCCCTCTCTCTACTCGTCGGCATCTTCCAGTTCCAGCCCGCGCCCTTCTGCATCCTCGACGAGGTCGACGCTCCCCTCGACGAGACCAACGTCGGCCGCTTCGCCAAGCTCATCGACGACATGAGCAACACCACCCAGTTCATCGTCATCACCCACTCCAAACGCACCATGGCCCAGGCCGACGTCATCTACGGCGTCACCATGCAGGAGCCCGGCGTCTCGAAGATCGTCTCCGTCAACCTCGCCAATCGCCGCGCCTCAAGCAGCCGCCGCGCCGTCGCCTGACCTTCGTCCCATCCATCGCCCTACACTCACAGCAGCATGCCCGTCCTTCAGCTCACCTTCGTCGCCATCGCGTGCCTCATCGCTCTGGTAGCCGCTCTGCGCCTGCTCTGGCCGCGCCTCTCGCCCTCCACGCGCCGTCTGCTCGTCCTCCTCTTTGCGTTGCTGCTGATCCCCACCACCCTCAACCTCGTCCTTCGCTGGGACACCACCAACCTCCGCCTCAACGCCTCCCTGATCTGGATCCGCATCCTCGCCTATGAGCTCTGCGTCGTCTTCTTCACCTTCCTCCGCCCTCGCGCCCTCACCATTCCCATCGCCATCATCCTCACGCTTCCTCTTCTCGTGAGCAGCGTCGTCGGCCCGGCAAGCAGCCTCTTCTCCCCAAACATCACCACGCGCCAGGCCCTCGGCGACGGCTACTTCCTCGAGCTGCTGCCCTGGTCTAGCCACCAGTTCAGCGGCAACGGCCAAACCAGCGGCTCTGACTTCACCCTCTTCTATCAGCCGCCCGGCCTGCATCTCCTCCGTCGCCCCTTCATGGGCTACCGGCTCTACAACACCCAGTGCCGCACCGCCGAGACCACCGCCGCCGTCGACCCCCGCACCGCCCACATCGCCGTCCATTGCCCTCCCCTCTCCACCGATCCTGCCGCGCCACCCTCCGGCACCGATCTTGACTACCTCATCCCCCGCAGCGCCCGCTCTCCCGCCCTCGCCCACAGCCCGTCCCGGTGATACCGTCAACCTTGATGCCTGACTCCATCCCGCCTCCGCCCGCGCTGCTTCGAACCCGCCTCGGCGACCAGCGACCACTCGCTACCGGCAAGGTCCGCGACATCTACGCCGCCGGTCCTGACGCCCTGCT
>CAXSEC010000142.1:0-9660 GCA_964236325.1 uncultured Acidobacteriaceae bacterium | reverse complement strand
CGCTGCAGATGGGGCCGGCGTCGAGTGTGGCGCCGATCGACAAGCTGAGTGTGGTGCTGGTGATGGTGCTGGCGTGGGCGTTTCTGGGGGAGACGGTGGGCGTGATGAAGCTGGTGGGGGGCGGGTTGATTGCGGCGGGGGCGGTGATGATTGCGCTGGCGAAGTAGATGATGGAGTTCGCGATATACTAGAGGCAGATCTTTGCAGTGCTCCAATGCAATGTTGGTGCCAGTTCCCTAAGATGGGGGCGTCACGGCTTCGACGGGATTGCTTGTGGCAGAGAGGCATGCCGGGGTGTGGACACCCGTAATCGCTCACAAAACTATAAGTGCCGAACCTCAATTCGCGCTTGCTGCTTAATTAGTTAGGTAGCCGATCGCTCAAGCTTCGCCTACGGGCCTGTACCGATCGTCGCACAGTAGGCTGGTCTTCCCTGCTCCGTCTGAGCGGGTCGGACGAGATTGATCAGACTGGTCGGTGATGCGTCTTCGCCCGTTCTAAGCAGCACTGACGAGACAAAGATGAACCCGGGAAAAGCATGAATGCTCTCTGTTGTCGGTAGTTTCGGACGTGGGTTCGACTCCCACCGCCTCCACCATCTTTTTCTGCTGTGCTGATCGGCGATGTTATGGCTGCTTTCTGATGAAAGCAGTTACGGCATGGCTGTGAAGCCATGCCGTAGTCACGGGTGGATCGTAGGGTAACGCGAAGCAATAACTCAGGTGCTGGGTTTGCGGAGTGGGGAACGCGTCGCTGCGCTCCGTGGTTAAGAGCCGATGCGGGGATTCTTCGCTTCGCTGAGAATGACAACTAAAGATTGGCCGGGTATAAGAAAGATCGACCTTACCAACCGATGCCGAAGGCCATGTGCTCCGGGTCGCTGGTGGTGATGGTGGAGCTTTGGCTGGACACATCGTCGTAGGCGAAGCCGTAGGCCAGACCGTTGATGCTGTGGCGGTGCCAGAAGGCGGCGTAGAAGTTGGCTGGAGACGTCTGGTAGAAGGCTGCGGGTGTGGTCCAGGCGGCGACGTTGGTGGCGACGCTGCGGTTGAAGGCGGCACAGAGCTGGGCCTCGATCTGGAGATCGACGCTATTCAGGTCGGAGTTGTTGGGATTTCCGCTGGCGAAGGCTCCGTTGCACTCCAGGACATTCTGCGTGGTGGGATAGCCGATGGCGTAGCCGGTGCCGCCCTGAAAGGCACCGTTGTTGGTGTTGACTTCGTTGAAGGTGAAGGTATTGCCGCTGGTAGTTCCGCTGAAGCTGCGGGCGCCGATGGTTAGGTTGAGGGGATTGCTCGCGTAATAAGACCAGGTCGAGCTGATGTAGCTATCGAAGTAGTTGCCGTTGGTTTCACCAGCGTCGAAGGTGGTCTCGGCCGGGGAAAGGATGCGGTAGTTGCTGATGGGTGTACTGGTGAAGGCAGCTAGCACCTCAGCCTGCCATTCGGAATCGATCTGCGCGACGGTCTCGGTGATGCCGGTTTGCTGATGGAAGGTGCGGTTGTTGCCGTAGACGTCCAGCGTCAAGGGAAGACCGAACTGATTGACCTGGGTGGTGTTGATGAAAACACCGGCGGAGTTATAGGTGAATTCGTACCAGTCGAAGTGAACGTTGACGTTCGGATCGCTGGGATTTTGCGGATTGGGACCGGCATATCCGGAGCCTACAATTTCCGTGTAGACCGGAGATCCGAGCGAGATAAAGATTCGCCCGGAGAGAAGCTGCGGCAGCAAGAGCAGCTTCGCCTGAGCGAGGGTGAAGGCGTAGTTGGGGTAGTCGGTGCCGTTGACGGTGAGGTGTCCGGCGGCTGTGTTGTCACCCACCGAGACGTCGGTGATGGTTCCATTGGGCTGCACCCAGGCGAAGTTTCCTGTGGCGGGGTTGATGCCCATGACCTGCACATATACCTGGCTGTCGGGATAGGCTCCCCTGGTGTTGTTGGCCAGGTCTACCCCGATGAATCCGGGGTAGATGGTGTAGTTGAAGTTAGTGGCAGGTGGGGTGGGGGGCGGAGCGGTGGCGACGGAAGCGGTGTAGGGGACGAGAGTGAACTTCTGGTTCGTGCCGCCGGTGAGAGACGACTGGTCGTATTGCGTTGCGTTGGCGGTACTTGATGCTGGATCGTCGAGGACCAGGCCGCTGTGCAGGTTGTAGAAGGTGTAGGTGCCGTCGCTATTCTGGACTGGCTTCCACTGGTCGTTGCCCGTGCCGCCAAAGGACCACTGGATGATGGGGGCGCCAGAGGTCGTAAAGGCGTCGAGGACGACCAGGTCCAGACCGCTGTTTACATTCTGGATCTGGTAGTAGCCGTTGCTGGTGGAGACAAAGGTCCACAGCGAGTTGGTCTGCCCGGTGATGAAGGGCCACTGGATGATGGGGGCACCGTTGGCGGTTGAGTTTCCGGAGACGTTGAGGACCAGACCATCGACGGCGCTCTGGATTTCATACTGGCCGGCGGGGATGGTGACGCCGACGGGGCTGACGGGGCTGGTGATCGGCGCGGGTGCCGTGCAGGCCGCAGTTCCGGTGTAGGAGGTGACGGGCTGCAGGTTGCCGCTGTTGGCGAGGTTGGCGGTGGCTCCCTGACCGTCGATGACGCTGGTGATCTGACCGCTGCCATTGAGGAAGACACTTCCTACGTCGGTGACGGCGATGCCCTGGTTATTAGGGACGATCATGGCGTTGTCGTCGGTGATGGCGACGTTCTGGTTGAAGAAGGAGTAGATGCCGAGGCCGAAGGCGGTGTGGGTGCAGACGCCGGGGGCGACCACGTAGGAGGGAAAGCCGTTGGCGGACCCATCCATCCAGGCGCTTTGGCTGGGCACGTCGTACGGCAGCTCGCTCTGGTAGAAGATGGTCTCGCCACCGTTGCCGTTCCAGAGCGTCTGTTCCTGCTGGTAGTGTTCGACGGCCAGACCGAGGGCGGTTACATTCTGCCCGTTGACCACGAGACCGTGGTTGGCAGTGTTGGTGGTCCAGCCGACGCCGGTGCCGTGATCGGCGCGCCAGGACCAGAGATTGTCGATGATGACGTTGTCGCTGTCGACCTGAAGACCGGTGCCGGCGCTGCCGACTTCGGCTCCCGCGATGCGGATGACGATGTCGTTGAGCGAGGTTGGGTTGGCGGCGTGGCTGACGTTGGTGACGCCGGCGGTGCCGACCTCAAACAGGACTGGCGAGGTGACCGGGCCGGCATCGATGATGAGACCGGCGACCTGAAAGCCGTCGACATCGGCCACGGTGATGGCGGAGTTTCCGGCCTGCGGGATGAGCGTTGCGTAGCCCATGCCGAGCACGACGGTGTTGGGGTTGGTGACGGTGATGGGCTGGGTGTACTGGTAGATGCCGGGGGTCAGGATCAGGTTCTGACCGGAGGCGAGGGCCTGATTGATGGCGGTTACGGAGGTGGACGGCTGCGCGATGAAGAAGGAGCTGATGGGCAGGGTGGTACCGGGGCCAAGACCGCCGCCGGCCCAGGTTGTGCCCTTAGAGGCAGTCTGCAGGGCGGGCGAGAAGACGTTCCAGTTGCCGCTGGCGTCGACGTAGAGGAAGGGCATTTCGCGGCTGACGGGTGTGGTGGCGAGCGAGGTCGCGTTGACGCCGCCGCTGGGGCCGCCGGGATAGGATTGCGCGGGGCCGCCGGTGACGCCGGAGAAGACGAAGTTCCAGACGTAGTCGCTCCAGCCATTGAGGGCGCTGTTGCGGGTGTACCACTGCTGCTGCGAGCAAGAACTGGTGGTTCCCGAGACGGCGATATCTGCGGTGAAGCCGCCACTGGCCTCGGCGCAGGGATTGACGTTGCCGATGGGACCGGAGTTCGCGTAGATCAGGTTTCCCTGGACGTTGATTCTTCTGAGCGAAGCGCCTTGCGAGACGCCCCAGTCGAGGGTGCCGTTGACCTGGCCACCGACGGGAACTTCAGTCAGGTTGGATTGCGAACGCCAGAAGTTCTGGGTCATGTTGCCGTCGACCAAGAGGTCGACCGCCAGGCCACCGGTGATGGTGACCTGATTGGGATTGGTGCCGAGACCGGCGATTTCGTTGTAGTAGCCCACCTGCGTTGCGACCGGGTTGCTGGCGGTGCCGTAGCTGCCCGGCATGAAGAGAATGGCGGCGCGGTTGGTGTCGAACTGCGCATAGCCGTTGACGGCACTTAGTGCTGCATTGACCTGCGCGGGCGACATGCCGGGCGTGATGATGGTGACGTTAGGACCAAAGTTCGGGGTGGATTGCGACCGGGCGTTCGCGCAAAGGGACACTACGACAAGTGCAGCGACAAAGCCTGGTAGCTTCATGCGGACGAACTCCTGTTTTCTGGCGTGTCGTTAGGTATAGACCAAAACAGGAGTTCGGTTGTTAACAAAAGAAGTTTAAGGCGTGGTCCATCCCCACCATGTCGCGAAAGGTCTGCGCATGGATGGGGCACCGTGGAGTGGCGAGGGTGGGATCAGCTTGCGAGGGCTTTCAGGACGTCGATCTGGCCCCGAGTGTAGGGCAGTTTGGCGATGTAGATGGCCCACCAGAGGGGCCAGGCGAGGAAGCCTTTGATTTTGAGGCTGAGGATTTCGGCGACTGCCTTTTTGTGGGAGAGGAGGGCGAGCTGGCCGAGCATGGTGAAGCGGAAGGGCTGGGGGGCGTCGCCGCGGAGGACGGCGCTGATGTTCTGGGCGAGATGGACGCCTTCGCGGGTGGCGTTCTGGGCGGTAGGGGCGTAGGTTTTGCCGCCCTGCTGGGGGATCTCGGCGCAGTCTCCGATGGCCCAGACGTTGGGCAGGCCCTGGACGCGGAAGCAGGCGTCGACGATGACGCCGTGGTGCTTGCCGAGGGGGAGAGCGGTTGATTGGAGCAGGGGGCTGGGCTCGATGCCGGCGTCCCAGAGCAGGAGACCGGCTTTGAGCTGTTCACCGTTCGAGAGGGTGATGGCGTCTTCGGTGACGGCTTTGACGCCGGTGTTCAAGAGGACGCGGACGCCCGTGCCTTCAAGGAAGTGCTGGCTGTAGGTCGCGAGCGACTCGGGGGTTTCGTGCATGAGGCGGGGGCTGGGCTCGACGAGGATGGCGGAGACGTCTTCGGGTGCAAGGTTGGCGGCCTGGGCTTTGCGGCTGAGGTGCTCGGCGACGGCGGCGATGGTCTCGACACCGGTGTAGCCGCCGCCGGCGACGACCAGGGTGAGCAGCTCGCGGCGGCGGGCGGGATCGTCAGTCGCGGCGGCCTGCTGGACGAGGCTGTCGATGCGGGCGAGGGTCTGGGTGGCGTGGTCGAGGGTCTTGAGGGGGAGGCTGTGCGCTTCGGCGCCGGGGATGTCGTGGAAGGAGGTGGTGGAGCCGAGGGCGAAGACGAGATGGGTGGCCTGGATGACCTGGCCGCTGGCGAGGGTGACGGAGTTTGCGGTGACATCGACGGCGGTGATCTCGGCGCGGAGGAGCTGCACGCGGCGGGGAAGGTCGTTCATGGGGACGGCGATGCTGTGCGGCGGGAGGTTGCCGCCGGCGACCTCGGTGAGCATGGGGGTGTAGAGCATGTGGTCGGCACGGTCGATGAGGGTGATGCGATGGCCGGAACGGAGTCTTGGCGCAAGCGCACGTGCGGCATACCACCCGGCGAAGCCGCCGCCCAGAATAACGATGTGATCGCTCATATGCTTTGACAGTACATGGTGAGGAAGGGGCTGCGCGGCTGCCTGCGCGAAAGGATTGCGCGAGGGGAAAGATGGAGGGTGGGATTGAAGGGCGGGGCACGCGGACGGGAAGTTCAGTGCGGCTGAGCGGTTTGGGAGATGGCGTGGGAGGCGATGGTTCGGTCGGGTTCGGGCCGGGCGGTGAGGTTGGTGTAGAGGAACTGCACGCCGATGATGAGGAGCCAGATCCAAAGGGCAAAGCGGAGGGGGCGTTTGGGGATGTATTTGCTGGTGAGGGTGCCGAGGAGGACGCCGCCGAGACCGCCGAGGATGAGGTTGCAGAGGAGATCGGGATGGGCGGGGTGTTGGGACCAATGGGCTCCGCTGCCGGCGAGGGAGAGGACGAAGCCGAAGAGGATGTCGGTGCCGACGACCTGTGCGGGGGAGAGGGCGCTGAGGGACAAGAGCGCGGCGGTGCCTAGGGCGCCGGCGCCGGCGGAGGAGAAGCCGACCTCGGCGCCGACGGGAAGCATGAGGAGGGGAAGGAGATAGCGACGGCTGGGTTGGGCTTTGGGTGCGGGGGCACTGCGGCGCTCACGGAAGGAGAAGGCGATCTGCCAAAGGGCGGTGAAGATGAGGACGGCGCCGAGCAGGCCGTTCATGATTTGCTTGAGGCCGGCGGCGTCGAGGTGGCGGAGGAAGATGGCGCCGATGAGGACGCCGGGAAGGCCGCCGAGGAGCATGAGGCCGAGGACGCGCCAGGAGACCTGTTTCCGCCAGATCTGGGTAGGGACGAGGGCGAGTTTGACGGCGGCGGAGAAGAGCAAGCCGGTGGTGACGGCGACGGGCGTGGGGACGTGCAGGAAGAGGATGAGGAGCGGCGTGGTGATGGTGCCGGCGCCGACCCCGGTGAGGGCGATGAAGGTCGCGATGATGAAGCCGATGAGGACCTGCATGGGGCTCGATTCGGGTGAGCGTCTTAGGTTCGGCGGACTTAGCTTGGCTAATGACTGTTGGGCGGACCAAGACAAATACAGGGGTCTCTCCACTCGCGTTGCTCGGTCGAGATGACGGCTTTGTTTGTGGTTCTCGGGTCGATCCTTGGTCGTGGCCGTTCTAGCTGGGGGCGGCTTGGATGTGGATGCCGCATTCGACTTTTTTGCCGGCCCAGCGGCCGGAGCGGGGGTCGTTAGGGTCGGTCGGGATCGAGGTACAGGTCTTGCAGCCGATCGAGGTGTAGCCCTGGTCGTAGAGCGGCAGGAGGGGAATGTTGAAGTAGGTGCAGAGCTGCCAGACGTCGCGGGTGGACCAATCGGCGAAGGGGCTGAGCTTGAGGACGGTGACGCCGCTGGGAAGGGTGAAGTCGGCGCGTTCTTCGAGGGCGGTACGGCTGCGGGCCTGCTCGCGGCGGAGGCCGGTGAGCCAGAGTTTGTAACCGGCGACGGCACGAAATAGCGGCTCGACCTTGCGGATGCCGCAGCAGCGATCGGGGGCGACTTGGTAGAGGAGGCCGAACTCGGCTTCCTGCTCGGAGACGGTGAGGGCGGGGAGCAGGTTGGTGAGGTTGAGGCGCCAGTCGGCGGTGATGCGGTCGCGGTAGGCGTAGGTCTCGGCGAAGTGATAGCCGGTGTCGAGGAAGAGGACGGGGATGTTGGGGCGGAGCTCGCGGGCGAGCCAGAGGAGGAGGACGTCTTCGGCCTGGAAGGAGCAGGTGAGGCAGGCTTCGCTCTCGAGCAGTGGGGAGAGTTCGCTCGCGAGGAGGGTACGGACGTGAGCGAGTTTGGCCTCGAGCTCGGGGGAGAGATTTGTAACTACTTCGGGTGTGATGGTGTGGGTGCTCATTGGAGGGAGCCTTTCCTGGTCTGCTCAGACTGGGCCTGCTCGAACTGGCGGAAGAGAGTGAGGACGGTGTTGGCGGCGTCGAGGATGGAGGTTTGATTGAGCTTGCCGGTGAGGCTGAGGTCCGCGATGGAGACGCGGAAGTCGGGGCCGGCGGAGATGTCGGTGGCGAGGGCGACCGCGCCTTGCGTGGCGAGGGACGCGGCTGAGGGTGGATCGGCGCGAAGGACGAAGACGCCGCGGTTGAAGAGGGCGCGCTCGATGGCGTGGATGAGGGCTTCGGGGGCGGTGATGGCGATGACGGCGCCGGGGTGGCCCCAGCGATGGACGCGATCGCCGGGAGTGACGGGGCCTGCGGCGGCGGTTTGCGCGGGGCGCGGGGTTTCCGCGAAGCTGCGGATCATGCCGGCGGCGGCGGTGGCGTTGGTCTCGGGATCGATGAGGATGAAGGAGCCGGTGGTGCGGTTGGTGGCGTAGGTGTCGGCGGCGAGCGGGAGGACGGTTTCAATGTCGACGAGGGCGATGCCGTTGAGGGCGAGGATGTCGGAGGCTTCAGGCGACTTCGTCAGGTCGATGCCGAGGGCGTGCTGGATGCTGCTGACGCGGGCCTGCACGGTGTGGGCGGTGTGCTTGAGGAGGTAGCGGCGACTGGGGTCGAGTGGCTGGGCGTCCATCCAGACGAGTGAGGCGGTAAAGCGATTTGTAACCGTTGCAGGATCATTTGCCGAGGTGAGGAGGTCGCCGCGGCTGATGTCGATCTCGTCTTCGAGGGTGATGGTGATGGAGAGTGGCGCGGCGGCCTCGGCGAGAGTGCCCGAGAAGGTGACGAGGCTGGCGATGCGCGAGGTACGGCCGGAGGGGAGGACGGTGATGGGGTCGCCTACGCGGATGGTTCCGGAGGCGATCTGGCCGGCAAAGCCGCGGAAGTTCTGGTCGGGACGAACGACGCGCTGGACGGCGAAGCGGAAGGGCTGGGTCTGGGCTACATCTGCGGGGACATCGGCGACGGAGACGGGGATGGTCTCGAGGAGGTCGAGGAGGGTGGGGCCGGGATACCACGGCATGTTCTGTGAGGGGCGGGCGACGTTGTCACCGGCGAGGGCGCTGACGGGGATGAAGACGAGTCGGGTGTTGCGGGTGCCGACCTGATCGCCGAAGTCGATGGTGGCGAAGAAGTGCTGGAAGTCGGCGACGATGCTGTCGAAGATGGCCTGGTTGAAGTCGACGAGGTCCATCTTGTTGACGGCGACGAGGACGTGGCGGACGCCGAGCAGGGCGGTGATCCAGGCGTGACGGCGGGACTGCGGGAGGACGCCCTTGCGGGCGTCGACGAGGACGATGGCGACGTCGGCGGTGGAGGCGCCGGTGGCCATGTTGCGGGTGTACTGCTCGTGGCCGGGGGTGTCGGCGATGATGAATTTGCGGCGGGCGGTGGAGACGTAGCGGTAGGCGACGTCGATGGTGATTCCCTGCTCGCGCTCGGCACGGAGGCCGTCGGTGAGGAGGGCGAGATCGAGCACGCCGGCGCCGGCGCTTCCCTTGCCTGCGATGGAGCGGACCTGGTCTTCGTAGACGCTGCGGGTGTCGTAGAGGAGGCGGCCGATGAGGGTGGACTTGCCGTCGTCGACGGAGCCGGCGGTGGAGAAGCGGAGGAGGTCTTTCGAGCGTTCGGCAGCGAGGAAGGCTTCAATCTCAAAGTCGGGGTCGGCGAGTTGGGCGGCGAGATCGGGAGAGACGGCGAGGGGTTCGGGCTCTGGGGTGTGGGCGAAGAGCGGGTTGAAGGCGGGGATGGTGGCGTCCCAGGTCTCGGGCTCGCCGGCGGGGGCTCCGTTGGCGGCAGATCCTTCGTTTTGTGATTGAAGCTGGTCGGTGGTGGACATGCTTTTTGGGGCCTGATGACGTAGTTAATGCGGCGTGGAGACGAAAACTAAATACAGGGGTCTCTCCGCTGCGCCGTGCGATAAAACTGCACGGCTTCGGTCGAGATGACGGCTTCGTAAAGTTGCGATGGATCCGCGAGGTGCTGATCGCGATGGAAGCTTTAGCGGAGTGATCAAAAGTAGCCCTCGCGTTTTTTGAGTTCCATCGAGCCTTCCTGGTCGTGGTCGATGGCGCGGTTGGCGCGTTCGGAGGTGCGGAAGGAGAGGAGTTCGGCGATGATTTTGGGGAGGGTGTCGGCGTCCGAGCGGAGGGCGCCGGTGCA
>CAXSEC010000141.1:0-9696 GCA_964236325.1 uncultured Acidobacteriaceae bacterium | reverse complement strand
TGGTCAAGCTGCACGGGATGCAGATTGACGGGAACGGCAGCTATAACCTGGCGACCGAGCAGCTGCGCGCGCACGTGGAAGGCGATGATCTGCGGCTGTCGAAGTTTGACACTGTCCAGCAGCAGAAGCTGCCGGTGGATGGTGTGCTGAATCTTCGGGCTGACGCGCAGGGGACGGTGACAGAGCCCGGACTGAAGGCGAACTTCGGCCTGACACAGGTGACGTACAACGGGCAGGCGGTGGGCGAGCTGACGGCTGAGGCGCACTCGCAGGGCAAGGTGGCGTACCTGACGCTGAACTCCACGCTGGTAGGGGCGCAGGTGGCGGCGACGGCAACGACCCAGCTGGTGGGCGACTATGACACGCAGGCGCGACTGACGCTGAAGGGGCTCGACATTGCGAAGCCGATGGCGCTGTTGGCGGCGGGCCCCGGGCTGAAGGCGAGCTCGCGGATCGACGGCTTGGTGACGGTGAGCGGGCCGTTGAAGAATGTAAACGCGCTGACGGCAACGGCGGAGTTGACGCCGCTCGAAGCGACGCTGCAGGGAGTGACGTTGAAGGCCGAGTCACCGCTGCGAGCGAGTCTGCGGAAGGGTGTGGCAACGCTTGAGCCGCTGCACATCACAGGGCAGGATACGGATCTGCGAGCGAGTGGATCGGCGGTGCTGCTGGGGGTGACGGATGCGAAGGGCGGCAAGCTTGATGTGAACGCGGCGGGATCGATCGACACGGCGATCGCGCATACGTTTGACCCGGACCTGAACACGAAGGGCAAGGTGGAGTTCAAGATCGCGGCCGGCGGCAAGGTGAAGGATCCGGAGCTGACGGGCACGGTGGATTTTGAGCATGTTGATGCGGCGATGGATGGCGTGTCGAACGGGCTGACGAATCTGAACGGGCAGCTGGTCTTCAACGAGAATCGGCTGGTGGCGAAGAACCTGACGGCGACGACGGGCGGCGGTCTGCTGACGTTTGGCGGGTTTGTGATGTACAAGGGCGGCGTGTATGCCGATCTTTCGCTGAAAGCGCAGAAGGTGCGCTACCGGCTGAACGGGTTGAGTACGACGGCGGATGCGGACATCAAGCTGCAGGGCGGGGCGGATGGCGCGCGATTGAGCGGAAACGTGCTGATCACGCGGTTTACGGTAGGCGCGGATGTGGACTTCGCGGCCTTTGCAGGCCCTGGTGGTGTGGCGGCGCCGCCCGATCCGAACTCGCTGCTGAACAAGATTGTGATGGATTTGAAAGTGACGAGCTCGCCGCAGCTGGACTTTCAAAACAGCTATGCGAAGCTGGCGGGAACGGTGAATCTTGCGGTTCGCGGAACGGTGGCGGAGCCGGCCGTGCTGGGACGAATCCAGATTACGGATGGCAGTGCGACGTTTGCGGGAACGACGTACCAGCTGCAGCGGGGAAATATCTACTTTTCAAACCCGGTACGGATCGATCCGGTGATTGATCTTGATGCGACGGCGCGGGTGGAGAACTACGACGTAACGATCGGGGTGCACGGTACGTCGACCTCGCTGAAGCCGACGTATCGGTCGGAGCCGCCGTTGACCGAGGCGGATATCTTCAGCCTGCTGGCGCTGGGCAAGACGCAGGAGGAGGCGCAGATCAGCAGCACGCAGCAGACGCAGGCGGGAAGCGATCCGACGACGAACGCGCTGCTGAGCGGAGCGCTGAATGCGACGGTGAGTAACCGGGTATCGAAGCTGTTTGGCGGCGGCAGCGTGAAGATTGATCCGGCGTTTGTGGGAACGCTGGGGAACTCCGGGCCGCGAATTACGGTGCAGCAGCAGCTCTCGCAGCAGCTTTCGGTGACCTACGCGACCAGCGTGAATGCCCAGACGCAACAGCTGATCCAGGTGAGTTATCAGTTGAAGGAGAACCAGTCGATCGTGGCGACGCGCGACGAGGCCGGCGTGTTCAGCATTGTGTATAAGCTGCGGCAGCGGTATCACTAGGGTGATCTGCATAGCGGCAGGTGGGGCAGGAGGATGGCGCCTGCATCCAAATAGCTGTGTCGATGGCGACAGGCTAGTGTCTGCAAGGAGATGGGAATGATGTGGAAGGCGATAAGCCGAGCCGTGGTGCTGGCGGCGGCAGGGATGGCGATCTCCGCGGAGGGACTGGCACAAGCGGCGCCGCCGAGCCAGGGTGCTCTGGGCGCGCAGGCAGCGACTCCTGCTGATGCGTCGATTCAGGCAGAGGTGATGAAGGCGCTCGACAATAAGCGATTTCAAGACGTCAAGGTGGCGGTGGCGAATGGGATAGTGACGCTGACCGGATCGGTGGGGGTGTACGCGGAGAAAGACGACGCGGAGAAGAAGGCGCATCATCGGAAGAACGTGAAGGGAGTTCAGAACGACATTGAGGTAGGTGGGCCGGTGGTGGAGGACAACACGCTCCGCAGCAAGCTGGCGGAGAAGCTGGCGTACGACCGTGTCGGGTATGGGACGACGGCGTTCAACGCGCTGACGATCGGGGTGCAGCATGGCGTGGTCACGCTGGGCGGGGTTGCATATGGGCCGATGGATAAGTCGTCGGCAGTGAGCCTGGTGGAGAACTATCCAGGGGTGAAGGATGTGGTTGACGAGATCGAGGTAGCGCCGGTTTCGCCGATGGATGACAGGATCCGACTGGCGACGGCACGGGCGGTGTACGGCGCGCAGCAGCTGAACCGATATGCGCTTGATCCGGCGAAGCCGATCCGCATCACGGTGGTGAATGGGAATGTGACGCTGTCAGGTGTGGTGGACAACCAGGCGGACAAGGACGTCGCGTATCTACGGGCAAATGGGGTGCCGGGTGTGTTCAAGGTGACGAACGATCTGCAGGTCGCCGGAGGATCCGGATCGTCGAAGTGAGTTGATGGGGTGAGCGGCGAGGCTAGGGGAGTTGATGGCACGGGGCGGCTTTGCAGGAGTACCAGCGCAGGGCCGCTAAGATAGAGGCATGGCGGGATTGGCAAAACTCTCGAAGAGCATGGCGACCACGCTCGAGATGATCAAGTGGGAGCACTCAATCTTTGCGCTGCCGTTCGCGTTGACGGGTGCGGTGTTGGCGGCTGGGGGATGGCCGCCGCTCCGAGTGCTAGGGTGGATCCTGGTGTGCATGGTGTCGGCGCGTTCGGCGGCGATGGCGTTTAACCGACTCGCAGACGCGGATCTGGATGCGGCGAATCCGCGAACTGCCATGCGCGCGCTACCGGCGGGCGCGCTGAGCCGAGGATTTGTAACCTGGTTTGTTGTCGCGGCGTCCGCGATCTTCCTGCTGGCAGCGGCGATGCTGAACCGGGAGACGCTGTTGCTGGCGCCGCTTGCGCTCGGCGTGGTGCTGGCCTACAGCTACATGAAGCGGGTGACGCGATGGTCGCATGCGGTGCTGGGATTGGCGCTCGGAATCGCGCCGGCGGCAGCGTGGATTGCGGTGCGCGGATCGCTTGATGCCCGGATCGTCGTGCTGACGGCGGCGGTGCTGCTGTGGGTTGGCGGATTTGATGTGCTCTATGCGTGCCAGGACTTCGAGCATGATCGCAAGGTGGGCCTGAACAGTGTGCCGCAGGCGTTTGGTCTAGAAGGTGCCTTCTGGATTGCACGCGGAATGCACCTGGTGATGATCGGCCTGCTGTGCTGGCTGGTAAGCCTGTTTGAGCTAGGCGTCGCGGCGAAGATTGGGGTAGGGGTGGTGGCGGCGCTACTGCTCTATGAGCATCTGCTGATTAGTCCGAGAGACCTGCGAAGGATGAACGCGGCCTTCTTTACGCTGAATGGAATTATCTCCATCATATTTTTCATTGCGGTTGCGGTAGATAGAACGATGATGCGGTGACGAGAAAAGGCCCGTCGGATGACGGGCCTTTCTGCAGGTTGAGACGAAAACCTACTAGTTGTTGCGATCGCGTACTTCGTCGGTCTTGCCAACGACCTTATCTTTCAGGTTCTCGGCAAACGAGGTGACCTTGTCCCGTACATTGTTGGCCGCATCGCCGGTCTCAGAACCGGGACTGGTGGTGCTGGTGTTGGTGGTGGAGCCTGCGTCCTTGACGTTGCCCCACGCTTCCTTAGCATTTCCCTTCACCTGGTCCGCGGTGCCAGAGTTTGCCAGGCTTTGGTCGCCCGTTGCCTCACCGACGCCTTGCTTCGCCTTGCCAACCAGTTGATCGAACTTTCCAGATATGGTGTCGTTGCTCATTAGGTGCTCCTTTGGAGAGTAGGTTCTTTGCGGACTTGATAGCAGTGCAACCGGAGCTACAGGCCGAATTGCACGTGTGTAACTTAGCTCAAAGGGCGCGACGGCCGGAGAGCAGATTGAAGATCAGAACAATCACAGCAAGGACGAGCAAGATATGGACCCAACCGCCTAAGGTGTAGCTGCTTACCAGACCTACAAGCCAAAGGATGAAGAGAATGATGGTGATAGTCCAAAGCACTGGTCACTCCTGCCGATCGTTCGAGTTTTACCCGCAGCCAATGGCGTGTTTCGGATGCGGCCTCAGTTACTCGTGATAAGGTGCGGGCTTCGATTTGTAGGTTGCCAGCCCATGAAACTTTGATAACGAGATGGTGACAAGGAAGGAAAGCATGCGACCAGAGGCGAAGCAGAAGCGGGTCTCCATACAAGGAGAGTTGGGATCGAACAGTCACATGGCGGCGCTGTCGCTTGCTCCGGGTGCTGAGGTGGTCTCGGCGAGGCTGTCTGAGCAGGCGTTGGATCACCTGCTTCGGGGAGAGGTGGATGGAGTGGTGCTGCCGATTGAGAACAGCCTGCATGGATCGGTGGCGGACCACTATGACCTGCTGCTGGGGCGGCCACTGCGGATGGTGCGGGAGATGAAGCTGCGGGTACGACACCAGGTGATCGCGGCGCCTGGGGTTTGCCTGGACGAGGTGCGGCGGGTGATGTCGCATCCGGTGGCGCTGTCGCAGTGCCGGCGCTGGCTGGCGGCGCATCCGGAGGTGGATGCGGTGACGTTTTACGACACGGCGGGCGGGGTGAAGCACGTGATGGAGGAGGGCTTGCAGGATGCGGCGGGGATCGCTCCGATGCTGGCGGCTGAGGTGTATGGGGGGAGCGTGCTGGTCGAGAACATTGAGGATCATGCGGAGAACTACACGCGGTTTCACCTGCTGGTGCGAGAGGGGGAGATGGGCGCGTGGCGAGAAGAGCAGGCGATGGCGAACAAGATGAGTGTGGCGTTTGCGGTGGAGCATCGCCCAGGAACGCTGGTGGCGGCGCTGGAGCGGATGGCGCGGGTGGGGGCTGATCTGACAAAGATCGAGTCGCGGCCGGTGGCGGGGCGGCCATGGGAGTACCTGTTCTATGTGGATTTGAAGTTTCAACGTCCCGAGATGGCGAATGCGGTGCTTATGGAGCTAAGGGGCTGCTGCGCGACGGTGCGCGAGCTGGGCCGGTACCGGGCGGCAGTTTAGCGCGACTTCGGTGTGACACGAAGGTGGACTAGGCAAAGCAGGCACCCTGTAGATGATCCATATCATCCGCATTGGTGAGGGCGGATTGTCGCCAGGAAGAAAGAGCAGGGCGGCCCAGTGTACTTCGACAGGGCGGCTTCGCTGTGAAGCGACGCAGGAATGCCTGCGACCTTTCACAAACCGCAACATCCTAGTATTAGGAAATGTGACAGAAGGACACTCAATGCCAAATGATTTTGTAAGCGTGATTCGGCCGACGGGAAGCAAGGGCGGCCAAAGTGGGACGGGCGAGCAGGGGTCGCGGGCGATTCCGGTGCTCCCGGTGCGGGATACGGTGCTGTTCCCGCATGCAGTGCTGCCGCTGACGGTGGGACGGGAGAGCTCGATCGAGCTGATTCAATCGCTGGGCGAGGAGAAGACGATCCTGGTGGTGGCGCAGCGGGATGCTCGGCAGGATACGCCGGAGCCGCCGGATCTACATGCCGTGGGGACGCTGGCGACGGTGCATAAGGTCGTGAAGATGCCGAACCAGAGCCTGTTTGTGTTTGCTGAGGGCAATGAGCGGGTGCGGCTGCGGGAGTTTGTGCAGCAGACGCCGTTTCTGACGGCGGAGTCGGACGGGTTTGGCGATGTGGAGCCGGCTAAGTCGCCGGAAACAGAGGCTTTACAGCGCAGTGTGGTGGAGCAGTTTCAGCAGATTGTGGCGGCGTCGCCGACGTTGTCGGATGATTTGCAGACGATAGCGCTGAATATTGAGGAATCTGGGCGTTTGACGGACTTCATCGCGTCAAATCTGCCTTTTCTGACGACGGCAGACAAGCAGGAACTGCTCGAAATGGCGGAGGTAACGGCACGTTTGGAGAGGTTAAACAAGCATCTGGCGAAGGAGCTGGAGGTGCAGCAGCTCAGGAACAAGATCCAGAGCGAGGTGCAGGACTCGGTGCAGTCGTCGCAGCGGGACTACTACCTGCGCGAGCAGATGAAGGCGATTCAAAAGGAGTTGGGCGACCAGGACGACACGCAGAAGGACATGGCCGAGCTCAAGGAGAAGATTGAGAACGCGGGCATGCCGGAGGATGTGAAGAAGGACGCGCTGAAGGAGTTGGGGCGGCTGAGCCGCATGAATCCGATGGCGGCGGACTATAGTCTGACCCGAAATTATGTGGAATGGCTGGCGGTGCTGCCGTGGGCGAAGACGAGTTCGGCGGTGATCGACATCAAGAAGGCGAAGGCGGTTCTGGATGCGGATCATTACGGGCTGAAGAAGGTCAAGGATCGGATTCTGGACTACCTGTCGGTGCGGCGGTTGAAGCCGGACATGAAGGGGCCGATTCTATGCTTCGTTGGGCCTCCGGGCGTGGGGAAGACTTCGTTGGGGCGATCGATTGCGCGATCGCTGGGGCGGAAGTTTAGCCGGATCTCGCTGGGCGGGATGCATGATGAGGCAGAGATCCGCGGGCATCGCCGGACGTACATCGGGGCGCTGCCCGGGCAGATCATTCAGCACCTGAAGCGGGTGGAGGTGAAGGACCCTGTGTTCATGCTGGATGAGATTGACAAGCTGGGGCGCGACTTCCGGGGCGATCCGGCGAGTGCGCTGCTCGAGACGCTTGATCCGGAGCAGAACAATACGTTTCGCGACAACTATCTTGACCAGCCGTTTGACCTAAGCAAGGTGCTGTTTATCTGCACGGCAAACCAGTTGGACACGATTCCGGCGCCGCTACTCGATCGTATGGAGATCATTGAACTCACGGGGTATACGGAGGAGGAGAAGGTCAACATTGCGGAGCGCTACCTGATTCCGCGACAGGCGAAGGAGAATGGCCTGACGAAGGAGGTGGCGAAGGTCGAGACGGTGACGGCTGTTGACCCTTCGGACGTGAATGCCAACGATGTGGTGCCGGCGGCGAAGCCTACGGCGGAGACGGAGACCAGCTTCGCGGACGTGATCGAGTTTCCGACGGAGAGTGTGGCGCTGATTGCGCGGCACTACACGCGGGAGGCTGGGGTACGGCGGCTGGAGCAGCTGATCGGCACGGTGTGCCGCAAGGTGGCGCGACGGATTGCCGAGGGCGACACGACGAAGGTGGTGGTGACGCCGCAGATCGTGCACGAGTTCCTGGGCGGCATCAAGGTTCGCGTGGACACGGAGATCGCGGAGCGGACGAAGCGGCCAGGCGTGGCAGTTGGCCTGGCGTGGACACCGGCGGGCGGCGACGTGCTGTTCATCGAGGCAAACAAGATGAAGGGCAAGGGCGGCTTCACCATGACGGGCCAGATTGGCGATGTGATGAAGGAGTCGATGCAGGCGGCGCTGACGTGGGTGCGGTCGAACGCGCTCTCGATTGGCCTGGACGAGGATGTGCTGAAGGATATCGATCTGCACATTCACGTGCCGGCGGGGGCGATCCCGAAGGATGGGCCGAGCGCGGGCGTGACGATGGCGACGGCGCTGGTGAGTCTGCTGACGGATACGCCGATCAAGCCGCTGCTGGCGATGACGGGCGAGATTACGCTGAGCGGCAATGTGCTGCCGGTTGGCGGGATCAAGGAGAAGTTCCTGGCGGCGAAGCGGGCGGGGGTGCGGGATGTGATTCTACCAATCGATGTGAAGACCAACGTTGAAGAAGATTTGACGAAGGATCAGGTTGAGGGGATCACGATCCACTATGCGACGCGGTTTGAGGATGTGCTGGCGGTGGCGCTGCCGCAGAGCTCGCGTGATGCGAAGCGGGCGGAGGATGTGCGGGAGGAGCTGCTGCAGGCTACGGCGTAGCTTCATGGTGCGGAAGAGAGCGGCAGTCCCTTGCGGGGCTGCCGTTTTGTCTGTGGGGGGAAGGGTAATTAGCGACCCACGCAGAAGCATGCAGCGTAAAGTGCCTGACAATGAAGAAGTGGCCGCTACGACTTTAACTGGAGGTTGACGCTCATGTTTCTTCTTCCAGGATGTCTTGCCGCGATCGCACTCTGCGTTGTTGCGCTTACTCCTCGATCGTCTGCGATTGAGGGGAGCCTGCTGAAGGTGCGGTGCCTGCTATTTACGTTTCGTTTTGAACTGGCCAACGCGCTTGAGATACAAGAGGTTTCAGCAAATGATCTTGTGCGATGGAAGACGCTGCGCGTGTGTGGTGTGGGCTGGCCTTTCGAAACCTTCGGGTGGTTCGATAACAAGCGTCTAGGATTTTTCCTGAATCTGGTGGACGATCCGCGCCAGATGTACCTGATTCGCCTTCCGCATCGCAGGCTGGTTGTCTCTCCTCCGGGGTTTGGGGAGTTCAAGATTGTTGAGGGGGCGCGGCTGGCGGGCTGAGGCGCGTAACCATTTGGTCAGTGCGACCACATCGTGAAACCTATCGAAGCTGGAATGTTTCCTATGGTGAAAGGAGGCCCGAATGACAACGGCCAAGAAGAGCGCGACGAAGAAGACGGCGGCGAAGAAGAGCATGCCGAAGGCGGGTAAGAATCCGAAGGGTGGGCTGACGGATGCGGGGCGGGAGTTCTTTGCGGAGACGCAGGGGGCGCACTTGAAGCCGGGCGTGAAGGGCAAGGCGGATACGCCGGAGAAGATGATGCGGAAGGGGTCGTTTCTGCGGCGGCACTATGTGAATCCTCCGGGGCCGGTGGTGGACGACAAGGGCGAGCCGACGCGGCAGGCGCTGCAGGCGGCGGCGTGGGGTGAGCCGGTGCCGAAGAGTGAAGGGGATGAGAAGAAGCTGGCGGCGAAGGGGGCGAAGTTGCTGGAGGAGTACCACGCGGCGACGGGCGTTGGTGCGGGGAAGAAGGCGGCGGTGAAGAGTCCGGCGAAGAAGGTGGCGGCGAAGAAGAGCGCGGACAAGGCGACGAAGCGCGCTCGTTAGGCGCTATTTGAGAGTTGCGGGAGGCCTGAGGTGTGGTGCTCGGAGGGAAGAAATACAGGGGTCTCTCCACTCGCGTTGCTCTGTCGAGATGACGGCACTTTCTAGCACCGCTCATCTCTTCTGCGGTGCTCTGTCAAGATGACGGCGGTTTTTGCAGCCCTCGACTTTCCACGCGTTGCTCGGTCGAGATGACGGCTATTTCTGGCAGTGCTCGGCTTTTCTACGTTGCTTGGTCGAGGTGACGGCTGTTCCTGGTAGTGCTCCTCTCCTCTGCGTTGCTTGGTCGAGATGACGGCTGTTCCTGGCGATGCTCGGCTTTCCCTGCGTTGCTTTGTTGAGATGACGGCGGTTTCTATCATTGCTCGGCTTTTCCTTGCGTTGCTCTGTCGAGATGACGGCTG
>CAXSEC010000140.1:0-9756 GCA_964236325.1 uncultured Acidobacteriaceae bacterium | reverse complement strand
GCCAGCTACGCCGACCCCCGCGCCGTCGAAAACATAGCCACCCGCCTGAAAAAATGGTGCGCCGCCCACGCCGTCGAGCGCGTCACCGAGCTCACCGGCGGCGTCGTCCTCTAGGACGCCATCGTCCTCAAGCTTCCTCGGTTGTCCTCGGCCCCTTTTTGTCCCGCCCCTTTTCGGTTGTCATCCCGTAGGGATCGGCTTCTCTACCGGGAATCCCACGCTGTCAACTAAACTTGCCCTGTGACCCCCTCCAGCGACCTCAAGCCCATTCGCCGCGCCCTCCTCTCCGTCACCGACAAGACCGGCCTGATCGACTTTGCCCGCACCCTCGCCACCTTCGGCGTCGAGCTGGTCTCGACCGGAGGCACCGCTCGCGCCCTTCGCGAGGCCGGCCTGGAGGTTCGCGATGTCTCCGACCTCACCGGCTTCCCGGAGATGCTCGACGGCCGCGTCAAGACCCTGCACCCCAACGTGCACGGCGGCATCCTCCACATGCGCGGCAACCCGGAGCACGAGGCCGCCGTCGCCGCCCACAACATCCAGCCGATTGACCTGGTGGTGGTCAACCTCTACGCCTTCGCCGCAACCTCGACCAAACCCGGCATTTTGCTGCGGGACCTCATCGAAAACATCGATATTGGGGGTCCATCCATGGTCAGATCTGCAGCCAAAAACTTCGAAGATGTCGCCATCGTCACCCAAATCGCTGACTACGCCAACCTGACAGCCGAGCTTCAGGCCAGCTCCGGCGCGCTTTCCCGCGCCACTCGCTGGCAGCTCGCAAAGCAAGCCTTTGCAAGAACATCCGCCTACGACGCAGACATCGCCACCACGCTCGAATCCCTCACCTCCGCCGAAGCCGCCGCTCCCGCCGCCTTCTCGCACCACCTGCCACCCGTTCTCCGCATCCTCTATCCCCTTCAAAACAAACTACGTTACGGCGAAAACCCGCACCAGGCCGCCGCCCTTTACAGCGATGGCAGCGGGAAGGGCATCGCCGCGGCTCGGCAACTGCAGGGTAAAGAGCTCTCCTACAACAACTTAGTCGACCTCGACGCATGCTGGGAGCTGGTCAGCGAATTTGACAGCAACGCCGAGGCCGCCGTCGCCA
This sequence comes from uncultured Acidobacteriaceae bacterium, assembly GCA_964236325.1. Classification (GTDB taxonomy): domain Bacteria; phylum Acidobacteriota; class Terriglobia; order Terriglobales; family Acidobacteriaceae; genus Edaphobacter. Next base: position 8,645 of record CAXSEC010000140.1, on the reverse strand, counting down.
TCATCAAACACACCAACCCCTGCGGCACAGCCACCGCCAACACCGTTCTAGAGGCCTACAAGCGCGCTCTTGAAGCCGATCCCGTCTCAGCCTTTGGTGGGGTGATCGGCGTCAATCGCGAGATGGATGGCGAGGCCGCGGAGGAGATCGCCAAGTTGTTCGTCGAGGCGATTGTCGCTCCCTCGTTTACGCCTGAGGCCGTGATCCGCTTCAGCGCGAAGAAGAGTCTTCGTCTGCTTACTCTTACCCCGGCGAACGGCCGCCGCGTTTACAAGCAGGTCTCCGGCGGCATGCTGGTGCAGGATGCAGACACGAAGCAGGTTGCCGCAACCGACCTCACCTTTCCAACCCTCCGCAAGCCGACGCCTGAAGAGCTGCGTACGCTCCTGTTCGCCTGGAAGGTGTGTAAACACGTGAAGTCAAACGCGATCGTTTACGCGCGAGCGATCGGTGCGGGGGCGGGTGGCGAGGCCTTCGGGCAGACCGTAGGTATTGGAGCAGGACAGATGAGTCGCTTGGACGCGGCGAGGTTTGGCGCGCAAAAAGCGGCACTGCCACTGATTGGCTCGGTTGCGGCCTCGGATGCGTTCTTCCCCTTTCCGGACGGGCTAGAGGTCGTTGCGGCTGCCGGAGCGACGGTGGTGATCCAGCCGGGCGGCTCGGTTCGCGATGCTGAAGTGATCGAAGCCGCCAACCGCCTTGGAGTGGCGATGGTGTTTACCGGCATCCGGCACTTCCGTCATGGATGACGCCATCGCCATCGCTCCCCTATTTGGGGGTGAGACTCAGGGCGGAGCTCCATCTATAATCGCGCCAGACGAATCCGGGTCGGGCGTGCGCCTGCATCCAAGGCCTCAAGCTTCCCGTCTAAGTGTTGTGGCCTGTATCCTTTCCGGCCCGTCAGGACCTCTATGACCCTGTTTCGCAGCGCGTGCACTGTTCGTCTTCGAGTCGTTGTCGCTTCGGCGCTGTTTGCGGCCGGTTCTTCTATAGTTTTGGCTCAGACACCGGCACACGCGGGCGCTGTCAGTCCTGGCCCGGATCGTAGCGCGGCCTACTATCACTACGGACTTGCGCATCTTTACGAGAATATGGCGGTGAATGCAGGCCGCAGTGATTATGCAGCGCAAGCGATCGACGAGTACAAGCTGGCGCTGGCTGCCGACCCTGGTTCGAAGACGCTGGAGAACGGCCTTGCCGATCTGTACTTCAAGTTGGGGCGTATCCGCGAGGCCGTAACCGCCGCGCAGCAGCAGGTTGGCAAGAACCCGGATGACCTTGAGGCTCACGAGCTTCTAGGAAAGGTCTATCTGCGATCGCTCGGCGACATGCAGACGCAGCAATCAGGCGAGATGCTGCAGCTTGCAATCGGCGAGTACGAGAAGCTGGTTCAACTGAAGCCGAACGACGTCGAAACCCACCTGCTGCTGGGACAGCTATATGGTCTGAACCATGACTCGGCCAAGGCCGAGGCACAGTTCAAGGGAGCGCAGAAGATCGACGCGAACTCTGAAGAGGTGGTGTTGAATATAGCTCGCCTGTATACGGAACAGGGTGACTTTCGGCGCGCTGCCGACACCTTGGCGGCCGTTCCGGTTGACGATCAGACGGCGAGGATCGAGTTTGCCCTGGGGGCCAGTTACGATCAGCTGAAACGGCCGAAGGAGGCGGCGGCTGCCTACCGTGCAGCCCTCGAACTTGATCCGGAGAACGCGCTGGACACGCAACGCGGGCTGGGCAATGCGCTGCTGCTCGACGGGCAACTGGACGAGGCGCTGAAGGTTTTCACACAGATTGTTGCGGCGGAGCCGCAGGATGCGCAGTCGCAGATACGCATCTCCGAGATTGAACGCCGGCAGGGGCATTATGACCAGGCACTTACAACTCTCAACAAGGCGAAACCGCTGGTTCAGGACTCGACCGAGCTTAGTTACAACGAAGCGTTGATCTACGATTCGCTTGGCCGGTACGACGATGCGCTGACGCAACTCAAGCAGTTGCTTGCCGCCTCCGCACATCCCGACGGCAACTACAGCGATCCCGAAAAGTCGAATCGTTATCTCTTCCTTGATCGTCTTGGAGCAATTGAACGGGAGCAGGGAAGGACCGCAGAGGCGATCGGCTACTACAAGCAGATGACGGCCCTTGGGGGCGATTTTACGCTGCGCGGCTACCAGTCTCAGGTGGACACCTACCGTGAAGCGCATCAGCAGCACGAAGCAACAGTCGTTGCCGAGGACGCTGCGAAGGCGATGCCCCAAGATCGTGGCGTGCAGCTGATGTATGCCGGTCAGCTTGCGGACACGGGCAAGGTCAACGAAGGCTTCGCGCTTGCCCGCACCCAGCTGAAGAACACGTCAGACGACCGCGAAGTGTATCTGGCTCTTGCCCAGATGGATGTTCGTTTGAAGCAGTGGTCGGATGCGGAGACACAGCTTGACAAAGCCATGGCGCTGGCCACCAAGCCGGACGAAAAGCTGAACATCTACTTTCTTCGCGGCACCCTCTTTGATCGGCAGAAGCTCTACGATCAGGCGGAAGAAAACTTCTCAAAAGCACTGGCGATTGATCCGCAGAATCCGACCATTTTGAACTATGTCGGTTACATGCTGGCTGATCGCGGCATCCGCCTACCGGAGGCGACGGCGATGATTCGGAAGGCGGTCGATCTTGATCCGCAGAACTACGCTTTCCTCGATTCCCTGGGATGGGTGTATTACAAGGCCGGGCAGTATCCGCAGGCGGAGCGGTACCTGCGAGAGGCGATCGAGCGGTCAAGCTCTGATCCTACGGTTCACGATCATCTGGGAGAGGTATACGAGAAGACCGGACGCCTGAAGCTGGCGGTTGAACAGTGGGAGCGATCCATGACGGAGTATGCCCACTCGCTGCCAGCGGATGCTGATCCCGAGGACGTCTCGAAGGTGCAGCACAAGCTGCAGAATGCGCGAGTGAAGCTGGCGCGGCTCAATCCCGGGCCATCTGCCAAGACCACGAAGCCTTAGTTCAAGAGGACGGTCAAGTACACTGCGAGAGATATGGCGTTAGACGACCTTCAGAGCTGCGCCGTCGTTCTCTCCGACGGAGATCCGCTGCATGAACGCGTCTTTCCTGCCCCTGCTCGAGAGAAGCGAACGGCCTTTCAGCGCGATCGGGAACGCATCGTGCAATCGCGGGCGTTTCGCCGACTTGCGGGGAAGACACAGGTCTTTACCAGCCGAGTGTCCGATCACTTTCGGTCGCGCCTTACACATACGATTGAGGTTGCCCAGATTGCCCGCGACGTGGCACAGCGGCTCGGCCTTAACGAAGATCTTGCGGAGGCGCTCGCTCTGGTTCATGACATCGGCCATCCACCGTTTGGTCATGCAGGCGAGCGAGCGCTAGACGAGTGTCTGCAGCGACATGGACTGCGGTTCGACCACAACCTGCATGCCCTTCGCATCTGCGAGCACTTTGAGCAACGGTATGCCGCGCACCGCGGACTCAATCTGACGCTTGGTGTGCGCGAAGGCATCATTAAGCACTCGCGCGACTATACGGTGGCGCAACATCCAGAGCTTGCGACGTATTTTCTTGATCTACGGCCGCCGCTCGAGGCGCAGATCATCGATCTTGCGGACGAGATTGCCTATCTTACGGCGGATCTGGATGATGGGCTTGAATCGGGTCTGCTCGAGATCGACCATATTCGCGAGCATGTCTCGCTCTTTGAACGCTGCTTTACGATGGTGGATCGGCTGCACCCTCAGACGAGCGAGAAGTTTCTCTTCAATGAGGCACTGCAATGGATGCAGAATACGCTGACGGATGACCTGGTTGAGAGTACGGCCGCCAACGCTGTGGCTTCCGGAACTCGCTCGCTTGATGACGTTCGCCGCCAACCTACTCGACTCGCGCGCTTCTCTCCCGACATGGAACGGCTCCGGCTGGAGGAGAAGCGTTACTTGTACAACACGCTCTACAGCTGTCCGCACCTGACGCTTGAACATGACAAGGCTGAAGAGGTGGTGAAGGCGCTATTTGACTTCTGGATTGATGATCCTCAGGAGCTTCCACAGAGCTATATCGAGCAGATTGCCGCCGAAGGTCTGGCGCGGGTGGTTGCGGACTACATCGCTGGCATGACGGACAGCTTCATTCTGCATCAATATGCCATTATTAAGCGCACCGTGCGCCAGTGACCATGCTGTGGCGCGTATGCGAATCGATCCGCTACGATAAATCGTATGGCTCCTCATCAAAAGCGCGCTCTTGTTACCGGAGGCGCAGGCCTCATCGGCTCTCACATTGTTGATCTGCTTCTGCGCGAAGGTTGGAGCGTTCGCATCCTCGACAACCTGGAACCGCAGACCCACAAGAACGGCAAGCCCGAGTGGGTGAATCCGGCTGCGGAATTCTTCGAGGGCAACGTGCAGGATGCGGCTACGATGCTGGCGGCGCTCCAGGACATTGATGTCGTCTTTCACGAAGCGGCGTATGGCGGCTACATGCCGGAGATGGCCAAGTACGTCCTAGTCAACAGCTACGGAACGGCGCTGATGCTGGAGCTGATACGGGATCACCAACTGCCGATTCGTAAGGTGGTCGTCGCGAGTTCGCAGGCTGTGTACAGCGAGGGCGCGGCCACCTGTGCGCAGCATGGCGCCGTGGTTCCCTCGCTTAGACCGGCAGAGCAGTTGCGTGGCGGCGACTTCAGCGTTCCTTGCCCTGTCTGTGGCAAGCCGACGACTTCCATCCCGACACCCGAGGCGACGCCCGGCGGAGGCGAGACCGTGTATGCGCTGACCAAGGTCGATCAGGAACGTCTTGTACTGCTCTGGGGCAAGCAGACCGGCATTCCGACGGTGGCGCTACGCTACTCCTGCACCTACGGCCCGCGACAATCACTCTTCAATCCCTACACCGGGGTCATCGCGATCTTCTGCACACGCCTGCTGAACCACCAGCCGCCTGTCATGTATGAGGATGGTGGCCAGACTCGCGACCTCTGCTTCGTTGAGGACATTGCTCGCGCCAACTTGCTGGTTGCAACGACCGATGCACTTGACGGGTTGCCGGTGAACGTTGGCAGCGGCCGAGCGACCAGCGTTCGTGATCTGGCGAAGATCATTGCCGATCAGCTTGGCGTTGATCTGGCACCGCTTGCCCGAGGGGAGTTTCGGCCGGGCGAGATCCGCTCGCTGATCTCAGACATCAGCCGCATCCGGACCATCGGCTATGAGCCCGAAACCACCATCGAGCAGGGGATTGCCCGCTACGTCGAGTGGATCAAGACACAGGGCTCGGTCGAAGATTATTTCTCGAAAGCTGAGGCCGGGCTGCGGGCCAAGGGGATTGTGCAGAGCGTAAGGGCCTAGGTCTTTGCTACGGTACAGAGTCCATTGGCAAAAAGGTTCGAACTGAAGCTGCAGTCGTTAGTCCCGAAGGTAAGTTCGTTCGTCTATCTTGCAGGAAGTCACCGTGTCCCTGGGCATAGCATCATTGATAGATCGAGCGTCACTCAACACCCATGAAGGGTGTCGCGGACTGCTATTTTCGATCGCTTTGATTAGCATGTGGCCGCAGGGTCTTGCCGGTCAGATCGCGGCTGCTCCCGCTGCAACCACGTTGCCGGGCCGGGTGGTCAATGCGAGAACGGGTGCTGCCATGGGGCGCGTCCTGGTGCAGGTAAATGGTCAGGCCAGGTTTACCAGTGCGGAGGGTCGGTTTCAGATCCTGGTCACCTCGGACAGCACGAGCGTGCAGTTCACGAAGCCGGGGTTCTCATCAAGCCCCGAGCAGCGGGACCCTGAGACGCTCACTCTTGACCCCGCGGCTCTTCCCGCTTCTCTCGATGTGGAACTCTGGCCTGAGGCTGTGCTCACCGGCTCCTTGACTACAGCGGAAGGAGATCCACTTCCGCATCTCACCGTTTCTGCAGATCGATTGCTGTTCCAGAACGGCCTGCGACAGATGTCTTTCGTTCGCTCCACCACGACAGATGCGCATGGCGGCTTCCGTATGCCCGTCCCGGCCGGCGACTACGTTCTTCACACTCAGTACGCTCCACCGGACTCTACGCGCAGCCTGGCCGTCATGCCAACGGGACGGCCGATGCGCACCGCAAGTGACGCCACGGGGACGATTCACATTGCGAGCGGGCAGGAGCTGCACTTCGACCTTCATCCTGCGCTAGCCGCTGCCTTTGGGGTAACGATTCCACTTGAAGGCAGCAGTAGCCAGCGCTACACCTCTCTCGCTCTCACGACCTCCGAGGGAGTTACATTTCAAGCCTCGCAGCGAGTCAATCCTGATGGAATGGTGCTGAATCTCCCGGCGGGCACCTATCAGCTTTCGGCACGTCTTGTGTCGCCGCAAGGGCAACTCTTCGGGCATCAGGTGCTTACCGTGCCGGAACGGGAGTCAACCAGCGCGCCCTTGCATTTGGAGGCGGTGTCGTCTCTTCCCCTTGTTGTCACGGTGGACCCGGCCTCCCCAACCAGCACGGATGGATCGTCGCAGACAGCGCCGGACGGCTCATCGCTGAACCTTGAGCTCGAACCCGACTCGGCGTCAGCTCTCGAAGGGAATGAGAAGACAATACGCAGCAACGGTCGCGGCGGCGGAAGCTCGTTTGCGGTTCCTCCTGGAACGTACCGTCTTGCAAGTGGAGAAAATGCTGGATGGAGCTTGCAGAGCGCAAGCTTTGGCGGAGTGGATCTGCTGCGCAATCCTCTGGTTGTCGGGTCAAGCGCGGGTTCAGAGCCCATCCGCGTCGTTGTAACGCGAGGCAGCGGAAGCATCTCCGGTGTAACCCGCCTCGGGGGTGTCGCGGCGCGATGCTGGATCGTGGTTGTTCCCGAGGCAGGAACTCTACCCCGCTTCTTCGTCAGACACAGCAGCTCGGGCGGCCAGTTTACCCTCTCGAACCTGCCGCTCCGTAGCTTCCGCCTGCTGGCTCTTCCTTTGCTTCCATCGGCGGACTTCGGCGAGGCGACCGTGATCGATCAGTTCCAAACCTATGTGCAGACGGTCTCCGTTACTTCCTCCTCGACGGCTCCTCTGGCCCTTGACGCCGTCCCGGTGCACGAGCTCTATCCTTGAAGCAGCGAGCCATTACGCTAATGCTCGCGACCGCGATACTGCTTGTTGCGGCCGTACGGGCGGTTCCGCAAGCTTCTTTGGTACAAGCCTCCTTCCATGTTTCCGGCGTTGTACTTCGCGAGGGCACGAAGGTTCCGGTGCCGCGGTGTCATCTTGTCATGCGCCCGGAAGGGCAGCCGAGTAACCGCCGGTTGGCTGTCCAGGGTGCCTCGGAACAGACTGCCGAGACAGATGCACAGGGGCGATTCGCCTTCGATCTTCGCAGCGAAGGCACGTGGCAGCTAAGCGCCTCCGCGGTGGGCTTTCGCACGCAGCTCTATAACGAGCACGAGGAGTTTTCCAGTGCCGTCGTGGTTCGCGCCGATCTGCCCTTGCCGGAGTTGATCTTCCTTTTGGAGCCGGACTCAACCGTCTTCGGTGTTGTTCGCGACGAAGCTGGTGAGGCCGTCCGCAACGCTGTGCTCATGCTGCAGTTGGTTGCTGCTGCGCATACAGCTGGAGGTCGCCGGCAACAGGCGACTACTGACGATCAAGGACACTTCGAGATCAGCGGTGTGCCGCCCGGCAACTACAAGCTGTCTGTGCAGGCCACGCCCTGGTATGCGACAGGCGCGAACCACGGTGTAGCGGAGACACATCAGACCGCAACCGCCGATCCAAGTCTCGACGTCGTGTATCCAGTCACCTGGTACCCTGGCGTACTCGAGAGTGAGACGGCCGGTGAGATCAAGCTCCAGGGCGGCGAGGCAGCTCACGCTGACTTCACTCTTCTGCCTGTTCCTGCGGCTCATCTGCGAGTGGCGGGAACTTCTGGCGGCTTCACAGGGCCTGTCGCTGTTCCCACGATCGAACGAGTCGAAGACGGCACGCCGGCGGGGATTGCGATGTCGGTCTCTACCGCCGGTACCCAGATGGAGTTTGGCGGCCTTTCGCCCGGTCTATATCGCGTCAGCAGCTCGCAGCCTGATGGACGCTCCGTGACGGCCTTCGTGCATGTGGCAGCAGGAGCGACCATCTCGCTGAGTGAGATCGATGCGATGGGGACGACAGATGTGACCTGCCGATTTGCTGGGGAAGAGAAGCCAGGGCGTTCGCAAGTGGTCCTTACAGATGTCTCAACGGGAGCTGTGTTCAGCAGCTCGCCCAGGGGTTTTAGCCTTCGCCGACGCGCTCCGCCAAGCCTTGCGACAGGGGATGCGGCCGAGAACGAGCGGCGCATTGCTGCTCCTGCAGGACGATATTACGTCAGCCTGACCGGCGACCCCGATGTCTACCTGATGTCTGTCTCTCTTCAAGACAAGCCAGTTGCCGGCCGGGTGCTGGTGCTTCCTGGAGGGTCCGTAAGGCTTACGCTTCATGTCGGCCACGGTCGTGCATCCTTGACTGGCCGCGCGCTGCTAAGCGGCAGACAGGTTGCTGGAGCCATGATCATGCTCGTGCCGATCACCTTCGGGCAACCGGGTTCAAGCGACCTACTGCGTCGCGATCAGAGCAACACCGATGGTAGTTATGAGCTGCGGAGCATCATTCCAGGGGACTACATTCTGCTTGCCATTGAT
>CAXSEC010000139.1:4145-9762 GCA_964236325.1 uncultured Acidobacteriaceae bacterium | reverse complement strand
GGCAAGGTCTAGCGGTGGGTGTGGATGATGAACCAGCCGCTGCCTTCGAGGGAGCCGAGGTAGTCGCTTTGATCGACCAGGGTCCAGTCGCCGCTGTGGAGCTTGCTGGCGATGAGGGCGTCGAGATCGCGCTGGGCTAGGGGCTGGCTGTGGTTGTAGAGACGCTCGGCGCCGCGCAGGATGTTCATCTGGCGCTGGTAGACGATCCACTCGGGGGGATTGGTGTCGAGCTCGTGCATGAGGGTTTCGATGGTGGCGCGGGTGGAGGTGTCGAAGAAGGTTTGGACGTAGTTGTGCCAGGGTGGGGTGTCGCAGAAGTAGTTGGGGAAGGGGTAGGGAAGGGAGAGCAGCTGGGGGTGGTTGGCGCCGGGGTGGGCGCCGATGTCGGTGCAGACGCGCTGGCTAAAGTTAAGTAGATCGCGGTCGATATACATAGTGCCGTAGGTCGGGTGCTGGTAGACGACGCGGTCGTGAAACATCGGGGAGATGACGTAGTTCTGCCAGGAGTACGGAGTGACGTATTTCGAGGAGAGAGTAGAGGCGGCGATCAGGACCATCAGCGTGAGGAAGCTGGGGTTGAGCCAGGCGGCCTGGCGTCTGAGGGGCTGAAGGACAGGGACGAGGAGAAGCAGAAGGGCGAGGGGTGCGTAGTAGTTGGTGATGGGTTCGGCGGCGGCGCCGGCGGAGTAGGAGGCCCACTCGGCGAGGACGAGGAGGATGAGGATTTCGCGGCGGTCGAAGGAATCTCCGCGCAGGGAGGGAAGAGCGAAGCGGAGGAGGACCCAGGCAGTGAGGGCGTAGAGGAGAGGGATCATGACCAGGACGGTGGTCAAGATGACGTAGCCCCAGATGAGGTATTTGCGCTCTTCGCCGGCGAAGAAGAAGAGGAGGATGGCGAGGATGAGCTGAAGGGCAAAGATGAAGCGTGCGGCCTGCGGGCGGAGGCGGGCGATCGCGAGACCGGCGCCAAGCAGGAGGAGCAGACCCAAGAGGGGGCGCTTGCCGGCATGGAACAAGACGGGAATGGCGTTGACGACGACCAGGAAGGGCGCGGCGAAGATGCTGCCGGTGCCGCCTTTGCTGCTGGCGGCACGGAAGATGCTGTTGCTGGCGTAGGCGGCGAGGGTATCGCCGGTGAGCAGAACGACAAGGACGACGGTAAGGGCGGCAAGGACGAGGAAGAGAGCGAGGCTGGCGAGACGATGGCGGCGCAGCAGGACGGGCAGGCAAAGGAGGGTGGCGGCGAGCAGGGCGGCGCCATCGGTGAGGCGGGTGGTGATGGTGAGGCCGGCGAGCAGACCAAGGGCGGAGACGAGCAGGAGCTGGGCGCGGAGAGCGGAGGTTCGGGCGAGGATGAGGAGGAGCAGAAGAGCGTAGAGGATGAGGTTTTCGGCGAGGACGTGGTAGTCGTCGAAGCGGTAGGAGTGGCCGCAGACGATGAAGCAGAAGGCGCCGAAGAGGACGATAGCTTTCTGCCAGTCGGGCCAGCGGGACTCGCGAAGGACGAGCAGGAGACCGAGGCCCATGAGGGCGATCTCGAGCACGGGAGGCAGCTGGGTGACGAGGAGGCGATGGCCGAAGACGGTCATCCAGGCGTCGGTGATGAGGACGAAGAGCGGCTGCAGGGCGACGTGGAGGTTGGTGTAGAGGCGCGCGCCGTGATGGAAGACGGTGGCGTACCAGAACCACATGGCTTCGCCGCCCATTTCGTTGTTGGCGATCATGGCGAGGCCGAGCAGAAGGCAGAGGCCGATGGCCAGGAGCTGAAAGAGGGGCGTGCGGGATGAGGCTGGGGGATGGGTCGGTGCCGTCAGCGAGTCCATGGGGGAGGTGCTCTCCTCGGGGGGTGGCATCAGCGGTGCGTTGGGGAGGTTGATGGTTGGGGAGGTGAGAACGGGGAGGACGATTCGTCAGGGTCAAGGGTACTTGAAGTGGGAGAGGACGTGTGCCGTTAAGGACGACGTGGATATAGAATCGGGGCAAACGCGAGGACGATGCATGCCTTTAGAGACGACACGGAACATCTGGCACAACGGCGATCTTATCCCCTGGGAGAAGGCCCAGATCCACGTGATGAGCCATGTGGTGCACTATGGTTCGTCGGTGTTTGAGGGGATCCGGTGCTATGCGCAGCGTGAGGGCAATGGGATCTTCCGGCTGGAAGAGCATATGGCGCGCTTTCTGGACTCAGGGAAGATCTACCGGATGCCCATTCCGTATACGGTCGAGCAGCTGTGCGCGGCGGTGGTGGATGTGGTCGAGGCGAACGGGGTTGCGCCGTGTTATATCCGGCCGGTGGCGTTTCGCGGGTATGGCGAGATTGGGGTGAATCCGCTGCGAAGTCCGGTGGAGGTGTATGTCGCGAACTTTCCCTGGGGCAAGTATGTGCCCGGAAATGCGGGTGCGGATGTGTGTGTGTCGTCGTGGTCGCGGCTGGCGCCGAACACGATGCCGTCGCTGGCGAAGGCAGGCGCGAACTATATGAACTCGCAGCTGATCCGCATGGAGGCTGAGATCAACGGCTATGCGGAGGGCATTGCGCTCGATGTAAACGGATATCTGTCGGAGGGATCGGGGGAGAATCTGTTCCTGGTGCGGGGCGGGGTGCTGTATACGACGCCGCTGGCGAACTCCGTGCTGAACGGGATTACGCGGAACTCGGTGTTGACGATTGCGAAGGAGCTGGGCATTGCGGTGGTGGAGCAGGCGCTGCCGCGAGAGCTGCTGTATATCGCTGAGGAGGCGTTCTTTACCGGGACGGCGGCGGAGGTGACGCATCTGCGGTCGGTCGATCGGATCATGGTGGGCGACGGCACGATGGGACCGGTGACGACGGCGATCCACGATGAATTCTTTGCGCTGGTAAACGGAACCAAGCCGGATCGGTATAACTGGCTGACGCCGGTGAAGGTTGCGGAGACGGTGCAGGTCTGAGGCGTAAGGATTCGGCGGAAGAGAAAACCATCCCTTGCGGGGTGGTTTTTTTGCGTGGACGGGGATCGATCGAGGGAAAGGTGAGATCGCGCAACGGGGGGGCTAGCCGGGGAACGGGTGTGGCGTGATCTACCCAGGAACACTTTCTGGATTACCTTGCATTTTTTTGTTGTGAATTTGGCCGACGCCCCGTAAGGTGGACCCACCTCTACAACTGAATTACGAACTTCAGGCTTACTGAACCACTGCTTCTGGTCCTTGAATCGCAGTTTGTCAGCTCGTCCGCGGAAAAGTCGTTGATGCCGACGTGCGCGCGCTGAATGAAAACACCACTCTCGAGTGGCCTAGACCCGTATTGCCTACCCGTGTGCCCAGGAGCGCCATTTGTTGACTTACTTTCGTCGTTGCCTCGCCGTCTCGCTCGCTTTCCTTGTTCTTGTTCTGCTTCATCCGCTGGTGTTTGCTCAGACCTTTCGCGGTGGGATTAACGGTACGGTGACGGATGCGTCGGGGGCCGCGGTCTCTGGCGCGACGGTGACGTCGACGAACGTCGATACGAACGTGACGTTGACGGGAACGACGACCTCCGCGGGCGAGTTTCTGTTTCAGGATCTACCGCTGGGAACGTACTCGGTGCTGGTGTCGTCGAGCGGGTTCGAGTCGACGAAGACGGACAAGATCATGGTCTCGGCGGGCGTGATTTACACGCTGCCGGTGAAGCTGGCGATCGCGAGTGCGGGCACGAACACGGTGGTTGAGGTGGATGCGGCGGCGATTGCGCTCGACACGACGACGGTGACGCAGAACACGGTGCTGAACTCGAAGGAAGTTGACAACATGCCGCTGAATGGGCGGGATTTTACGCAGCTGGTCAGCCTGACGCCGGGGTACGCCGGCTACTCGGGCGGCGGGTATGGCTCGATGAACGGCACGCGCGCCAACCAGATGAACTGGCAGATTGACGGCGTGGATAACAACGATCTGTGGCATAACATTCCGGCGGTGAACCAGGGCGGGGTCTCAGGTATCGCCGGGATCATCCTTCCGCTGGACGCGGTCGATCAGTTTTCGGCACAGACCCAGGCGGGCCCGGAGGGTGGGCGGAACTCTGGCGGCACGATCAATCTGACGCTGCGATCGGGGACGAATTCGCTGCACGGCAGCGCGTATTACTACAATCGGAACGAACTGTTTGGCGAGAAGAGCCCGTTTTCTCCCACCAAGCAAAAGGTCCGGAACTATAACACCGGCTTCTCGGTGGGCGGCCCGTTCCTGAAGGACCGGCTGTTCGGGTTTCTCACGTTTGAGCATCAACGCTTCCTGATTGGCGAGTCCGGCGTGGCGACCGAACCCTCGGTGGGCTGGCAGGCACAGGCAAAGGCGATCCTGGCGAGCAAAGGCATTGCACCGCTGCCCGTGATGCAGAACGTGCTGAACACGCTGTGGGGCGCGAACAATTTGGCGGCGGACACGGTCGGCGTTCCCAACAACTTTCACTCGAGCGATCCGGAGTTTGGCTACAGCTGGAACGGCCTGGCCAAGGTCGACTATCACTTGAGCGACAAGGACAACATTTCGGTTCACTGGTTTGTCGGGCAAGGGAACCAGGTGGCGCCGGTGGGCTCGCAGCTGCTGGCCTACTACGAGGTTGCGCCGATCCATGTGCAGAATATCGCCATCGTCTACAACCGCGTTCTGTCGTCGCATATTACGAACCAGGTGCTGGCGGGTGTGAACTACTTCAACCAGGTATTTGACGACAACCAGACCAACCAGAACGTGCAGGCACTAGGGTTTATCACGGGCGCGACGGTTCCGAACGCACCCAACATCACCATTGGAGACGCGAACGGCACGCACTTTGACCAGGTCGGCCTGACACCTCCCGAAGGCCGGAACGACATCACGGGTCATCTGACCGATCAGCTGTCGTGGGTAAAGGGCGCGCATCAGTTCCGTTTCGGCGGCGAGTACCGCCAGGCGCAGCTGGACGAGTTCTATCAACGCCACGTGGTGGGTGCGTTCACCTTCGACGGCTCGCAGGTTGGCGGCGCCGGCTATGCGGGGTCGCTGGCGGACTTCCTAGCCGGCCAGAGCTCTGCGGCCTCGATTACGATCGGCGATCCGAAGCGGCAGGTCTTCGTCAACACCTTCTTCGTGAATGCCGGGGACTCCTGGCAGGTGAGCCCCAAGCTGAACCTCAACTACGGCGTGCGGTACGACTACACCGGACCGCTGCACAACGGGACCAAGGACCTATCGGTCTTTCGTCCCGCGTTGACCCAGACCGGCGGCCTGGCGGTGCAGGGCCAGCAGGTCAGCTCGCTCTTCCAGCAATACTGGTTGTCGATCAGCCCGCGCGTCGGTGTGAGCTACGCGCTTGATGAGAAGACGGTGCTGCGAGCCGGGTACGGCTGGTACTTTGACAGCCCGAACCTGAACCCGTTCCTCGATAACCGTCCCGGCAACCAGGCGCCGAACGGGGTTGAGGGCAATCCGATCGGGCCGACCCCGGTGTTCAGCGTCAGTCCGAATGGCGGCAAGGTGCAGGTCACGCAGGGAGTTCCGATCTTCCCAACCACCGGCGCCTGCACCTATGCGGTTGGCAATCCAGCCTCCACGCCGTGCGGCATCTTCTCGGTGAATCAGAACTTTCGTCCTTCGTACAACGAGAACTACTCAT
>CAXSEC010000139.1:0-4135 GCA_964236325.1 uncultured Acidobacteriaceae bacterium | reverse complement strand
ACCTCGAGCACTCGCTATCGCCGAATATTATCTTTCAGCTCGGCTACGTTGGCAGCGAAGGCCGTCACCTGCTGAGTCTCCTGGATATCAACCAGTCGCTTCCGCAGGCGAACCCGACGGCTGACCAGGTGCAGACGAGCCGCCCCTTCTTCTCGCTGTATCCGACCTACCAGAATATTAACCAGTTGGAGAGCATTGGCACCTCCAACTACAACTCGCTGCAGACGCAGATCCGCTTCCAGAACTTCCATGGCCTGACCACGCAGGCCATCTATACCTGGAGCCACAACATGGATGAGGTGACGGCGTACCGCGGCGTTCTGCCCCAGGACAACACGAACTTCAAGGGGGACTACAGCAACTCTGACTTTGACACGCGGAACACCTTCACCACCTTCGTCAGCTATGCGCTTCCGGGTTCTTCGCATGGTCCTCGCTTCCTGTCGAACGGCTGGATTGTGAACAGCCTGATCAGTCTGCATGGCGGGCAGCCGTTTACGGTGCATGCCTCGGGCGATATCAGCGGCACCAACGAAGGCAACGATCGCGCGGTGCAGATCGGTGATCCGCAGAAGGGGTACCAGGGCAAGAACCCGAACGCCAACTGGCTTAACCCGGCGGCGTTTGCGGATCCTGCTCCTGGCACCTTCGGCACGAGCCGGCGCAATGGCTACTACGGGCCCGGCTACTCTGACGTGGACTTCTCGGTCTTCAAGGACACTCACATCAAGGAGCGTCTGACCATCCAGCTGCGCGCCGAGATGTTCAACCTGTTCAACCGGATCAACTTCGCGCCTCCGGGCAGCGGCGACGTCTCGGCGGGTGGTAACTTCTCGCTGCAGGACACGATCGGCGACTACAACGGAGCTCCTGGCATCGGCGCGGGGGAATCGTTCAATACGCAGTTTGGCGCGAAGGTTATCTTCTAACGGCTGTCCTGAATGCGGCCTGGATTTTTCCCTGAATGGCCCTGCGACCGATGTCTGGTTTGCAGGGCCTTTTTCTTTTTGGGAGGGATCAGGAGAGCGGGCGATTGGCGGGAGATGAGGCGGGGCAGGGGATGATGCGGACGATGGGGGTGGCGAAGGCGGGTTGTTCGTGCCAGACCCAGGAGGTGGGGAGCGACCAGGCGGGATCGGAGTTCTGGGCGACGAGCGCGGCGAGGTGAAGATCGCGGCAGGTGGCGAGGAAGGCGGCGGGGGTGGTGGTCTCGGCGGCGTCGGGTGCGGTAACGGTGATGTAGGGGCCAAGTGGCGCGGGCTGGACATCGGAGGGGCCGCCGAAGAGACGCTGCAGTTGGGCCACGATGGGCTGGCAGAGGCGGAGATCCCCGCCAAAGGCAGCTTCGCAGGAGATGTCGGCGGCGGCGAAGGGGTGATCGGAGTAGAGCATGACGATCATCTGGTAGCGGCTGCCGGGATTGCTCTGGACGACGGCATTGGGAGGGAGGTGGGCTTCGACGCGAGTGAGGCCCTGGCGGAGATCGAAGTAGCGGCCGCCGAGGTCGTCGTCCTTGGCAAAGGGCATCTCGGGGTTGCGATGGGTGTAGTGAACGAGGATGAGGAAGCTGCGGTCCATGACGATCTGCCAGAGCTGGGTGGCGAGGCCGAGGACGAGGAGGACCAGAGCGAAGCGGGCGATCCAGGGGTGTTTGGGGGCGAGGGGCTGATGGGCGCGGAGGCGTTCGAGGAACTCCCAGCAGATGGGGGTCGACCAGATGATGGCGACGAAGCGGAGGATGAGGCCGGCGTGGCGGCCGAGATCGTTGACGCCCTGGGTGGGATCTGAGCTGAGGAAGAGGGCGGGGATGGCGGCGCCGAGGAAGATGATCCAGAGCAGGCGCTCACCATCGCTGAAGGGGGTGTGGGCGCGAAGGCGGCGGAGATCGCGGGTGAAGCGGATGCCCAGCGGGACGAGGAAGAAGCCGAACTCCAGGGGAAGCGAGACGGCGACGAAGGGAAGGGCGAGCAGGTGCATGAGAGGGCGGAAGGTGACGCGGTGGTGGAGGCGCTTGGTGATGGCGACGACGAAACGGTCCCCGTCGCCGAGTTCGCGCAGAGCGAGCCGGAAGAAGTGTCCGGTGTGCTGGCCGGCGGCGGCAGGAAGTGCTGGACCGGAGAGGAGTTCGTGCAGGAAGGGCAGGGAGAGCAGGAGCGCCAGGGTGGCGGCGAGGAGGAGGGCGGAGAGGTCGCGGAGGCGGCGCTGGCGGAGGAGGTCGAGGCCGTAGAGCAGGCCGACGAAGCCGAAGCAGAAGGCGATGTAGGTGGAGGTTCCGGCGGCGGCGGCGAAGCAGATGCCGGCGACAAGGGCGTTGAGGAGGGTGCTTCGCCAAGACGACGAGAGCTGAGCCAGGGTGCGGAAGGGAGAGTGGACAAGAACGAGGAAGGCGACCAGGCAGCAGACCATGCCGGCGATGTGGTGGGGGGCAAAGATGATGGCGCCGAGGAAGGAAGGGATGCGGTCGGCGTGCCACCATTCGATCTCGGGATAGAGATGAACGGGATGGGTGAGGAGACCGGCGATGGCGGGGAGGATGTCGATGCCCATGATGCAGCAGAGGAAGAGGGCGAGCAGGCATTGGCGGCGAAGCGGGGCGGCGCGCGGAGCGAGGTATTTGAGGGCCAGGAAGAGCATGGCGATGAGGGAGAACGCGGACCAGACGACGCTGGCGGCGAGACCAGCGCGGGCGGGCAGATGGGCGAGCCGGCAGACTGCCGCTACGAGTGAGTACCAGTAGAAGTAGAAGCGCGCGGGCTGCGGCTGGGCGTTGATGGTGAAGAACGGGTTGCCGGGGGGGACTCCGTTGCGGATCGAGGCGGCGACGAGGGGGATGCGCACGCTCCAATCGGAGGCATTAACGCTCTCGAAGAGATGGTGACCGATCTGGAGGGCGGAGGTGGCGATGAGGATGTAGCAGAGAAGGAACGTGATGGCGAGCAGGGCAGCGGTTGTGGAGCGATCGAGTGGAGCGAGCAGGCGGATTGGCTGAGCCTGGGCACGGGTGGTAAGGAGAATCCAGGTTGCGATGGTGATGATGGCGAGAAGAAGGACAAGGGGCGGGAGGAGGTGCGAGCGAGAGGGACGAGCGGCCACCGCGGTGAGAACGAGAGAAAGGGGAAGAGAGAGGGAGGTCGACCAAAGTAGGTGTTCGGCGCGCGAGCGAATGCCGAAGAAGGTGAGGGTGGCGAGCAGAAGCAGCGTGCCGGGAACGAGCATGAACGGGGTGAAGGAGAGGGTTGCGAGTAGCGCGTTCTGGTAGTCGAGGGGCGTTGTGTTCATGCCGGCATGGACCTCTGGTGTGGAACTAAGGCTTAGGTTAGGGTAGTGGGCGGCGGAGCAACTTCCTAAGGGAGACAGGATTTGCGAGAAATCCACAGAAAGGGCTTGCACAGCGGGTCACTCACTGTTACTCTCAGGAAGTCGCAGTGAGGCGCTGGTAGGCACGAGAGTGCAAGGCGCGGTAGGGGCGATAAGAAGTAGATAAAAGTTAGATAGATAGCTTGACTCTCTGGTGTAACTGAGATGTCGAAGCGCAGTCCAAGTGTTTGACCGCGGTTGGCTAGACCACCGCACCCAAGCCCAAGTTACTGCAAGACCCGGAGCTTAGTGCTCCCCTACAGAGAAGTCTGGAGGTCCTGATGTTTCAATATGCGCGCCGTACCGCAACGTAGTTTTCTTGCCGATGCCGGGTTCCAAAAGTTAGCTCCGGAAGAAGGAGTGGGGACTTGGAAGCTAGCGAGAGCAAAGGGGTTGCAGTTGACGGGTTATGAGAATGGCGATACTCTTGAAGAGTTGGCCAAGTCTGGTTCAGTTGATCATGCACTGAGTAGAGGAACACTCCCAGACAGCAACGCGCACAAGTTCGAGGACACGCACTAGAGCCTAGCTCGGTGAAGTCCTTGATCCAAAGCTGACCGCTAAGGCGGAACCAGCGCGGATCTTTGACAACATAGTTGAACATGCCAGTCGTGAGACAAGATGAACTTCGGTTCAGTCATTCTCACAGTTATAACCTGCAGCTCTTTCGAGCAGCTGCAGGCGCTCGGTCGGTTCGGGACCCCTGTCCTTGAACGCGAGCACACCAAGATTAAACGAGAGTTTGATCCTGGCTCAGAATCAACGCTGGCGGCGTGCC
>CAXSEC010000138.1:0-9831 GCA_964236325.1 uncultured Acidobacteriaceae bacterium | reverse complement strand
GAGGCGGCGGCGCGGCATGGGCGGGAGTTTGTGCTGGTGGACTCCAACGAAGAGGCCATTGCGGTGATGCGGCGGCGGCTGGCAGGATGGATGCAGCCGAAGAGCTGAGGGTAGCTGGTTAGGGGAGGATGGAAGGGATGCGGTTTTGGGTTCGAACGCTGGGAGTGATGGCGCTGGCAGGGGGAACGGCGATGGGGTGGGCGCAGGGGACACGGACCTGCACGGTGGACCAGACGGCTCCGGGTGAGGGCGAGTTTGCGCTGGCGAGGGGCGAGTATCAGAAGGCGGAGGAGATCTACAGCAAGGCGTTGGCAAAGGATCCGAAGCTGCCGGCGGCCGACCCGAAGCTGGTGGCGGCTCAGCTGGGGTTGATTCGCGCGGAATTGGGTGAGGGCAAGCTGGACGAGGCGCAGGCGCTGGTGCGCACGCTGGCGGCGGCCAATCCGGAGGATGCGCGGGTGAGGGCGGTGGTGGGGGAGGTAGCGATACGGCGGGGTGAGCCGGGCGAGGCGGAGGCGGCGTATAACGCGGCGATGAAGGCTGATCCGTGTTCGGCGAGAACCAACTACGACATCGCGCGCTACCTGCAGTTGACGGCCATGGCGGCGACGGCGCGGAGGATGCTGGTGACGGCGCATGCGCTGTCACCGAAGGATCCGGTGATTGGTGCGGCATGGATGCAGGAGACGGGGGAGCGCGAGACGATGGCGCAGCGAGTGGCGCGGCTGACGGCGATTGTGGACGCTGCCGGCTCCACCAAGGAGCAGAAGGCGCAGGCGGCGGAGACCATCAAGCAGCTGGAGGCCGAGGAGCGAGGGAGCTGCAAGGCGGTGGCGCCAGTGACGGCGGCGAAGCTAAAGATGACCTCGCTTCAGGACGGACCGCAGCGCCGCTATGGGGTTGCGCTGGACGTGCTGATGAACGGGAAGCGGAAGCGGCTGCAGGTGGATACGGGAGCGTCCGGGCTGCTGCTGAATCGTGCCTCGGCGATCAGTGCAGGGCTGGTGCCGGAGGCGACCGGGCAGACGGGCGGCATAGGGGATGAAGGGGCAAGCAGCGGCTTTGTCACGCATGTGGACGACCTGAAGATTGGCGATATGGAGTTCAAGAACTGCCAGGTTCGGGTGGTCGAGAAGCGCGGGGTGCTCGATACCGACGGGCTGATTGGCACGGATGTGTTTGAGAACTATCTGGTGACGCTGGATCTCCCGAGTGATGAGCTGCGGCTGTCGGAGCTGCCGGCACGGCCAGGAAGCGCGGTGCCGTCTGCGACGCTGGCGACCACCGGGGACAAGGTAGCGGCGGGCACGGGCGGGGGCCCGGTCGATGGATTCGTTGCGCCGGAGATGAAGCAGTGGACAAGGATCTATCGGCGGGGGCATCTGCTCATCTTTCCCACAAAGATTGGCAAGGCACCGACAAAGCTGTTTGTGATGGATACGGGCGCGTCGATTTCCTTGATTTCGCCGGCGGCGGCGAAGGAGGTGACGCATGTTGACGCCGACGACACGGTGCAGGTTCGCGGGCTGAGCGGGAAGGTCAAGAAGGTGTCCGAGGCGGACAGGATTACGGTGCAGTTTGGCGGCGTGCGGCAGCAGATGCTGGGGATGACGGCGATCGATACGGCGGGGATCTCGCGGTATGCCGGAACGGAGATTGCCGGGTTTATCGGCTTTCCGACGCTGAGTGAGCTGACGATCGCGATTGACTACCGGGACGACCTGGTTCATGTGGTGTATGACCCGAACCATGGCCTCTACCCTCATTGAGGGGGACTTACGGTCAAGGAGCCGGGCGGGGGATCGTGGGCGGGCGTCGACGCGTCTAAATGGATATGAGGGACAACGATGCGGCGAACGATGATGGCGGCGGTAGTGGTTCTGGCGGGTGTGGGTGCGGTTGCGGGAGCGCAGGATGTGAAGGTGAACTGGCGGGAGAAGGCGGCGTTTGGCGACTTTCGCACGTTTCAGATCATGCCGGCGGGGCAGAACACGGATGATCCCCTGTGGACGCAGTTTGTGCCGAAGTATCTGACCAGCGCGCTCGAGGCCAAGGGGCTGAACCCGGTGCAGCCGGGGCAGACGCCGGATGTGAAGGTGGCGTATCACTTTCGCGAGCGGGATCTGGTGGACCGGCAGACGACGAGTGACGGGTACGGCTGGGGCGGCGGGCCATGGGGTGGATGGGGCGGATGGGGTGGCTATGGCGGGTGGGGCGGACCGGACTGGTCGACGACGCGCGAGGTGCCGCGGACAATGGGCGTGCTCACCGTTGACCTGGTAGAGGCGCGAGGCAATGAGGTGGTTTGGCGCGGGAAGGCGACGGAGGACCGGGTGGCGGACTCGCAGCACAAGAACGAGGACCAGGTGTGGAAGTCGGTCGGCAAGATGTTCGAGCACTATCCGCCGAAGCCGGAGAAGGGCGACAAGTAGGCTGCTCGGGCAGCGCGGAAGATTCGACGCGGTTTGATGACAGGAGAGGTCCAACGTGCGTCCCACGCTGCGTAGGTGCGCCTGGAGACGAAGGCGGGAAAGTAGACTCGGTGTATGCGATATCTGATTGCGCTGCTGGCGGCGGCGGGACTTTTCGTGAGCGTGCTGGCGTTGCGGGTGCATAACCAGGATCCGAGCCAGGCTCCGCCGTGTGCGGTGACGGAGCGGTTTGACTGCGGGACGGTGAATCATTCGCGCTACGCGGTGTTTCCGCCGAAGCTGTTCGATGAAAAGGCGGGGACGGTGCATGTGCCGGTGGCCGCGCTGGGGATTGCCGGCTACGGAATGATGGCGGTAGCGGCGCTGCTGGGTCGAATGGGGCTGACGCTGGTGCTGGCGGAGGTGGGATTCTTCTTTGCCGCCATGCTGACGTACCTGGAGGCGTATGTGATCCAGAAGTGGTGTATTTACTGCCTTTGGTCGCAGGGGATTGTGGCGACGATCCTGCTGCTGACGACGGCGGTGGTGACGCAGCGATGGTGGGCAGGGCGGCGGCGCGGGGCGGTCGCGGTCTAGCGTGGCGATTGCAGTTGCGGGAGACGCTGGTGGCTCGGGTAGACTGAGGGCTTATGTGGCCAAAGATCCTGATGCAGTACCTTCCGCAGCTGGTTGAGCTGCTGCCGCACGTGTCGCGTGTGGTGCCGATGGCGGACAAGTACCTGGCGCAGCGGGGCGCGAACGACGTGAAGCTGGATGCGCTGGGCGACGCGGTTCGCGGCGATCTGGGCAAGGTGGCAAAGGCGCACATTGCGCTGGCAGAGCAGCTGGATGCGTTCTCGGTGCATGTGAGCGAGGGCGCGGCCGAGGCGAAGCGGGCGGGAGCTGCCGCGGAGCTGGCGCTGGCGAAGGCAGCAACGATCGAGAGGCAGGTTGCCGGTCTGCGGACGATCCTGGTGGCGATCCTGGTGGTGGTTGGGGTCATTCTGCTGCTGGTGGTTCTGGCGTTTGTGCTGGCGGTGCGGTCGCGGTAGAGCTGCAAGCGTGGGATGGAAGCAAATGATCGTGGCCACACAAACAGCAGGTCCCTCGACTTCGCTCGGGATGACAGGGATGGCGGAATCGGCGGTGGGCTGCATGGTTGCGGGCGTAGGATTATGACATGGGAATCACGCGGGAACAGGCGTTAGAGTGCTTCGCGAGCGAGGATCTGATCGGGATCGGGATGGAGGCGGACGCGGTGCGACGGCGGCTGCATCCGGAGGGCGTGGTCAGCTACATTATCGATCGCAATATCAACTACACCAACTTCTGCACGGAGTACTGCACCTTCTGCGCGTTCTACCGGCCGCTGAAGGGCAAGATGGCGGCCGAGGGGTACATTCTCGACTTTGAGACCATCTACGCGAAGATTGCGGAGACGCTCGAGATGGGTGGAACGGGTGTCTTGATGCAGGGTGGCATTCATCCTGACCTGAAGATCGAGTGGTTTGAGAGCCTGTTTCGCGGCATCAAGGATCGCTTTCCGGCGATCTGGCTGCACTGCCTGAGCGCGAGTGAGATTCTGGCGATTGCGGAGTACTCGGAGATCAGCCTGCGCGACACGATCATGCGGCTGCGGGATGCGGGGCTGCAGTCGATCCCGGGTGGCGGCGCGGAGATTCTGGATGACGAGGTGCGGCACAAGATTGCGCGGTTGAAGTGCAAGACGCAGGACTGGGTGGATGTGCATCGGACGGCACACGAGCTGGGGATGCGGACCACCGCGACGATGATGTTCGGTGTGGGCGAAACCATGGAGCACCGGGTGAACCACTTTGAGGTGGTGCGGCGGCTGCAGGAGGAAACGGGCGGATTTACGGCGTTTATTCCGTGGAGTTTTCAGCCGAACAATACGGCGCTGGGCGGTCGCGGCTGGGAGGAGGCGACGTCGGTCGAGTACCTGAAGACGCTGGCGATCAGCCGGATGTATCTGGATAACATCGAGAATGTGCAGTCGAGCTGGGTGACGCAGGGTCTGAAGGTGCTGCAGATGGGACTGCGCTTTGGCGGGAATGATGTTGGCTCGGTGATGCTTGAGGAGAACGTGGTGAAGGCGGCGGGGACTGCGAACTCGACGACCGAGGAAGAGCTGCGGCGGATTATTCGGGATGCGGGGTTTGTGCCGAAGCAGCGGGATACGCTGTACCGGACTTTGTTTTTGAACTAGAAAGCACGTTTATACGCAGCCCATGGCGATGTGAGCCAGCGCCGCCAGCTGGCAGACCTTGGCATGACTGAGCTTCCTTTGTTGTGTGCTTGGCGGCGAAAGGCTCTCGCGAGCGACGATGGTGAGGTTATCCACCTGAGCCAGCGAGTCTGCCGGCAGCCCCGTCTCCCCCATGCGTAGAAGCAACGTAGCCGGACGCGGTCTGTGGACAGATGTGGAGAGAGGCACAATGAGGACCGTGCCCGCTCTGGGATGGCGGTTTCTTGCGTCCTCGGAGACGATGATGACGGGACGTCTCCCTTTGTCCGGGGGATCGGTGGGCAGGTGGGTCCACCAGATCTCGCCTCGGCCGGGCAGACGCGTTGCGGGGGTGCTCACTGCGGCAGTCCGGCGAGAGCAGGTTCTGCGAGGGCTGCCCAGCCCTTCTCTTCGGCAAGCTCGTCCTCGGTCGCTGAGTCGTAGTACGCGGTATACGCCGCGCCGATCTCACTTCGCTTTTGGGCGTCTTGAGCCCCTTTCAGGATCTGATCGAGGGCTTGCGAGTCAGAGGCTATTTTGCCCGCCCTGCGAACTTTGCGGATGTAGCGCTCAGACTCAGGCGAGATACTGTAGCTCTTCTTGATTCGCTGAATGGTCACACTTTCATCATACTGGCTTCCTACTTTGGGAAGCAAGACAACTCTGCGCTTCCCGCAAACCTGCCTATAAACGAACGATGTCACGTAGAATCGGCGAAGGCAAGGTGGGGTGAGGCTCTGCGCGGTTTAACGGACATGCTGGGTATGGCGATGCTTGCGGCTCCGCATGGGCTGGGGCACTACTGGAAGACGCACTACGCGGACAAGACGTTTGAACATTTGTATCGCTGGAATGCTTTCGATACGGCGCTGCTGATTCCCTATTTCATCGTGATGGTGATTCTGGCGTTCTACGGCATTCATCGCTATCAGCTGGTGTGGCTGTATTACCGGAATCGGCAGAAGGAGGCGCACTGGGCGGAGCCGGTGGCGCGGTTTGCTGAGGGTGAGCTGCCGTTCGTGACGATCCAGCTGCCGATCTTCAATGAGCAGTTTGTCATCGATCGGCTGATCGACGCGGTGTGCCGGATAGACTATCCGCGCGATCGGTTTGAGATCCAGGTGCTTGATGACTCGACCGATGAGACGCAGGTGGTGGCGCGGGAGATGGTGGAGCGGTACGCCGCGGGGACGAACGGGCTGGAGCCGCAGCCGATCGTGTATCTGCATCGCACGAACCGGCATGGTTACAAAGCGGGGGCGCTCGATGCCGGACTTGATGTGGCGCGGGGCGAGTTTGTGGCGATCTTCGATGCGGACTTTGTACCGCCGCGCGCGTGGGTGATGCAGGTGATCGATCACTTTGCCGAGCCGGGGATCGGCATGGTGCAGACGCGGTGGACGCACCTGAATCGCAACTACAGTTTTCTGACGCAGGTGGAGGCGATCCTGCTGGACGGGCACTTTGTGCTGGAGCATGGCGGCCGCTCGCGCGCGGGGGTGTTCTTCAACTTCAATGGCACGGCGGGGATGTGGCGGCGGCGAGTGATCGGCGAAGCAGGGGGATGGCAGCATGACACGCTGACCGAAGACACGGACCTGAGCTATCGCGCGCAGCTGATGGGATGGAAGTTCAAGTACCTGCAGGATGTGGAGTGCCCGGCGGAGCTGCCGATCGAGATGACGGCCTTCAAGACGCAGCAGGCGCGCTGGGCGAAGGGGCTGATCCAGACGGGAAAGAAGATTCTGCCGCGGGTGTTGAAGAGCGATGCGCCATGGCACACCAAACTGGAGGCGTGGTACCACCTCACGGCAAACATCAGCTATCCACTGATGATTGTGCTGAGCACGCTGCTGATGCCGGCGATGATTATCCGCAGCTGGCAGGGTTACGTACAGATGCTGCTGGTTGATCTGCCACTGTTTATGGCGAGCACGATGTCGGTCTCAAGCTTCTATCTGGTGAGCCAGAAGGAGCTGTATCCGCGCAGCTGGTGGAAGACGATTGCCTATGTGCCGTTCCTGATGGCGCTGGGGGTTGGGCTGACGATTACCAACACCAAGGCTGTGCTAGAGGCGCTGTTTGGCGTGCAGACGGCGTTTGCGCGGACGCCGAAGTACTCGGTCACCAAGAAGGGCGAACGGAGCCAGGCGAAGAAGTATCGCAAGCGGCTGGGATGGGTGCCATGGGTGGAGCTGGGGCTGGGCTGCTACTTTGCGTACACGGTCTGGTACGCGGTCTCGACCGAGAACTTTTTTACTGTGCCGTTTCTGCTGCTGTTTGTGCTGGGGTATTGGTATACGGGCTTGCTGAGCCTGCTGCAGGGGCGCTTTGAACGCAATGGCCATGCGGGTGCAGAGATACATGAGAAGCCGTATCCGGTCGGGATCTGACACGGCTGGCGCAAATGTGACGCGAACCAAGAAGGAGAGGTCAGGATGCGAAGGTTGCTGGCGGCAGTGTTGTGTGTGGCGTCGAGTGTGACGGCGCAGGCGATGGAGTCGGTGCCAAAGGCGGAGTACCACGCACGACGGATGGCGCTGGCGGAGAAGCTGCACGGCGGGGTGGCGGTTCTGTTTGCCGCGGAGGAGCCGGTGCTCGACTTTATGCCGTACCGGCAGGACTCGGACTTCTTCTATCTGACGGGGTGGACGGAGCCGGGAGCGGCGCTGATGGTGGTTGGCGCGGGACCGGAGACGGTGGCGCCGCGGTCGGGCGAGCATGTGCCGGCGCATGCGTACCGGGAGATCCTGTTCCTGCCATCGCGCAACCGCGTGATCGAGCTGTATACGGGCGCGAAGATGGACGCGAGCACGCCAGGTGCGGCGGGGCAGGCGGCGGTCGATGCGGTGCAGGCGGTCAATCAGCTGCCGGCGGTGCTGGGAGAGTTTGTGGCGGAGGATCGACGGCGCGGGCGGCTGCTGTGGAGCCAGATCGATATGCCGGCGGCGGCGGCAGTGGTGAGCTTTCTGGGACCCACTCTGGGGCTCGATACGACTGCTCTGCGGGCGCAGGATGTGCGCGAGTTGACGATGGCGCTGCGGACGGTGAAGTCGCCGGCTGAGATTGCGCTGCTAAAGAAGGCGAGTGACGCCTCGATCGCGGCGCAGCTGGCGGGGATGCGGGCGATCAAGCCGGGGGTGCGGGAGCGGACCATCGCGGGTGTGGAGATGGCGAAGTTTATGGAGGACGGTTGCGAGCGGGCAAGCTATGCGGCGATCGTGGGCTCAGGCCCGAACGCGACGACGCTCCACTATGGGGAGAATGGACGCGTGATGGAGACGGGCGATGTGGTGGTGATCGATGAGGCCGGCGAGTACAGCATGTATGCCTCGGACATTACGCGGACGATGCCGGTGGACGGGCACTTTACGCCGCGGCAGAAGGAGATCTACGACATCGTGCTGGGCGCGCAGCGGGCGGCAGCGGCGGCGTTTGTGGCGGGCAAGTATCGTATGGGCAACGTCTACGATCGGACCGATGCGGCAGTCACGGACTCGCTCGACAAGGTGGCGTATGAGTACATCAACACGCATGGCAAGGATCTGCATGGAGAGCCGCTGGGCAAGTACTTTTTGCACGCTCTGGGGCACTCGGTTGGCATTGATGTGCACGATCCTATGGACTATGCGCACACCCGGCTCGACAAGGGGATGGTGTTTACGCTAGAGCCGGGAATCTACATTCCGGAGGAGAAGATCGGGGTGCGGATTGAGGATGTCGTGTATGTCGACGGGGAGGGACGGCTGATAGACTTGATCGAAAGCCTACCGCACGACGCCGGATCGATCGAAGCTGCGATGCGCCGCTAGACAGTTCCTTGTGCCTGGCGTTGTTCGCCGCTATGACGGTCATTTGTTGAGAGAATGGCGCAAACATTCTTCCCCTGATGTACACCTTCAAGAGAAAGAAAACGGTCGGTTGATACACCTTTGTAGCTCTATCACTCTACGGAGTAGGTTCTCTGCATGATTGGGTTTGCCATTCTTGGTTTGTCAGTGCTTGCCGGCTACTGCGTGACGATCGCAAGTGCCCTGGCCGGCACCATGGGCGTTGCCTCTGCGGCGCCACGCTTCGTTATTGCCGATCACCGTGTGCGCGGGAGCTACAAGTGGGCGCACGAGGCCATGTGGTTTTGCTGCGTGATGCTGGGTGGCTTTGTGACCGCCCGCGTTGGTATGGGTCTATCGGAGTGGCAGCAGGAACTTGGGCTGACCGGTGTTTTACTGCTGATGCTCTGGCGGAATACATGGGAGGCGCGACAGCGGGGGCTCGCGCACCAGATTTTGATTAGTCTACTTACGGTGGCGGGTGTTCTGGTAGGTTTTTGGGTCCGCAACAGGCTTACTTCGTAAGCCTTGATGGGCACGAAAAAGCCCGGTCAAGCCGGGCCATTCAATGGAGTTAGAAGCGGATACCGAAGGTAATTGGAAGGTAGCTGCTTTCATTTGAGTTTGGCGGATAGTAATTGTTCGGCGTACCGGTTGAGGCGCCCGTCACCAAAGGATCACCCAGGCGAGCGCTATTAAAGGTATGCACATAGCGAACTTCACCGAACAGCTTCTGATTGGCGAATCTTGAGAACTTATAGGTGAAGCCGACCCCTCCCGTTACGCCGGGAGCATTGCTTACGTAGGAATCAAAGTTCTGATTCGTGGTGAACTCGAAGACCTGTCCGAATGGACTCTCTTCAGCTGACGTCGTGGGCAGGGTGAAGTTGGTGACCTTGTGGTAGAAACCGCCGCCAACCACTGCGTAGGTGCCCAGGGCTTCGCCCTGATGGAAGGTGTAGGTGGGGTTCAGGGTGAAGGACCAGATGTGGGCGTTGCCGCCGAGACCGGCGAAGACTCCGTTAGCTGCGTCGGTCGGATCCAGGTTCGAGTAGAGGGCTTCCTGGTTGTTCAGGATGGACTGTGGAATGCCGAAGTGGTCATAGTCGAACTGCGCCATGACGCCCAACTTCTTGTTGAAGTTGATGCCGGCGCCGACCTCGAAACGATAGCCGACGTTGAGGTAGTTGGAGGTTGCCGCGCCAACCGGCACATTGAAACCACCACCCACAACAAACGCCAGACGGTTGGATCCGTCGGAGTTGTGGAAGCGATCGTTGTAGTTAGGCCTGCCGTAGCGGCGACGACGCGGCGGAGGCTGCATGTTGCCATCGCCGGCGGGATC
>CAXSEC010000137.1:3034-9865 GCA_964236325.1 uncultured Acidobacteriaceae bacterium | reverse complement strand
GCCATGCCCACCGCGACCCCCGCCCACCGGTGCCCTCTTCTTCCCGTCGGCCCCATCTCGACCGAAGCGCAGCGCAGTGGAGAGACCCCGCATTTTCTGTAAGGCTGCAATAGCACCCGGACCACCAATCCCGCTTCAGCTCCCGCCATCTCGTCCAGGTCGACCCCGTCTCCCGCCTCGACACCATCAGCACCAGTGCCACCACCCTCTCTCGCGGCTAGACCGCCATCCCCTACCCCGCCGCCCTCAACCGCTTCTTCGCCACCCTCGCCGAGCACCAGCAGAACCCCGCCACCTCCACCGTCCGCGTCCTCCAGTTCGGCGACTCCCACACCGCCGCGGACATGTTCACCGGCGAAGCCGCCGCATCCTCCAGCGCCAGTTCGACGACGGGTCAGTCGGTTTCACGTACGCTGGCCACCCCTTCACCGGCTATTGGTCAGCCCTCCCATAGCAGCTACCAGAAAGGACCACCATGGACAAACGCCCCGGCATCCTCAAAGTCCTCCACGCCGTAGCCGGCACCGACGTCAACCCCGCTCCCGACGAGAGCCTCTTCAGCTCCGGCCTGCTCGACTCCTTCGCCCTGCCCGAGTTCGTTAGCGGTCTCGAAGCCGCGTTCTCCGTTCCCGACCCCGACCTCTCCGCCCGCAAGTTCGACACCATCGAGCTAGGTCGAAAGCTACCTCGAGGCCAAAGGCAAGTAGGATCCGCGTGCCCTTCCTCCACACCTTCGGCCACTTCCTCCCAGACCGCATCGTCACCAACGACAAACTCGCCCACATCCTCTTAGGCAATGGTGCCGGCGCCGCCCTCATCCATCCCACGCAAGGCTTCGCCCGCGTCGCCGACGTCACCCTCCACACCGACGGCGGCACCTCCGAAATCCTCTTCATCGCCGATCACCGCCTCCACATGGATGGCCCCCGTCATCCTTCACGCCTCGCGCAAAGTCCCCCGCGCCATCACCGCCCTGCTCGCCCGCAACCACCTCGATCCCGCCGCCATCGGCCACGTCCTCATGCACCAGGCCAACCTCAACCTCATCGACAAGGTAGCCCGCGCCACCACCATCGACCGCAGCCGCTTCTTCACCAACATCGCCCGCTGCGGCAACACCTCCTCTGCCTCCATGCTCATCGCCGCCTCGGAGTGGCACGAGAGCCACCCCCACCATCGACTCGCCCGCTGGTCTTCACCGCCTTCGGCGCCGGCCTGAACCGGGGCGCGCTCCTTGCCCTTCCGGCATAACCATCTGCGCATCCCGCAGAAACGTTCCCGTCAGCGACAGCGCCACGCACAGCAACCCAACATCCGCTGCAAAGATCACCATCACCTTCACCACCGTCAGCAGACCCTCCGCCACCAGCGGCACATGCGGTCGCAGGTTCAGCATGGCCTCCGTCACCAGAGCCGCCATCACCGCGCATCCCAGCACCACAGTCCAGTAAAGCGGCTCGAGCAGCAGCCATGCCGCCCGCCGCACCCACCGCCCGCGCATCCCCGTCGCCACACCCTCCATGGCAAATGGCAGCAGCGCCGTCATCAGCACAAAGCGCAGCATCCACCACAGCGCTCCCTGCATCGCCATTAACGCGTCCGCACTCAGCACCCTGCTTACCCCCGGCTCGAGCGACCACGCCGCCGCCCGCCGCACATCGCGCATCTCGCCCACATCAAAGATCGTCGCCACCAGCCAGTACACCAGCGCCAGACCCGCCAGTAGCAGCATCCCCTTCCACCGCCCCGGCCGCTCCCCACCCCGCCGCCGCGCCAGCGCCAGCACCAGCCCCTGCGCCCACAGGAACCCTCCTACCCCGGCCACCGCCATCGCAAACGACAGCGTAATCTCAGCGGCATTTCTGTCCGGAATTTCGAGCCACACCGCCAGCACCGCGCCGCTCACCCCCACCAGCACCGCCTCCATCAGCACCCACGGCGATCGCAGCCCCCGCATCGTGCGCCGCATCCGCGCCCGTGCCGCCGCATCCGCCGCCGTCATCCTTCGTGAGTCCGTCGCCTGCCGCTCCATCCCCGTCCCTTCTATCAGATCCTCCGCCGCAAAGCCGTCCGCCAACATGCCATCATAGGGTCATGAGTGAAGCGATCGCCGCCAACCCTCCCCGCACCCACGTCACCCTCTCCGAGATCTACGAGCAGCCCCGCGCCATCGCCGACACCCTCGCCGCCTACGTCTCGGGCGACACCCTGAACACCGAGGCTTGGGCCCCAGTCAAAACTCTTCTTCGAGGTGCGGACCGCCTCATCGTCGCCGCCTCCGGTACCAGTCGCCACGCCGGCCTCGCCGGTGAAATCATGATTGAAGAGGCCTCCGGCGTCGCCGTCGACGTCGAATACGCGAGCGAGTACCCCTATCGCCGCTACGACACGCTCCAGAACCCCTCCGTCCTTGTCCTCTCGCAGTCCGGCGAAACCGCCGACACCCTCGCGGCCCTCCGCGAAGCCGCCAGCCGCGGCGCCCGCACCATCTCCATCACCAACGTCGAAGGCTCCACCATGGCCCGCGAGGCCGATGCCACCCTGCTCACCCGCGCCGGCAAGGAAGTCGCCATCGCCGCCACCAAAAGCTTCACCACCCAGCTTGTCGTCCTCCATCTGCTCAGCCTTCTTCTCGGCCGCGATCGTGGCCGGCTCTCCGCCGCCGAAGTCGCCGAAGATCTCCATCAACTCGCCTCCATTCCCGACATCATCGCCGCCAGCCTGCCCGCCTGGGAGCAGCGCATCTCCGAGATCGTTCCCAGCTTCGCCACCGCCGAGGCCTTCCTCTTCCTCGGCCGCGCCCTCCACTACCCCATCGCCCGCGAAGGCGCCCTCAAACTCAAGGAAGTCTCCTACATCCACGCCGAGGCCTACCCCACTGGCGAGCTAAAACACGGCCCCAATGCCCTGCTTGGCGAAGGCGCGCCCATCGTCGTTCTCGCCACCCGCGACGATAATGATCCCTCCTCCCTCCTCCGCTATCGCAAAAGCCTCCAGCTCCTCGAAGACATCGCCCGCCAGCACATCAACGCGTTTGTCATCGCCACCGAAGGCGACACCGAGGTTGCCGCCGTCGCCTCAAACGTCCTCTTCCTCCCCCACGTCACCGAAGCCCTGCTGCCCATCCTTGAGGTCATCCCTCTCCAGCTCTTCGCCTACTTCATGTCGCTGCAACGCGGGCTGGACGTCGATCGTCCCCGCAATCTCGTCAAAGCCGTCACTGTTGAGTAGATCGGCACATCGGCTGAAAGCTTGAGTGGAAAGTTTTTGCTGCTCCGGTCAGGTAATGCGCAAATACTTGCTTAGTTGATCCGAAAATCTTCGTAAGTGCAAGCAAAACACCGCTTACCGATTGGCCAGTGAAGTGCTACGACCTTCCTAGCTGAACTACGTGAGGATCCGTTTCAAATGTCAAAGCTCCGCCTGCTTCTCCTTCCCTGCGCTGCCACCCTTGCAGCAACCAGCTGTCTCGCCTCCCCGCTCTCACCCGATCCACACCCCGGCTTCCCTGTCGCTCAGACCACCATCACCGCTATCGCCCAGGGAGACGTCATCGCGACCTTCCTCGATACCTCCGCCGATGCCACCGATCTTATCCGTCTGCAGGATGAGACCACAGGCACCTACAGCGCCTGGATGATGAACAACAAGACCTCCACCTCAGGCCAGACCTTCAACTTCGGCTCCGTCAACGCCGGCGATCGACTCGCCTTCCAGATCGAGTCCAACAGCATCATGGATCCGAACGGCTACTGGGCTACCAGCGGCGGATGGATCGATCCCACCGAGAGCTCAGACGCGACTGAAGCCACCGACGGCGTCAGCTCCTTCTACGCCACCATGCAGGATGGAACCCTCCTCCTCGGCGCGGAGGACATCCCGCGCAAGATCAGCATCCCCTACGGCGTCTACTACACCACGCCCGACTACAAGAACGTCGTCTTCAGCGTCTCGAACGCCATTGGCAGCAGCACCGTCACGCCTGAACCCGGCACCTTCGCGCTGCTTGGCACCGGCCTGCTCGCTGGCGCCGGCGCCATCCGCCGCCGCCTCGCCAGCTAGCCTTGGTTTCAATCCACAGAGTAAAAGCCCCGGTCTAGCCGGGGCTTTTACTCTGCAGGTAGTACTGTCTTTAACCGTCTTACCCTTGCGCCCGCAGACCCCGTCTCATCCGCCCCCACCCAGCCGCACCTTCAGCCCGCCGCGGGCCGTCAGCGGCAGCCCAGGGTAGCCAATGGGCCCAATATGCTGGTCATTCAGCAGATTCTCCGTCTGCGCAAACACCGTTACCTGATGACTCACCGCATAGGTGAAGCCCAGATCCAGCTTCACGTAGCCGAAGTCCAGATTCCGGTTCGGCAGCAGCAGTGAGTTGCCGCCATTCAGATCCTCAAAGCTCAGAAACGTCGAGTCATCCGACTTGCTCGCCATCGATCCCTTGAACGCCACGCCGAACACACTGCCCGTATACTGCGCCGCAAAGTATCCGGTCTGCGGCGGTCGCCGAAACACCCGCTGTCCCACCAGCGGCGACGTCGCCCCAATCGCAATTCCGGGCAGATCCGGACTCTCCGTCGGCACCCCTGCCGTCGCCGCCGCCGCATCGCTGGCAAAGCTCTGCTCCACCAGCGTCGCCAGGTAGGTATAGCCGCCGCGCACCAGGATCCGCGGCTTCGGCTGCCACTCGAGATCCGTCTCCAAGCCCTGCGCCCGGTACGCCAGGCTGTTCAACTCCGCGCCAAATAACCCCGTCGCCGACAGATCAAGGCCAAACACACTCTCAAGCGTTCCTACATCCACATAGTCAAACTGGTGGGAAAACTGGTTATGAAAGTACCCGGCCTTGAGCACCAGCTTCTCGCCCACCAGACTCTGATCCACCCCCACATCGAGCGTCCGCGACCGCAGCGCCCCAGCCGGCGTCACCCGATACTGCGCAATGGCCGCCGCATCTCCAGCATCCTCAAGCTGCCGGTAGAGCGACGAAAACTCGAGCGCCAGCGACGGCTCCTGCACCCCCGTCGCCGCGTTCGCCCGTAGCCGTGTCCCGTGCAACAATCGCCCGCCCGGCCGCACCGCCTGGTACGCCAGACCGAACTTTGGCGTCCCCGCCAGCCCAAACAGATGGTTCTTCTCGATCGCCCCGCCCAGCGAATAGAACAGCCTCGCGCCTAGCTCTCCCTGAAATCCCAGGTTGTAACCGAAGTTGGTCCGCTGCAGCCGCTCCGCCTCACCCGGCTCTGCAAACTGGCCCCGCTCATTGTCATACCGGAACCCAAACACCATCGCCACATGGTGCGGCAGCACATAGTCGCTCTGAAAGTACAGTTGATCCCGGTTCGAGACCAACTGGTCCGTTGGCGTAAAAAACGCCGCCTG
Source organism: uncultured Acidobacteriaceae bacterium (assembly GCA_964236325.1). GTDB lineage: Bacteria > Acidobacteriota > Terriglobia > Terriglobales > Acidobacteriaceae > Edaphobacter. Next base: position 4,486 of record CAXSEC010000137.1, on the reverse strand, counting down.
GCCCGTCGCCGTATACCCGTTCGCCCCGCGGATCGTCGCCGGCAGCCCGTAGTACGTCGTATAGCTGAAGCCATCAAACGTCGACGTCACCGGCTCGCCCACCGGCTGAAATCCCTCCGCCTGCTCCCGCTTCCGCGTGATCCCGTAGCGAACCAGGTTGTGCCATCCTCCCAGCGTCGTGTTCTCGACCGTTCCCGCCGCATACAGGTCCTGATCGCTCTGCTTGCCGCTCGCCGGCACCAGGTAGAAGTCATACGCGTCCGGCAGCCCCACCGCGCTGTCTGCGTTGCGCAGCGTAAACCGCGCCAGCGTGCTCGCCCCCAGCGCATACCCTATGTTCGCCACCGCCGTCCCCGAGTGGAACTCATCGTTCCGCAGCGCGTTCGACGTCTCAAACCGCGAGTACCCCGCCAGGTAGTCCAGCTTCTTCCGCGTCCCGGAGACAAACACCTCATTCCGGTACTCATGCAGATTTCCCGCATCCCCCGAGTAGTTCAGCGCCGGCCCCATCGTGCTTCCGCGCGGCGTCGTCATCTGCAGCACTCCGGCTAGCGCATCCGTCCCCGCCGTCGCACTGTTCGCCCCGCGATACAGCTCCAAACCCGTCCCCGCGCCCGGTCCGCTCACCCCGGTCGAGCTCACCGTGCCAAAATCAAACGCACCGCCCACATCATCCGCCGGCACCCCGTCAAAGAGCACCTTCGTCGCATCGGATCCGCCGCCCCGCACAAACAAGCTTGACACCCCGCCAGCCTGCCCCTGCTGCACCACAAACACCCCCGGCGCCTGCCGCAGCTCATCCACCACGCCCACCCGCGTCGCCAGAGCATCCCGCGGGATCAAGTCCACCGGCGCCGTCAGCTGGGGCAGCGGCGTCGCCAGCCCCGTCGCCGTCACCGACACCTCGGTCCGAATCTCCGTCGGCGACAGCACCACCGACCGCGTCACGATATCCGTCTTGCCGCCATAAAAGTCCTCGCTGATGTTCGGCGCAAACGTCACCGCCGACGTCAGCAGCACAAATCGCCCGCCATCCCCATCGCGAACCTCAAAACTGCCGTCCGCGCGCGAGGTCGCATAGCTCGCCGTCGTCTTGCCAAAGATCAGCTGCACCCGCGCATTCGCCACCCGGCGCCCCTGCCCGTCCGTCACCACCCCCCGCACGACCACCGCCCGCGCGCTCAGGCTCGTCAGTCCCGCCAGCAGCACCGCTGGCACCCACCTGGTTCCCATCCACCTCATCTCATCCACACGCGGCCTTCGCACTCGCATCAAAGTCCTCTCGCCCGAGCCTAGCAGAGAGACACCTCGCCACTAGCCCCAACCCCACACTTGGCCGACAATAGATCTGCCGCGAAAGGATCACCACCATCCCCATGCCACAGCTCCCGATCGCCATCTACTACGAGCAGCCTCACTGGTTCAAACCCCTCTTCGCCGAGCTCGATCGCC
>CAXSEC010000137.1:0-2934 GCA_964236325.1 uncultured Acidobacteriaceae bacterium | reverse complement strand
ATCTACTACGAGCAGCCTCACTGGTTCAAACCCCTCTTCGCCGAGCTCGATCGCCGCGGCACCCCCTACGTCGCCCTCTCCGCCGTCGACCACACCTGGTCCCCCGACGACCACCCCGAAGAGCACTTCTCGCTCGTCCTCAACAAAATGAGCCCCAGCGCCTGGAATCGCGGCCACGGCGATCAGATCTTCTACACCCTAGGCTTCCTCGAGCACCTCGAAGCCTGCGGCGTCCGCGTCATCAACGGCACCCAGGCCTATCGCTCCGAGCTCTCCAAAGCCTCGCAGCTCACCCTCCTCGACCGCCTCGCCCTCGGCTATCCCCGCGCCCGCGTCATCCATCGCGCCGAACATGCGCCCGCCGCCGCGAAGAGCCTCCGCTTCCCCGTCGTCGTGAAGCCCAACATCGGCGGCAGCGGCGCCGGCGTCAAGCGCTTCGATACCCCCGAGCAGTTGGCCATCGCCGCAGCCCTGCCCCAGTCCGATCCCGACGCCCTCATCCTCGGCATGGACACCACCGGCCTCGTCCAGGAGTTCATCCCCGCCCGCGGCCAATCCATCATCCGCGTCGAAGTCCTCAACGGCCGCTTCCTCTACGCCATCCGCATCGCCATCACCGGCGACACCTTCGACCTCTGCCCCGCCGACATCTGCCGCACCCCCGTCGGCGTCGATCTCCAACGCTCCGCCTGCTCCATCGAAGCGACCGAAGATACCGCCAAAGCCAAACTCACCGTCGAAGCCTTCACCCACCCGCCGACGCCATCGCCGACGTCGAACGCATCATGGCCGCCGCCGGCATCGAGCTGGGCGGCATCGAGTACATGATCGACGACCGCGACGGCCAGCGCCTCTACTACGACATCAACGCCCTCTCGAACTTCGTCGCCGACGGCCCCACCGTCCTCGGCTTCGACCCCTTCGCCCGCCTTGTCGACTGGCTCGAAAGCGAAGCCGCCGAGGTCTCTCACCAAGCCGCCGCCCGAGCCCTCGCCCACGCCGTCCCCGCCTTCACCTCCGGCGCCCGCTAAGCCGAATCGCCCTACAATCCAGAAGGCCTCGCGGTCACCCTTCCCTTAGGCATTGATTTCTGGAACTTCAACTTCTACGATCACTGAGTGGGCTCGAAAACGTTTGGCGGCATCCGTTCTATCGCATACTCAGACGATCACCCGCCGACTCATGTGCACGGATTTTACGGAGACGTCGAAGTCATCGTAGCGTTCGTTGATGGAACCGTTGATCTTGCACGAAGAAGGGACGCCGTCCGACCGCAAAACGCAAAGCAGTCCGACGTGAAGTACGTCCTTGAGACAGCGACCAAATACGCCGACCAACTGGTGGAACTCTGGAGAATCGCACGTGGCTGAATGGACTCTCAAAACAACGGACGCAGAGATCGACGCAGCCCTCGAGCGCGCCAGACTCAACCCCAACCCCGACCCGCCATCAGCCACAACAGCCGAGTACCGCGCCGAGCTCGACCTCGTCATCCTCCATCTTGACACCGGCCGCCGCCTCGTCCTCCCCCGCGAAGAGCTCCAAGGCCTCCAGACCGCCACCCCCGATCAGCTCGCTCACATCGAAATCTTCGGCGGCCGCGATATCGCCTGGCCCGACCTCGACGTCGATCACTACCTCCCATCCCTCATCGCAGGTATCTACGGCTCCGACCGCTGGATGCAAAGCCTCAACCGGTCCACCGCCGCCGCGTAACCCTGTACCCTAGTCCTCATGCGCTACGGCTTCTGGCTCCCTGTCTTCGGCGGCTGGCTTCGCAACATCGACGACGAGTCCATGCCCGCCACCTGGCCCTACGTGCGCGACCTCGCCATCCGCGCCGAGCAGATCGGCTTTGACCTTACCCTCATCGCCGAGCTCAACCTCAACGACATCAAGGGTCCCGAAGCCGACTCGCTCGATGCCTGGTCGACCACCGCCGCCCTCGCCGCCGTCACCCGCAAGCTCGAGCTCATGGTCGCCGTTCGCCCCACCTTCCACTCCCCCGCCCTGCTCGCCAAGCAGGCCGCCAACATCGACCGCATCGCCAACGGTCGCCTCACCCTCAACGTCGTCTCCTCCTGGTGGAAGGACGAGGCCACCCGCTACGGCCTCCCCTTCGACGAGCACGACGACCGCTACGCCCGCACCTCCGAGTGGCTCGACGTTGTCAGCGGCTGCTGGCGCGAGCAGAACTTCTCCCATCAGGGCAAGCTCTACACCGTCGCCGAAAACCTGCTCTCGCCCAAGCCCCTCGCCACTCCCCGCCCCACCCTCTACGCCGGCGGTGAGTCCGAAACCGCCAAAAACCTCATCGCCGCCAAGTGCGACGCCTACCTCATGCACGGCGACGAGCCCGCCACCATCGCCGCCAAGATCGCCGACATGCGCCGCCGCCGCGCCCAGCATCCCCATCTGCCTGCCCTCATCTTCGGCGTTACCGGCTACTGCATCCTCCGCGACTCCGACGCCGAAGCCGCCCGCGAAGTCGCCCGCATCACCGACGTCAAGCAATCCGCTCGCGGCTACGCCAACTACCAGCAGTTCATCACCGGCTCCAACCTTGAATCCGAGCTCAGCCTCCGCGACTACTCGGTCTCGAACCGCGGCCTCCGCTCCGGCCTCATCGGCTCCCCCGCCACCGTCCGCCAGCGCCTCGCCGACTTCGAAGCCATCGGCTGCTCCCTCGTCCTCCTCCAGTCCAGCCCACAGCACTCCGAAATGGAACGCTTCGCCGCTGAAATCATCGCCACATAGGCATCACCTAGCAGACGCACCCCAACCCCGCCGTCATCTCGACCGAAGCGCAGCGAAGTGGAGAGACCCCTGTATTTCGTGTTCGCCCACGGAACCATCCCTCCTGCACTTGCGTAAGCTGTCCTACGCGCCGCAAAATCCAAACTCTGTGCTCAGGAGACCACCCGTGGCACCAAA
>CAXSEC010000136.1:0-9995 GCA_964236325.1 uncultured Acidobacteriaceae bacterium | reverse complement strand
CGCCACGCCACCTCCGGCAGCGTCCGATGAAACGCCGTATCAAACGTCACCATCAGCGGCACCTCCTTCATCTCTCCATCGAGCACGCCCAAAATCTCCACCGCACTCCGGTTATGCAGCGGCGCCAGCTCCTCAAGCGCCTCAATCTCCCGTCGCACCTCCGCCGTCGCCCGCGTCGCCCGGTCATACCTCACGCCGCCATGCACCACCCGCACCCCGGCAAAGTCCAACCCATCCAGCACCCCTCGCCCACGCAGCCAGCCCACCGCAAACCGCGCCGCCGCGGCCATGTCCGGCACATCGACCTGCTCTTTTTTCTCGATCTCCCGCCCGCGAAATACCGTCAGCGTCGCGTCAGTGCCAAAGTCCTCGATCGCCGCGCTCACCCGCTTCGTCGCCTCGGACGCAAACCGCTGGCCCGCCGCCGTCTCCACCACCTCAAACTTCAGCGAGTTACTCCCCGGATTGAACACCAGCGCATTCGCCATAAGCGTCTTCGATGCCGCACTCCGCCCACCGCGCCGTCCGCCCTGCCTCCACCCGACAGCCGCACACAGCAACGCCGCCTGCAGCCCTGCACACGCAGGAACCACAGGCGGCGCTCTACTCACTCACTCCGGCACTCCCGGCCTCAGGCGTAAACGCCCGTCGCATCCTCCTGCGGCAAGGTACTCTGCTTCTGCCTCAAAATCTCTAACTCCCGCTGCTCCGCGGCAATCGACTGCGGATCAGGCTGCTGTTGGAACGAAAGACGATCGAGTTTCAGCTCGACCTCACGGATATTGACGTCAATCTGCTGGCGAAGGGAGGGGCTCATGCGCGAAGACTACCCGCCGCCAGCCCACCGCACGATCCACCCTCGCGGTATCCTGCCTGCCACCTTCGCGTCATCCGCGCGGAACTCCGCGTGCATCTGCCTGGCGATCAGCAGAAATGCCCTACGTCGGCAGACCCGCCAGCTTGAAGATCTCACCCTCATTCAGCGTCTTCTCATCGATCACCACAATGATCCCGCCGGCCACACTCACCGTTGGCTCCCCAACGGCATGCCCCGCCTCTCGCAGAATCCCCAACGCCTTGATCAGCTTCACCGGAACTTCCATGCCCCACAGCCTAGCAGCCCACCCCCTCACCCGTCATTGCCAAACCACCCGTCCTGATCTGAGCGCAGCGTCTTCATTGTCCTTTCAGCAAAGCAGGGCTTGGTTGTCCTTCCGATCCTGAGCGGCCGAAGGGAGGGAACCCCCGCATCTCCCCTTTACAACGGAGCGCAGCGACGAAGTGCCTCCCTCCGCCGTCAGAAAACCCCTCGGTGCCCCATCCTTCGCAGCCTCACCGCGATCCGGGGTCCCCGCCATCTTCGCTGGTGGGGTGGGATCCGGGGTCCCCGCCATCTTCGCTGGTGGGGTGGGAAGGGTGGGACGTACAAACCCCAACCAGCCAACGTTCTATCGCCGCCCCCAAGAGCGATCGACCTCCCGACCACCCTCACCGCAGATACCCCCCACCCTCATGCCGCCCCGTCCCTAGATCCACCGCAAACGGCAGCTCCCGGTCACTCACCATCTCCCACCCCGTCCCCGTCAGCCGACCGTCCACCACCGCCCCCAGCGTCAAACCCTCCCAGCTCAGCCGACCCGTCTCCCAGCGCAATCCGTCCGCTCCCCACGCCACCAGGCTCATAAACCCCGCAAACACCAGTAGCCCCTCGGCCTCGAGCACCCGAACCGCCGTCACCGGCCGCAGCGGCACCTGCACCACTCGCTCTGGAGCCGTCGTGTCCACCACATACGCATACCCCCCCGCCACCGCACACACCTCCTCCGCGCGCGGACACGCCCACACCCCCGTCGGCATCGCCGGATCCTTGAACCCCAGCGAACACGTCGCCAGAAACGCACCTCCAACCCCCGGCCGCACCATCAGCTCCATCGCCCCCCGCGCCATCGCCTCCTCCTCCCCGATCACCTCCCGCGGATACGTATACCGCCGCGCCGGAGCAATCAAAGGCTGCGCCCGCAACACCTCCACCTCCCACGTCCGCCGAAACCCGCCCTGCACCACACCTGCCATCACGCCGATCCCTTCCGCCACTCCTGGTCCGATCGCTGTCAGACCGTCCTGATCAGGCTGTTGAGCTGTCACTATGAGAAACCATGACAGGGACGCAATACAGGGCCGCAAGACAAAGCCGCAAGACAAAGCCGCAACACAGGGGCGCAATTTTTGGTTGTCATTCCGAGGCGAAGCCGAGGAACCCCCGCATTTGTTTTTAGCCACGGAGCGAAGCGACGCGCAACTCGGTTCCTGCTACCGCTGCCGCTGCCGCTGCCCCGCCACTGCCGCGGCTCCTTTGCTTGTCATCCCGTAGGGATATGCTGCTCTACCGAAAGCTTCCAACCCGCCTTCAGTCCTACCCTCGCCTCTCCGTGCGACGAACCACAAGTCACCCCGCCTCCAACCCCCGTGCAAAGTCCTCCAACAGATCCTCCACCGCCTCACACCCCACGCTCATCCGCACAAACCCTGCATCAATCGCATCGTGCCCCCACCGCGCCCGCCGCTCCGCCGTCGTCGTGACCCCGCCAAAGCTCGTCGCATTTGTAACCAGTTTTGTTTCCCGCAGAAACCTCTCCGCCGCCGCCTCTCCACCGCGCAGCACAAAGCTCACCACCGGCCCAAAACTCCGCATCTGCCGCGCCGCAATCTCGTAGGACTCGTGCGATCGCAGCCCGGGATACCGCACCAGCGAAACCTCCGGCCGACCCTCCAGCCACACCGCGACCGCCAGTGCATTCGCTGTACTCCGCTCCAGCCGCAAACTCAGCGTCGCCAGCGATCGCGTCGCCAGCCACGCCTCCATCGGCCCCGGCCCGCCGCCCGTCAGGTTCCGCCACGCCAGCAGCTTCGCGTACCAGCCCTCATCCGTCACCGCCACATGCCCCATTAGCAGGTCGCTGTGCCCGGTCATCAGCTTCGTATCCGACACCACGGAAAAGTCCGCTCCCAGCGCCAGCACATTCTGCCCCATCGGCGTCGCCATCGAGTTGTCGCACGCCACCAACGCCCCTGCCCGGCGCGCCCGCTCGCAGAGTGCGGCGATATCGCACACCTCCATCCCCGGATTACTCGGCGTCTCCAGCCACAGCAGTCGCGCCCCCTCCAGCAACTCACCCTGCGCACCACCCACCGTTGGCGCTAACCGCACCGTCACACCGATCTCTGCAAAGTACCCCTCGATCAGCCTCCGCGAGTTGAAGTACGCGCCCGCTGGCAGCACCACCACATCTCCCGGCCGCAGCACCGTTCCAAACACGGCCATCGTCGCCGCAGCCCCGGAAGCAAAGCAGAGCGCCTTTGCCTCCGCCGCGTCCGGCAGCCCGTCGCCCGTCTCGATCACCGCCAGCACCCGCTCGAGCGTCGTCCAGCTCGGCTGCTCGTACCCGGCATAGGTGTACGCCGCCTCGCCCACCGCCCCCGGCACATGGAACGGCGCCGCAAACACCGGCCCCTCGTGCATCGCCGTCCCCGCCACCGCCGGCGTCACCATCGCCCGCAAGATCCTCGTCGCCTCCCGCATCCCCGCACCCCCTCCTCGTGGCACTCCCATTCTCTACCGTCCCGGCTGAACGATACGAAGCGACGCATGATCAACCGGGTACGCATTCCCGGTCATTCAGAGCACCCCAGGCAATTTTGGTTGTCATTCCGAGCGGAGCGAGGAACCCCCGCATTTCGTCTTTAATGACGGAGGGAAGCGACGCGTACATCGTCGGCCACATCCATCACCGAGCCCCTCGTCGCCGCACCCGCACCCACTCCCCCCAGCGCAGCACCGCGTAGATCGCCGGCACCCAGAACACCACATCGCCCGCCGCAATCAACGGCAGCATCGGACCATGCCTGCGATAGGCCAGCACATACGACATCAGAAAGCCCGGCAGGTTCAGCGCCGCCGTCACCAGGCCGCATCGGCTCAGCACCACCTCCGACCGAAACTTCGTCGCCAGCTCCAGCGACATCACGATCGGCAGCGTCAGCCACAGCGCCACCGCCAGGCACCGCCTGCGGCTCTTCATCGCGCCACTCCCGCCTCACCGACCACAGCCCTCTGCCTTCCCGCATACTTCCTCACAGCCTCAGTCACTGCCGCCTCAGTCATCGCCGCTTCGGTCCTTGCAAATGCTCCCATCCGCCCCGCTCCATCGCCCGCTCCCGCCCGGCCGCCTCAACTAAAGTCATCATCGGCCGCTTCTCGCTTTTCTTTAGCACGGTGCCGATCCGCGTCAGCGCTACCCCACCCATGACCTTAGGCAGCCGGGCCTCCGCCCGCGCCGTGAACAGCAGCTCATAGTCCTCGCCGCCATCGAGCGCCAGCTTGAGCGCCCGCGCCTCGCCCAGCCCCATCGCCAGCGGATGGACCGGCACCAAATTACGCTCAACCCGCACCGCCACGCCCGACGCCTCACACAGCTGCGCCAGGTCGCTCGACAGCCCATCGCTCACATCCAGGCAAGCCGTCACCGCTCGTGCCTCACCCACCATGCGTCGCGCCAGCGCCGCGCCCACCCCGATCCTCGGCTCCGGAAAGCTCTGCGGCCCCCTTACCCGGCTCGGCCTTCGCCCGTCTCCCGCGCGCGCCAGCATCCCCTCCAGCTCCGCCGCCGACCCGCCCAGCGATCCCGTCACCCACACCCCATCTCCCGGCCTCGCCCCCGATCGCAGCAGCGCCCGCTCCGGTCTCACCTGGCCGACCAGCACAAGATCTGCCACCAGCTCCTCTCCCGGAGCCTCGCCCGTGTCGCCTCCCGCCAGCGGCGTTTTGAACCTCCGCGAAAGTGCCTCAAACCCCTGCAGAAACCCATCCAACCAGCGCCGATCCGCAGCCGTTTTGAGCATTTTCGGCGGCATCGCCAGCGATAGAAACGCCCCCAGCGGCTCCGCCCCACCCATCGCCGCCAGATCGCTCAAACCTCGCGCCAGACAGCGATGTCCCGCCGATTCAGCAACATGCGTGTCCCGCCGAAAATGTCGTCCCTCCACCAGCAGATCCGTCGTCACCGCCACACGCCACCCCGCCCTGGGCGCCAGCAGCGCACAGTCATCCCCCATCCCCAACACCATCCCGCGGCCTCTCGTTTGCGGGAAGCGGCGTCGTAAGTCATTGATAAATCGAAGTTCTCCGCCCACTTTCATCAGAGTTTCAGCATACGCCCGTGATCCTTTCAGCTCACATTTGCCCTGCATCGCGCCAAGAATGGTGCCTTCTTGCGCATTGCAATCCCCCATCCGTTGCATTAAGCTAATCAAGCACCGCCCAAAAGGCAGCGCAGTTGCCATCTCGTTTGGATTCATGCAATTGCAGCCGCCTTAGAGCCGTCTCCTCGCGGACAATCCGGGCACTACGAGCTGTCTTGAGCCTCAAAAAGCGGTATTACATCATGTTCGTGAGTCGTGAGCCGGATGGCACCCTCACGAAGGTTCCCATCCCGCTGCACTACGCCTACGTGATCGCCGCCGCCGCCCTGGTCGGCCTCTTCACCGTCACCGGCCTTGCCGGATCCTATTCCCGCATGCTCATCAAGACCTCTCGTTTTAACCAGTTACGAGAGGATCACAACAACCTGCAGCGCGATTACGCCCATCTCGAGCACTCCGCGCGCGAGCGTGAAGTCCAGGTCGCCAGCCTGGGAACTCTGGCCACGGAAGTCTCGGCGCTCTACGGCATGACGGCCAGCAAACTCTCGGGGTCCGCCGGTCGCCTGAGCGGCCCGCTGCCTGGCAAGCAGATCTCGGTGAACGCAGCCGTCAAAGCCTCACTTCCCACCGAGGCAAACTCTGACGCCGAGGCCGGCTTCTACAAGTCTCTGGACACCTTCTACGCACTCCGCGCCAACGCGTTCAACGGAACAGCAACGCGCTATCTGGCGACACCTGCCTCCACCGGATTTGGTGTGGGCACCAGCCTGACGCGCATCCCCGGTGTCGACACGGTCTTTGACGCGGCGGCTGCACCCAGCCTGTGGCCAGTCATGGGTCCAATCACCTCGGGCTTCGGCCAGCGCGTCGATCCTGTGCTCGGGACCGGAGAGGGAGAGTTCCACAAGGGCGTCGACATCGCAGCGCCGCTCGGCACACCCATCCGCGCCACGGCGAATGGGGTCGTGGTCTCCGCTGCCATGGGGAACGGCTATGGCCGCGAGGTGGTGATTGACCACGGTCACGGGGTAAAGACCGTCTATGGCCACATGTCGGGCTTCAACGTGCTCGCCGGTCAGACCGTCTTCACCGGCCAGATCATCGGCTACGTGGGTCACAGCGGCCGGGTTAGTGGCGCCACCGGGAACCACGTCCACTATGAAGTCAGGATCAATGATCTCGCGGTAAACCCGCACAAGTATCTCAGGATGACGATCGCCAGCATGGAAAACAACAGCGCCAAGGGTCTGTAGCCTCCGCTTTTCAGTCCCTCACTTCCTAGTCCACCTCACTTCAAGCAGGCGGGAGGCAACGTGCTTCCTACCCTTTTGTTTGTCCGTCCACCAGCCGTCAGCGTCCTACCTGGTATGCGAACCATCTGTCTTGAAGAACACTTCGTTACCCAAAGTTTCCTAAGTGCGACCGGCCCTTACTTAGGCACGGCAAGTCAGCCTGAACAGCTTCAGAGGCAGCTGCTTGATCTCGGCTCCGGCAGGATCGCCGCCATGGATGCGTCCGGCATCGACCTGCAGGTCCTGTCGCTTGCCGCTATCGGCTTTGACGCACTGCCAGCCGACACCGCAACTCCTCTGGCCCGCGACGTCAACGACGAGTTAGCTGCTGCTATTCAGGCGAATCCAAGCCGTCTTGCCGGCTTTGCCTGCCTCGGTCTGAAGCAGCCGGAGCGTGCCGCCGAGGAGCTTGCGCGCTGTGTACACCAACTCGGATTCAAGGGTGCTCTGCTAGATGGCACCACCGACGGCCTCTTTCTCGATGATCCCCGCTTCACGCCCGTCTTTGAAGCAGCCGTGGCCCTCAACGTTCCCATCTACCTGCATCCGGCACCCCCGCCTGAGACCGTAAGCAAGGCGTACTTCAGCGGTCTGCCCGGTGAGCTTGGCCGCCTGCTCTCGATCGCTGGCTGGGGATGGCACGCGGAGACTGGCCTGCATCTGTTGCGGCTGATTGTCTCCGGCCTCTTTGATCGATTCCCGCAGCTGCAACTGATCGTCGGCCACATGGGTGAAGGTGTGCCGTATGCCCTCGCACGATCAAGCGGCATCCTCTCTTCCGCCGCAAAGCTCCCACGAACCGTAGCCGAGTACCTGAAGAGCAACGTCGCCATCACGACCAGCGGCTACTTCACCCCGGAACCGTTCCGCTGCGCCAAGGAGGTCGTCGGCCTCGACAATCTTCTCTTCTCGGTCGATTACCCGTTCAGCCCTAATACTCGCGGCCGGAGCTTCCTGGACGCGCTCGCAAACGAGCTTAGCGAAGAGGAGATGGCCGGTCTCACACACGGCCATGCCGAGCGCCTCCTGCACCTGTAAGCCTATGTCAAGAAGAAGGGCAGCCATCGTAGGCTGCCCTTCTGTCACCTTGCGAGCGTCTCACCGACTTGCAACCGTCTTCTGCGCGCTACCCGTGTAGCTCACGTGCCACACAGTTTTTGTGCCGTCATCCGTCACAAAGAGCGAGCCATCCTTGGCGACTGCTACTCCGACCGGCCGACCCCAGACCTTACCGTCATCTGTGACAAAGCCCGTCAGAAAGTCCTCGTACTCACCTATGGCCTTCCCGCCCTGCATGGGCACGCGGATGACCTCGTATCCGGCTCGCTTGGATTTGTTCCACGAACCATGTTCCGCAGCAAAGGCGTCGCCTTTGAACTCGGTGGGGAATTGTGATCCCTCATAGAACTGCATCTCAAGCGAGGCAAAGTGGGGTTGCAGCAGAACATCGGGGACGATGACTTTGCCGACTAGTTCCGGGTGTTTGCCCATGTGCCGGGGATCCTGGTTCGAGCCCATGTAGTACCACGGCCAGCCGTAGAAGCCGTCTTCCTTGACCGACGTGATGTAGTCCGGCACCAGGTTGTCGCCCAGGCGATCGCGCTCGTTGGTCGAGCACCAAAGCTGGCCGGTAATCGGGTTGATCGTCTCACCCACGCAGTTGCGGATGCCGCTCGCGTAGATCTTCACGAACTTACCGTCTGGTGCGTACTCGAGCACGTCCGCGCGGTGGAACTCCTTCGGGTTGTTATCCGTGTCGTCGACGTTTGATCCCGAGCCGACCGAAACGAACATCTTTTTGCCGTCCTGGGAGAACACAACATCGCGCGTCCAGTGGCCGCCGCCGCGCAGCTGCGCGTAGCCGGGAAGGGTGGGAACGATGGTCTCGGGCGCGCCCTTCGCTTTCAGATCACCCGCCTTGTACGCGAAGCGAACGACAGAGGTTGTGTTCGCAACATAGACCCACTTTGGCTTGTCCGCGGGGTAGAAGTTGATGCCAAACGGGTGGTCAAGGCCCTCGGCGAAGGTCTCAGTCGTCTGCGCTTTGCCATCGGGACCGACGCCCCGCAGCACCATCACCTTGCCTGCCTTGCTGTCAGCGAGGAACAGATCACCGTTCGGCGCTGTTCGGATCAGGCGCGGCTCGGTGAAACCCTGCGCGTATCGTTCGACCTTGAAGCCCGCCGGTGCCTTGGGCCATGCCCCATCAGGCTGCGGTACGAGGTCTGCCCCGTTATCGACCGATTGATCTTCCTTCGGCTGCGGCAGATCCGCCGTGGTGATCTTCCGGCGAACGCCAGGGTGCTCCTGCGAGTAGTCGGTGAAGGCCGCCTCGCCCGTGATGGTCTGAGCCTGCGCTTGGGCCTGCGCATGCGCCGGTGCCGACTGCAGCAGGGAAGTGACTGCCATTGTCGCCATGCCAAGCAGACTGGAGAACGTCGTTGCTCCTGATTGTGATCCCGTGGTCATCTACGATCCTTCCTTGTTCGGCCTTAATCTGGGCCCATGATTATGAAGTTGCGATTGGCTCCTCGTGAAGCATCCTAGAGCCGCAATCCACTACTTTGATGCAGTTACAACGCCTCTCGGCAGGCCAACCCGCGGAGCTTCGCCTGATGCTGTGCCTGCTACGCGATCGGGAGCTTCCAAGCCTACTTCACCAGCGTAAGTTGCCGTAGCAGGTCTGCGGGGACGTCGATCGTCACCACTGTGCGCGCACCCACCTGAGCGATCGCGATCGACTGCAAGGCAGCCGCAAGCTGCGGACTACTGCCGCCCGGCTGGGCTCCCAGCGTCCGCACCAGCCCGAGAACGCCGGTCAGCGCGCCCGCCTGTTGCATTGCGAGCTCCGGAGTTGGCGCCAGGGCCACCACGCGCAGCCGCAGTGCGCCCAGATACCGCACACTCGCGATCAACGGCTGGTTCTCCGGTAAGGGAAGGTCGAGGCCCATTACAGCGACATGCCCCGACTCTGCAAACGGCAGCCCCAGGCTGCCAACACCCCAGGCGCTCGAGAACGCGGGCACGTCGGCAAAGTGATCGGAGAGCAGGGACGGAAGCGTTGCACTCAGCAGACCGGCGCGATCGTGATCGATGACCGCATGCATCTGCTCGGCAGTCGCCGCATTGGACGCCACGATCATTCCTGGCCGGAGCACGCCTACTCGAAGCACGCGAGTTGCAGCGGCGCCCGCCTCGCCGGATGGGAGGGTGTACAGGGTATGCCCTGCGTACTGCTCCTGCGAGGTGGCCTGATGCGTAAGATACGGCGTGAGGCGAGTCGGATCAAAGCGCCCGCTGAAGACCTCAGTATAGGCAACGGGACCATTTGGTCCATCCGGATCTGCGCGGCGCGTCAGGGAGAAGGCCACCTCATCCAGATCACGCTCCGGCACAATCCCCGTCGCATCGACGAACGCCTGGAACTCCGGGCTGCGCGCAGGCGCCGATCGATCAAAGTGCGTCGCAAGCCGCGCCGGCTTGACGTTTACGTACACAATCGCA
>CAXSEC010000135.1:0-10322 GCA_964236325.1 uncultured Acidobacteriaceae bacterium | reverse complement strand
ACGACCGCCACCGAAGCCACGCCCTCCGCCATAGCCCCCACCGCGCACCGCGCCATACCCGCCGCGATAACCGCCTACGTAGCCCCGACCATAGCCGCCGCCATATCCATAGCCGCGTCCGTACCCCCCGTAGACGCCGCGGTAGCCATAGCCATAGCCACGTCCAAAGCCATATCCGCCACGCAGCCACGGTCCCGCGCCGATGAAGATCCCGCCACTAAACCAGCTCGGACCGTAGAAGCCGTAGGGTGCACAGGCATAGGGTGCATAGCCGTAGTAGCCGTAGGAGCACGCCGGCGGCCCATACGCGTACCCATCCCCGTATCCGCCCGGATATACACTCACCGCCACCTGCGCCTTTGCGTGAGCCATCGGGAAAACCAGTACAGACAGCAAAACTAGATATTTGATGAATCGCATTGTCTCTCCCTCACTGGATCTCGTCGAAATGGAGACCAGGCACCCAAGCCCACACAGCAGGCAATGAGTGACACCTATAGAAACCCCAGCTGCCCGCGAAGGTTGCGACTCAGCCGACCAGGGGGAACCCACCCACGTAGAAGTGGCACGAGTAACGCTCGATTCCTAAAGTGCAAACTTTAGTTTCTTCTAATTGCTTCCGGCCTCCACTCGCAGCTTCTGGAAACCGCCGCGCCCGTTCATACTCGGCTGCATCCGTCATCTTCGAACCGCGCCGGGGTTACTCCAACCTCCTGCTGCAGTCAACACGAGGTCTCGTACCATGCCGCTTCTCTCTTCTAAGGTCGTCTCTTGTCTCTCGGCGCTTCCACTCCTCTCAACCTTGCTCGTCTCCTCCGCTCGGGCGGATGCCTACAAGCTCTACGCCGTTACTGAGTCACAGAGCGAGCACTTCGTGATGGGCGACGACTTTGGTGATTACGCCTTCAACTCCTCGCTTGTCATCGGACACACGAATTTGTGCGGCACCTCGTACTTGGACGTGTGCTATCAGGTCGGAAACGCGATCACGGGAACCAGCTACTACTCCAGCACCATACCTGCCCCTGTCGCGGATCCGAACGCCTCCTCCGGTCACGCCGATCTGCCGACCGGGCCAGACTGGGACATCTATAAGCAGCTTGGCAATCTCTTCTCCGGGTCATACCAGGCCCCGAACGGCTACACAAAGATCGGAACCTGGGACAGCGCCAACGGCCTTGAGAACTATCTCGGAGATGGATCGATCGATGGGGGCTTCTCGTCTGCCAACGGCAACGTCTTCTACATCGATGGCGTCAATAACACCCTAGTCGTTGGGGTCGATCTTCAGACCAGTCCGGTTCCCGAGCCAGCTACCCTTTCCCTCACAGCAACCGCCGTAATCGCTGCCGCCGCCTTCGGCCGACGTCGCCTCAAGCGATAGGGCCGCCCCCTCGCCCGCGCAGGCAGCGGCTGTACAACCCGGCAAACAGAAGAACCCCGGCGGTTGGCCGGGGTTCCTCTGCGCTCTTGAAGCCTGCAACATCCCTTGACTATCGGTGAGAACCACCACCGCTTGCGTGCGACATTCCCCCGCCGCCGGTGCTGCCGCCATGGAATGCCGGCGCTGACGATGCTCCGACACTGGAGCCTGCTGACCCATGAAAACTACTGACCGGTGCCCGGCCAGGATGTCCCGTTCCGCGGTTGGCGAACTGGCCGCTGTACCCACTCGGCACACCTACCCCGTATCCGTATCCCCCGCCGTACCCCAAGCCTCCAAAGCCATACCCGCCGCCACCTAACAGACCAAAACCATATCCCGGATAGCCGAAGCCGGAATACCCAAACGGGCCGCCGTAGAAGGAAGAGTAGAGGCCAAGTCCATAAGGACCATAAAAGCCAGTTCCAGGAAACCAGGGGTAGCCCCCCGCTCCAAAGCCATAACCGCCACCACCGAAGCCATAACCGCCAGAGTCGAAGCCGTTCCCGTAGCCGTATCCAGAGCCAAACCCAGACCCGTACCCCGATCCGCCGCCAGACTGCACCAGACCGGCGTTCTCCTGCCCCGCATACTCAGACCGCAGATCGCTCCAGGACGTCAAATCGTCCGTTGAATCCCTCTTATTGAAGCCCTGAGCCTTCATCGAGTCGCCATTGAGCGCCAGCAGATGACCGCCCTTGACCTCGATCGACCTGGTCGCATTCGCGGTAGCCGAAACCGCCGCTTTCCCGCTAAACACGCGAACGATCTGGGCGTCGGCGTCGAACTCGTACAAACCCGGCTTCAGCAGCTGTGTCTGTCCGCCCTCACCACCCATCGCGATCCGGATGTCGTTCTGCTCATAGAGTTGATCGACCTCAATCTCTGCCCGGCCACGTTCCACCAGAACCACAGTGTGGATGAGGCTCGGCGACACCATCTTCACGCGGCTGTTCTGTCCCAACCGGAGCACAACGCTCGGCGTCAGCTGTATCTCTACCCGACCATTGCCGGTAGACACGCCCTCGCCCGCGCCTAAAGCGACCGTTCCCGCCATACGCGTCTGTAGATCGTCGCCGCCTGCCTGATTCACAAGCGATGCCTGACCCTCAACGTAGTTGACCATGCCCGGTCGAGCTGAGATCACGCTCTGCCCTGAAGCAGACGCAACTAAAGTCGTAGCCAGGGAGACGGCAGCCAATGAACTCAGCCTTGACATGATCAATACCTCTTCTACTTTGGATGCTTACGGCCGCCGCAGGTCGCGTCACAGCCACAAGTCGTCCAGTCCGACTGTAAACCCTAGCGTGCCTTTACATCGAGGTCGTTCTTTTTCTGTATCCTCAGCGAGGTAGCGGTAGACGAGGTGTGATGAACGAAGGTCGTTGGGTCGTGTTGATTGCAAGCGAAGTTGGGCGTACCGACTCTGTCTCTGACCGTGCCATGGAACGCTTTGTAGAAGCTATTCAAACGGAAGGTTATGAGGTCGTCCGCACCTCCACGCCGGAGGACGGTCTCTCGCTCGTCACCTCTGATCCCTCCTACTCCTCGATCCTGCTGGACTGGGACCTCGAAGGCGACAACCAGTTCGCCGAGTCGGCCGCCCTGCAAATCCTTCGCGCCGTCCGCCACCGCAACAAAAGAGTCCCCATCTTCCTCATCGCCGACCGCACCCTCGTCTCCGAGCTCCCGATCGAGGTCGTCAAGCAGGTTCACGAGTACATCCACCTCTTCGGCGATACCCCCGCCTTCATCGCCAGCCGCGTTGACTTTGCCGTCGAGCGCTACCACGAGCAGCTGCTCCCACCCTACTTCCGCGAGCTCCTCAAATACAACGATCAGGGCGCCTACTCCTGGGACGCTCCCGGCCACATGGGCGGCGTCGCCTTCCTCAAGCACCCCGTCGGCCAGGAGTTTCACCGCTTCTTCGGCGAAAATCTGATGCGGTCCGATCTTGGCATCTCAACCGCCCCACTCGGCTCCTGGCTCGACCACATCGGCCCGCCCGGAGAGTCCGAACGCAACGCCGCCCGCATCTTCGGCGCCGATTGGACCTTCTACGTCCTCGGCGGCTCCAGCACCTCCAACCAGATCATCGGCCACGGCGTCATCGCCCAGGACGACATCGTCCTCGCCGACGCCAACTGCCACAAGTCCATCTGCCACTCCCTCACCGTCACCGGCGCCCGGCCCGTCTACTTCAAGCCCACCCGCAACGGCTACGGCATGATCGGCCTCGTTCCGCTCAAGCGCTTCAGCCCCGAAAACATCCAGGAGCTGATCGCCAAAAGCCCGTTCTCCGCCGGTGCCCGCGCCCAGCAGGCTACCTACGCCGTCGTCACCAACTCCACCTACGACGGCCTCTGCTACAACGTCGACAAGGTCGTCACCGAGCTCGCCAAGTCCGTCCCGCGCATCCACTTCGACGAGGCCTGGTACGCCTACGCCAAGTTCCACCCCATCTACCGCAACCGCTTCGCCATGGGCGTGCCGGACGACATGCCCGATCGCCCCGCCATCTTCTCCGTGCAGTCCACCCACAAGATGCTCGCCGCCTTCTCCATGGGCTCCATGGTTCACATCAAGCTCAGCCCCCGCGCCCCGCTCGACTTCGATCAGTTCAACGAAGCCTTCATGATGCACGGCACCACCTCCCCGTTCTATCCGTTGATCGCCAGCCTCGACGTCGCCGCCGCCATGATGGACGAGCCCGCCGGCCCCACGCTCATGGACGAAACCATCCAGGACGCCATCAGCTTCCGCCAGGCCATGGCCTCCATCGCCCATCGCCTCCGTGCCGCAAGCGAGAACGGCGACGGCTGGTTCTTCGGTATCTACCAGCCCGAGCAGGTCACCGATCCCGCCACCGGCGAGCGCATCGACTTCGAAGAGGCCGAAGACGATCTGCTGATGAACACGCCCTCCTGCTGGACCCTCAAGCCCGGCGAGGACTGGCACGGCTACAACGACGACGACATCGCCGACGAGTACTCCATGCTCGACCCCGCCAAGGTCACCATCCTCACCCCCGGCGTCAACGCCCAGGGCAAAATCGCCGACTGGGGCATCCCCGCCGCCATCCTGACTGAGTTCCTCGACAGCCGCCGCGTCGAGATCGCCCGCACCGGCGACTACACCGTCCTCGTCCTCTTCTCGGTCGGCACCTCCAAGGGCAAATGGGGTTCGCTGCTTGAAAACCTCTTCGAGTTCAAGCGCCTGTACGATGCAGAAGCGCGTCTGGAAGAGGCGCTTCCTGAGCTAGTCCAGAAGTTCCCCGCGCGCTACCGCAACATGACCCTCAAAGAGCTCTCCGACGAGATGAACTCGGCCATGATCGAGCTGCGCCTCGCCTCGCTCGTCAATGAGGCCTGTGACGAAGACTTTGATCCCGTCCTTACCCCCGCCCAGACCTACCAGAAGCTCCTTCGCCAGGAGACGGAAAAGATGCGCTTTAACGAGATGGCCGGCCGCATCGCCGCCGTCATGCTCGTTCCCTACCCCCCCGGCATCCCGATGTCCATGCCCGGCGAGCGCCTCGGCGGACCCGAAAGCCCCGTCATCAAGCTCATCCTCGCCATGGAGGAGTTCGGCCAGCGCTTCCCCGGCTTCGAGCGCGAGGTCCATGGCATCGAAACCGACGCCGATGGCAACTACTGGATGCGCGCCGTGATCGAGCCCACCAGCAAGCGCCGCAAGAACGGCAAGAGCCGTCCGCCCAGCTCTGCCCCGCGCGTCTCCAAACGTCTTCCCTCAACGCCCGTCCGTCGCTCTACCTCATAGCGCCCGTAGCCGGTGCCGGCAAGGGCGCCGACCGCCGTGGCGACGTCTGCACGATCACGCGCGTATCGCGCACAAAGGTCGTCTCCGCCCCGCGCTTAATCCACACCGCGAGTGCTGCCCCGTAATACCCGATGCCGGCGGCGACATTGTGCCACCCAGCCGCCGTTCCCACGATGAATCCAACCGCTCCAAGACTGTTCGACGCCACCCCATCCTTGCCCAAGCCCCCGTCCCCATGGTCTCGATCAAGCGGCCGACTTGCCAGCGCAAGCAGCAGCAACGGCACCACCACCTTGTCCTTCGGCTTGGGTTGTACCTGGCCCTCTGAGTCCAGAGCCAGGTCTGCTCCACTTGGTGCATCCAGGCCTGTAATGGCAGTTCGCACCGACATCGCCGCGCTCGCATCCGGCAGCTGCAACTGCCGAAAATCGAAGCGCAGCACACCCGCTCGACCCCACCAGCGAGCCGGTCGAACCTGCGTCACCGCTCCGTTCAGCGTCGCACCCTCCGGCACCGCGACGCTCTTGTCCGCATTGAAGACCGGCTTCGCCACCACCGCATGGATCACCTGCCCCTGCCTGGTCTCCTTCGAGGACAGCGGCTCCTTCATATAAGCCTCGAGCAGCCAGGGCGCGAGACTCTGCTCAACACCCGCACCCGTCTTCGCCTCAGCAACGAGAGCCACGGGCTGTGCCGCCACATCTGTCCCCTTGTCTGGCAACGTCGTAACCCCGGTCGTCTCGACCGTCCACGCCGTCTTGGGGTTGATCCGCTGCGGATGGTAAGGCAGCTGCGTATACAGAAACTGCACGGCACGATCTCGCTTGTCAGGCCCCGTCACCACCGCAATCCGGTCGCGCACCATCTGCGCCACCATCCGTCTGCGTTGCGCAAACACGCCCCCCGTCGCCGGCGGAGGTGGCGTCAACCGCATCACGGGCGCACCTTCGTCGGCCAGACTCGTCGACAGAGGCACCACCGTTCCTCCCGCTAACTCCAGCCCATCGAAGCGGACGGCAGGTCTGCGGAACGGCGTAAAATCCCCCCGCAACCGAGCTTGCATGCGATGCGCGTGGTCGGGTACCAGCGCCACCACCTCCCCGTGCACCATCGTTCCCTCCGGAAGCAGCAGCTTGTCCTTCTGCCACACCGGATAGAGCAGGCGTCCGTGAATCGTCTCCCCAACTCGCATCGGCACCGGGCGATCCGTCTGGATCGCCAGCGGCGTTCCGCTTGCCATCCCCTCGCCAGACTCAGAGGACGCGGCCGCCGAGGCCTGCCCGATCACCGGCATCCCGCTCAGAAGCAGCACGCCAAGACATCCACTTCGCCACGGAACCTTCATCCTGCGAGTCTATAGCCACAGTCACAAGCAGCCACGGTCACAAGCAGCCGTGAAGGTCGTCCCCTAAGCCGCGGTCGCTCGGCTCTCACCTGACACACGATCAGCCACAGAAGTCCGGCCACCTAGCGCCTCCCGCCACCCATCAAGCTCCCCAGCACTCCCCGAATCAGCTGCCGCCCCACCGTGCTTCCCATAGTCCGCGCGGCCGACTGCACCATCGCCTGCACCGGCGTCATCCGCCGTCCCGTGCCGCTCCCGAATAAGCCACCCAGCACCGATCCGCCCACACCCATCGCCTCCTCCATCCACCCACCACCAGCCGCCGGCGCCGGTGCCTGTCCCGGGATCGGCAGCGGCACCTTCTCCACCGCCGGCGCACCGGCCGTCGCCGAGGAAGCCGCCGCCTTCCCCTTCAGCTTCTCGTACGCGCTCTCCCGATCGATCGCCGTCCCATACGCCTTGTCCAGATCCACCGACGCCGCGATCATCCCCGCGCGCTGCTCCGGCGTGATCGGCCCGATCTGCGAGTGCGGCGGCACCACCATCGCCCGCTCCACCACGCCCGGCGTCCCCTTTTCGTCCAGGAACGACACCAGCGCCTCACCCACGCCCAGCTGCGTAATCACCTCTTCCACATTCAACGCCGGGTTCGCGCGGAACGTCTGCGCCGCCGCCCGCACCGCCTTCTGATCCCGCGGCGAAAACGCCCCCAGCGCATGCTGCACCCGGTTCCCCAGCTGGCTCAAAATCACGTCCGGCACATCAATCGGGTTCTGCGTCACAAAGAACACGCCCACCCCCTTCGACCGAATCAGCCGCACTACCTGCTCAATCCGGCTCGACAGCACCGCCGGCAGATCGGTAAACAGCAGGTGCGCCTCGTCGAAGAAGAACACCAGCTTCGGCTTGTCGAGATCGCCCACCTCCGGCAGCTTCTCAAACAACTCGCTCATCAGCCACAGCAGAAACGTCGCGTACAGCTGCGGGGACTGCATCAGCTTGTCCGCCGCCAGCAGGTTCACCACACCCTTGCCATCCTGCGTCTGGATCAGATCCTGGATGTCCAGCGCCGGCTCGCCAAAGAAGCAGTCCCCACCCTGCTGACCCAGCTGCACCAGCCCGCGCTGGATCGCCCCCAGGCTCGCCGCCGACATATTGCCGTACTCGCCCTTGTACTCCGCCGCGTTGTCGCTCACATGCTGCAGCATCGCCTGCATGTCCTTCATGTCCAGCAGCAGCAGCCCATGATCGTCCGCAATCTTGAACACCAGCGTCAGCACTGCCGCCTGCGTATCGTTCAGGTTAAGAATGCGCCCCAGCAGCAGCGGTCCCATCTCACTCACCGTCGCGCGCACCGGGTGGCCTTCCTTGCCAAACACATCCCAGAACACCACCGGACATCCCGCAAACGTCATCGGCTCCAAACCCATCGCAGCCACCCGCGCGTCAAACTTCGCCGAGCTCTTCCCAGCCTGCGAGATCCCCGACAGATCGCCCTTCACATCCGCCGCAAACACCGGCACGCCAATCGCACTCAGCGCCTCCGCCATCACCTGCAGCGTCACCGTCTTGCCCGTGCCCGTCGCGCCCGCCACCAGGCCATGCCGGTTCACCATCGCCGGCTCCATCCCCAGCTCCGTCGCCCCATCCTTTGCAATCACCGGCATCTCGATCATGTTGTCGCATCCCCCGCCGCCCCTGAGACTACACGCTCCACCGCCGCACGAAGTGTTCCTGCGCGTCAGCACTCCCGCGTCGACACTGTTTCGTTCGCCAGACCCTTGTCTCTCTGGCGGAAAGTTCGCCACAAGCCACTCGACCGCATAAGCCCCTAGTGTCAATGCGTCGAATCCGCCATGGACAACGTGCTATCTTCGACGCCATCCCCCTGGAGGCCTTCCATGCACCCCCGCACTTTGCCCGTCCATACCAGATCCCTGCTCGCCGCCCTTCCCCTCTCTCTGCTCGCATCCTCCGCCGCCGTCTCCCAGGTCGTCGTTCCCCCTGCGACACCTCAGGTCGGCACCTCGCAGCCTGCCCCCATTCAGCCGCCCATCGCCAGGCCCACCACCAAACCCTGCTCCGTCACCCTCCTCTCCGAGCAGGCCTTCGCCGACTTCAATAACAAACCCATTACCTACACGCCACCCACTGGCTGTGCCGGCCCCTGGGCGAAGGTCGTCTTCTCGGCCGACTTCACCGTCACCGCCGGCCGCCAGTTTGACCGCACCGCTAAGTTCTTCCTCGGCGGCGCCAACATCTACTTCGGCACCACCGCCGAGCCCCGCTCCACCCTCAGCCCCTCCTGGCACGTCGAGCGCGACCTCACCGATCTCAGCTCCCTCTTCAAGACCCCGCAGGTCGGCCAGGCCATCCTCGGCAACTTCGTCGGCGTCTCCGGCGGCGTCACCTACAACGGCATCATCTACGCCAACGCCCGCCTCGACTTCTACCCCGCCAACGCCGCCAATCCCGCACCCGCCGTCCCCGACTCCGTCCTCGCCTTCCCCACCAACGACACCACCCGCGTCAGCACCACCACCGATAAATCCATCGGCACCTTCACCTTCCCGCGCAACCTCGAACGCCTCTACCTCGACGTCATCTCGCAGTCCCAATCCGCCGACGAGTTCTGGTACACCTGCGTCCCATCGAACGTCGCCGGCGAGCTGGAAAACTGCGGCAACTCCGCCTTCCGCGAGACCGAAGTCTCAATCGACGGCCGACCCGCCGGCGTCGCCCCCGTCTACCCCTGGATCTACACCGGCGGCATCGATCCCTACCTCTGGGAGCCCATCCCCGGCGTCGAAACCCTCAACCTCAAGCCCTACCGCGTCGATCTCACCCCCTTCGCCGGCGCCCTCGCCGACGGCAAGCCGCACACCGTCGCCGTCTCCGTCTTCAACGCCATGAGCGGCTTCGACGTCGCCTCCACCCTCCTGCTCTACACCGATGCCGGCAGCACCCGCACCGGCGGCGTCCTTCTCTCGGACACCCTCACCGCCGCTCCCTCGCCCGTCATCGAAGAGTCCCTCAACACCGCCGCCGACGGCACCGTCTCCGGCCCGGTCAACGTCTCCTCCGCCCGCTCCTGGACCATCTCCGGCTTCACCAACACCTCGCACGGACGCGTCGACACCACCATCCAGGCCTCGAACTCCTTCGGCAACATGCAGGATGAAAAGGTCTCGAGCGCCATCTTCAAACAGAACCTCACCCAGCAGACCGATCAGCACGAACTCACCACCACCACCTCAAACGCCGGCACCGTTCAGACCCAGCACGACATCTCCTACCCGCTGATCGTCGACTACAACCAGGCCCCCGACGCCACCGGCAACTACGCCATCTCCACCTACGTCAAGCAGCAGAAGATCGACGCCCTGCGCAGCCCGATCGGCCCCAACAGCCCCAACCCGATCGTCTCGCAGCAGGTCATCGAGACAATGGACACCCTCCACTACAGCCCCGACTTCTCCACCTTCCTCGGCCACGACGCCAACACCGCCAAAGCCAGCTACGGCGCCAAGGACGGCCAAGGCAACTGCATCGCCCGCACCCTCGCCGCCAACCAGCTCATCCTCACCGAGGCCCAGGACAGCACCAGCTGCTCCCTCGCCCCATAACGCTCCTTTTGCGTAGGAGCCCCTTGAAGAAGCCGTCATCTCGACCGAAGCCGTGCGAGCTTCATCGCACGGCGCGGTGGAGAGACCCCCGTATTGCTCTTCGCTTTGCGACCTGGACCCTAACCGTCCTCAAGCAAGCTCTGAAGTT
>CAXSEC010000134.1:0-10344 GCA_964236325.1 uncultured Acidobacteriaceae bacterium | reverse complement strand
TTACACGGCGATGGAGTACGGGAAGGCCAAGCATCCGCGGGGGCTCTTCCTCTCGCTCGGCGAAACGGACGATTGGGCGCATGCCGGCAACTACGGCGAGTATCTGCTGTCGGCGCATCGCGTGGACCAGTACCTCGAACGCTTGTGGAACGCGCTGCAGGCGATGCCCGAGTACAAAGGCACCACATCGCTGATCTTCACCACCGATCACGGTCGCGGCGCCGATGGCGACGGCTGGAAGTCGCACGGGCAGAAGTGGCCGGAGTCGAAGTACATCTTCATCGGCGCGATCGGCGCGGGCGTACCGGCCAGCGGCCTGCGCGAGCACGCCCAGCCGGTGACTCAGAGCCAGATCGCCGCCACACTCGCACGCTTTGTGGGCAAGGACTGGAACGCCGTGGAGCCGCAGGCCGGCAAGCCGCTGCCGCTCAACAGCAGCGCCGCACAATAAAGCCGCGGAGCTACTGCTTCTTCGCGGCGATCAATCGTTCGTAGAGCTCCACTGTCTGATCGGCGATCGCGTCCCAGCTGAACATGGCTTCGACGCGCGCACGGCCGGAGTCACCCATGCGCTTGCAGAGCGCCGGGTCGGCCATCAGCTCAGAGAGTCGCGCGGCCAGGTCCTTCGCAAAGCTCGCGGCATCAACCGGGAAACCTGTAACCGGATCGGGAGCAAATTCAACCAGGTAGCCGGTCTCGCCCTCGACCACGACCTCAAGAATGCCGCCGGTGGCGCTGGCGACGACCGGCGCGCGGCAGGCCATGGCCTCAAGGTTGATGATGCCGAACGGCTCATACACCGAGGGGCAGCAGAACACCTGGCAATGGCTGTAGAGCTCGATCGCCTCTTCCTTCGTCACCATCTTTTCGATCCAAACGATATCGCCGCCGGCCGCGCGAGCGGCGTCCACCTTTGCCCGCATCTCTGCGGCGATCTCCGGTGTATCGGGAGCACCGGCGCACAGCACCACCTGCGTTCCCTTGGGCAGGTACGGAATGGCATCGACCAGATGCGTCACGCCCTTCTGCCTTGTGATGCGGCCGACGAACAGGATGTAGGGGCGGCTGGCGTCCACACCGTACTTCGCGAGCGCGGTCAGGCTCTCGGCCTTCTGGTACTGCTCGAGATCGATGCCGTTGTAGATCACGTGGATCCGCGTGGGATCGACCTCCGGGTAGGCCTTCAGAATGTCCGTCCGGGTTCCTTGCGAGACGGCGATGATGGCGTCGGCATCAAGCATCGCGGTACGTTCCATCCACGACGACATGGCGTAGCCGGAGCCAAGCTGTTCGGCCTTCCACGCGCGCAGCGGCTCCAGGCTGTGGGTGGTCAGCACGAAGGGCACGCCGTACAGCTTCTTGGCCAGAAAGCCGGCCATGGAGGCGTACCAGGTATGCGTGTGCACCACATCGATCCGCGCCAGCTCCTTCATCTGCTGCAGATTGAGCGCGAGCGCGTCGACGGCTGTCTTGAACTTCTCGGTGGTTCCTTCGGTGATCTGGGTTGGCGGCTCTTCGCCGAGCACATGCAGGTTGCCGGCGTCGCTGCGCTGATCGCCCCAGCAATGCACCTCGACCTCTATGCGCCGGGCCAGTTCGCGGCTCAGGTACTCCACGTGCACACCGGCCCCACCATACACGGCTGGCGGGTACTCCCGCGTCATCAAGCCCACTCGCATGCTGCCTCACCCCTGCGCCGGACAACGACCCGGCGACGCTCCAGATTCTAGTGATCCAGCCGCGACAGGGCAAACCGGGGAAACCGATCGCCGGCTCCAACTCGTCATACACTAGGAGAACAACGGATGTAGATAGAGGGACCCGATGCTCCATGCTCCCGAGTCGCAGCAACTGACCGATCACTTCGGCAGCGAGATCGAGGATCTGCGCACCATTGCCCGGTTGCATGGGCTGCCCATCGGCACGCCGGAGCGGTTGCATGCGCTGCCTTTGCGGCTTGCGCAGGACGTGCGGCTTCGATCGGACCTGACAGAGCTGGTGCGGTCGCTGCAGCAACGCGATCCTGATCTGGGGGTCAACGAGGTTCTCTTCCTGGTGATGCTCGCCGTTGGCGGAACACCTTCGCTGGAACGCCGGCGCGACATGGGTGAAGTGGTGGATCTAACGGGCGGCTTCCTTGCGTCGGTTGGCGGCTGGCCCGGATCCGACGTGGAACCCATCCTCGACCTTGATAATCCGCCAGATCATGATCCCCGTCTGGATCGTGCCGCATCGGCCGACCGCGTACAGGGCGACACAAATGCATTGCCCCACACGCCGCCGCCTGCAGAGGCGCAAATGCCAGTGCCAGCGGCTGATCTGCAGAATCTTCCAGAACCGCACGAGACGGTGCACCTCTCGGATCCAGACCTTACTGAGACATCTGCCTTGCCAGAGATGCCGACTGCTGCTGAAAGCGCCACCCTGGCGGCGATCACGCACGCCCTGGCGCGGTTGGAGCGCGGCAACCTCGAACTGCGGCTGCACCTGGACTCGATCGATCAACGCATGGGCCGTATGGAACCTCTACTGGAGACGGCACCGCCCAGTATCCTTGCGGACGAGCCGCCCCTACAACCTGAGCCACCCGCCGCGCCGCGCCGCGCGGCCGCCCCTGACGCTACTGACCTCGCCCCTCGGGGACCTGTCGTCTCCGAGTACGAACTGCTGCACCAACGTCAAGAGGAGATGAAGGCGCAGCGGCGCGTCTCGCTCTCGTCGAACTTCGCGGATCCAGTGCCGGAACCCTTCCGGGCACCGACCTCCGTGAGCCCGCAGCAGCAGCAAAGTGCATCGGCTCTGGCGCAGACACCGGCGTTCGGCCATGTCTCAGCGCTCAGCCTTGAGCCAGCGCATCGCGAGCTTAGAGAGCAGAGCCAGCCTTCAGCCTCGGCTGGTGACCCTGTCTCGATCCCGCGTGCACAGCCGCCGCGCCGCGATCGCTTTGCCGCAGCGCGAGAGATCCCCGGCAACTCCGCGGACTTTGACCCGCTCTACACCGCGACAGACGAGGAGCTTGCCGGAGCGGCGCCAGCCTCGGCCCCGCAGCCCGTGCCGAGTCCCCTGCCCGCCGATCCCGTCAGCGAAGAGAGTTCGGAGTCTCTGCCTTCCCCGCCCCAGTCGTCGGAGACCCTGACTTCCACGACCGTGCCGTCCACGCCGACGATACCGACGCCGGACGAGATCTTTCGCGAGCCGGAGCCGCTGCCGCTGTACGAAGTAACTCGCGCACCAGACCGGCCGGTCTACCAGAACCTTGATCCGGTCGCTGAACCCGTTGTGCTACGCCCGCAGGCCGCACCTCAGGCTCTCTCTGCGGCCGTACCGCCAGCACCTCGCCGCACTGGCCTCTGGGTTGGAGGCATCGCCGCGGCAGCCGTTCTCGGCGCGGCCGGCTTCCTCTATGTCAACGGCCTCCCCTCAGCGATCACGGCGTGGGCGAGTGGCAGTACCACTGTGGCATCGGCCGCCTACCCGGCCGCGCCGGCGACACCCACCCCGATGCCGACGCAGACCACCTCCGCGAAGACCCTAGCACCGACGCGCCCTACAGCAGCCGGTGCCCACCCGCACACTCCCGCCCCGGGACGCGTCCTCGATGCGCGCGCGAGCTACACCCCAAGCGTCAGCATCGAGAACACCAGCTCGCCTACCTTCGTACCCGGCGGCATCATGGATGGCTATCTTGTGTCCGCACCGCGGCCACAGTATCCGCCGCTCGCGAACCTTGCGGGCGTGCAGGGAAAGATCTCCTTCGAGGCCATGATCTCGAAGGCCGGCGAGGTGGAGGCCCTGAAGGTTCTCGGAGGTCCGCAACTGCTGCGCAGCGCGGCGACCGATGCCGTGAAGCAGTGGCAGTATCGGCCGTTTGAGGTCAAGGGGCACCCAGTCGAGGTGCGCACGATCATCCGTGTGGACGTTGCGTCGCATGCCAGCGCTCCCGCCGAGCAGTAGAGGCCGGGAGCCAGCCAGCCGGCTGCGTATCAGGCCCGCAATCAGGCTTCGAGCTGACCGCGGGCCCGAAGCCCCGAGCCGCCGCTACTCCTCCCGCAGCACCTCAAGCGGCTTTTGCCCCAGCACGCGGTAGCTCGCCATCCATCCCGTCGCCACGGTCAGCAGCATGGTCACCAGCAGCACACCCAGATTCCACAGCGGATGGAAGTGAAACACCACCTCCATCTTGTGCAGCACCAGCCTGGCGATGAGGTTGGCGAACACCACACCCACCACTGCCGCCACCAGGCCAAGCACCGCGAATTCGATGGAGAAGATCGCTGCGATACGGCCACGCGTGCCGCCCAGGGTCTTCAACACCACGACCTCACGCAGCCGCCGATAGCGCGTGCCCGCGATTGCGCTCGCCAGAATCACGATCCCGGCAAAGATTGAGAACGCCGCGAGGAACTGCACGATGTAGGTGATCTGCACCACCACCTGGCGAACGGTCTCAAGCGCCGCAGCGACGTTGATCACGGTCACGGTCGGATAGCCGCGATAGAGCGCGCGCACCAGCTCATCCACACGGTCGGGTTGAGAGTGAACGCCGCCGTACCACACCGTCGGCAGCTTTCCGATCGCGGCCCGTGGCAACACAAACTCCGCCCGCGACGACACATGCTGCCCATCCGCCTTGGTGATCGCCATGACCGTCGCCGTAAGCTGCGCATCCTGCGCCGCAAACACAATCCGCGAGCCAATGTGCACCTTCAGCCGGCCCGCCGCTCGCTCGTCGATGGCCAGCAGCGGCGACTTCTCCGCACCCGCCGCCTGCGCGGCCGTCCAGTAGCTGCCCTGCTCGACCTTCACGCCCGGCAG
The DNA here is from genome assembly GCA_964236325.1 of uncultured Acidobacteriaceae bacterium. Lineage (GTDB taxonomy): Bacteria > Acidobacteriota > Terriglobia > Terriglobales > Acidobacteriaceae > Edaphobacter. The sequence continues at coordinate 5,529 of CAXSEC010000134.1, read as the reverse complement.
CAGCCCGTCTGACCATGTCAACGCGATCGTCTGCAGCATGCGTTTTGGGTAGTTACGCAGCCGCAACTCCGCAGCCGGTACACCGTCAATCGCCTCGATCCGCGAGCTTACAATCGGCAGAAACTCAGCCGGCGCTGTGACCACCTTTTGCCCGGCAATCAGCGAGCGCACACCGTCGATCTCCTCGGGCGTGATGTCGATCAGAAACACGTTCGGCAGCTCGGGTGAGGCCGAGATGTGCAGCTCGCGCACCACAGCCTGCTGCACCAGATATACCGTCGTGATCTGCATCACACCCAGCCCCAGCGCCGCCAGCAGCGCGGCCGAAGGATTACCTGGCCGATACAGATTCGCCAGCCCATGCCGCAGTACCGAAGGCAGCGAGAGCCGCGTTCGCGCCAGCACCCGCCGCAGCCCGCCCAGCAGCAGGCTCGAGACCGCCGTCAGCGCCAGCAGCACGCTCACCAGTCCCAGCGCAAAGTAGCGCCCTACCTGCGCCGAGTCCGAAAGCACGGTCGCGATCAGCGCAACGCCCACCAAGATCACCGCACCCGCCACCAGCTGCGCCGGCCTGCGTATCAGCCGGCCCAGAGCCCCGCGCCATCCGCCCTCGGTCTCCGTCTCCATCGCCCGCCGCAGGATCAGAATCGGCCGCACCTCGCGGATGTCCAGCAGCGGCGGCAGCGTAAACAGCAGCGTCGTCGCCACGCCCGCCAGCAGCCCGGTGAGCACCGTCATCGGCTGCACATGCAGCGTCACCTCCAGGTGCACCAGCCGCTCGATCAGGTACGGGAACACGAGCTGCACCCCGACCCCGAGCGCCACGCCCAGCAGCCCGCCGATCAGCCCCAGCACCACCGATTGCAGCAGATAGATCCCGACAATCTGCCCTGATCGCGCGCCCAGCGACTTCATGATCGCGATGGTGTCCAGCCGCTCCGCCAGATGCGCTCGCATCGCCATCGCCACGCCAACCGCGCCCAGCACCAGAGCCACCAGGCTCATCAGGCTCAGCAGACTGGTCGATCGGTCCAGCCCCTCGGTCAGCGCCGGGTTCGTCTCCCGGTAGTCGGTCACCTGCGCCTCGGGCAGCAGGTTCACCAGCCGCTCTTTCATCGCTCCGACCGCCGTGTCGCTGGCCGCGTCCACCTGTGGTCGCGTCGGCAGCTTGAACAGGAAACGCTGTCCCGCTCGCGATCCCTCCGCCAGCAGCCCGGAGCTCTCGAGACCTTTACGCGAGATCAGCACCCGCGGCCCGGAGGCAAACGTTCCCGTCAGCCGATCCGGCTCATTCGTCACCACCGCCGCAATGCGGAACACCTTGTCGCCCAGCTTCAGGCCATCCCCGATCTGCAGATGTAAGCGCAGCAGCAGGTCGCTCGCCACCACCACCGTGTCGTCGCTCAGCGCCTCGGCCAACCGCCCCGCCGGCGCCAGATCCACCTTGCCATAGAAGGGATACACCGCCGGATCGACCGCCTTCAGGCTCACCAGCAGCGGGTCCATCGACTTCGCGCTCGACGCCATTGAGAGCATCTCGGTCACCGGCGTCATGCGCACGCCGTCCGCAGTTTGTAACTCCGACAGGCTCTTTTCTTCGGTCGGCGTCGGCTGCTGCACCATCCGCGCCGAAAGATCCGCCGCCATGATGGTTCGCGCACGCACCAACAAGGCTCCGCGGAACGATGCCGAGAAGCCGCGTACGCCAGTCAGCGCCGCCACGCCGATCGCTACCGACAGGATCACAAAGAAGAACTTACCCTGCGCCGCCCGTAGCTCCCGCGAGGCCATTCGAAGTGCAGTTCCAAAGCTCAACGCCGCCATCGCTCTCCCATCACAGGGCCGGCCCATCAGCGACAGCAGACTGCGCGTCAAATCGTCCTGCCGGCTCATCGAGCGCCGCCGCGGCCGTGCTCTCATCCTGGATCACCGCACCATCCCGCAGCGTGATCCGCCGATGCGCCAGCGCCGCTACCGCCGGATCATGCGTCACCAGCACCAGCGTCGTTCCCTCATCGCGATTCAAATTCATCAGCAGCTTCAACACCTGCTGCCCGTTCACGCTGTCCAGGTTGCCGGTCGGCTCGTCCGCCAGCACGATCGGCGGCCGCAGCACAAACGCCCTGGCCAGCGCCACCCGCTGCTGTTCGCCACCCGAAAGCTGCACCGGGTAATGATCCAGCCGGTCGGTCAATCCAACCGCTTCGAGCAGCCCGCGCGCCCGCTCGAGCCCGGTCCCGCGCGTACTCTTTTCATCCGAATTCAGCTCATACGGCAGCAGCACATTCTCAAGCGCCGTCAGCGTCGGAATCAACTGGTACGACTGAAACACAAAGCCCAGCGTGCGTCCGCGGATCTGCGCCAGCTTGTCCTCCGCCAGATAGCTGATCGCGACGCCATTCAGCCGCACCTCGCCGCTTGTCGGGCTATCCAGCCCCGCCAGCAGCCCCAGCAGCGTCGACTTCCCACTGCCGCTCGAGCCCATAATCGCGACAAACTCGCCCTTGACGATCGTGAAGTCGATCCCTTTCAGGATCTCCAGCTCGCGCGTCCCGGTTCGCAGGCTCTTGCGCAGCGTCACCACTTCGATCATTGCGCTTCCGTCCCGCACCCGAACTGCCTCGTTCACATCTGCTCCTTCACCGCCCACCCTCCAGGTTTGCTACCGTGAAGAGATGGTCAGACTGTGGCTCTCCTTGATTCTAGCGGCTTCCCTGCCGACGCTCACGGCGTGTAGCCGCCCCGTCGCGCCTCCCAGCTCCACATCGCCCGCCTCTTCTTCGACCGCATCAAGCCCAGGCCGCGGCAGCGACGCAGCCGGCCGCACCGATCAGGCCATGCCCTCCGCCAGCGCCAACCAGATGGCCGCCCGCGAGGCCAACACCGGCGCCGTCCTTCCTGCCGCCTCCGGCTCCGCCGCCGATGCGCCTGATACCTCCGTCGCCTCCGATGGCCGACCCAAGATCGTCTGCTTCGGCGACTCGCTCACCGCCGGCTACGGCACCGAGCCCGGCGAGAGCTACCCCGACGTCCTTCAGCGCAACCTGAACCAGGCCGGTTACAAATATCGCGTCATCAACGAAGGCATCAGCGGCAACACTACCAAGGACGGGCTCTCCCGTATCGGCCGCGTGCTCGACATGCATCCCGCCATCGTGGTCGTCGAGTTCGGCGGTAACGACGGCCTGCGCGGCCTGCCCAGCGTCGACACCCGCACCAACCTCGACGCCATCGTGCATCGCCTCAAGGACAGCGGCGCCCTCGTCGCGCTCGCCGGCATCACCCTCCCGCCCAGCTACGGCGGCGACTACGTCCGCCAGTTCAACGAGACCTTTCCCCTCGTCGCCAACCGCTACAAAATCCCCATGATTCCCTTCATCCTCGAGGGCGCCTACGGCGTCGCCGGCATGATGCAGGACGACAACGTCCACGCCACCGCCCGAGGCAACGTCATCGTCGCCGGAACCGTGCAAAAGCTCATCCAACCGCTACTGAAGAAGTAGCTCCCCGCCATCTTGTGGAGTGAGTCTGAGTTTGGGGAGTGAGTCCGATCTTCTTTTCTGGTTGTCATCCTTGACCCTGAGCAGAGTCGAACGGGGAAGGATTCCCGCACCTGTTCTTAGCGGCAGACCTCCCCGCAGTCGAACGGGGACTATCGTGCCGGCTCACCCCAGCACCACCATCGGCTGCACCAGCGTTCCCGCGATCCGCTTCGCGATCGCAAACAACGTCGCCGGCCCGGTAAAGATCCGCACCAGCGGCGCGTCCGAAAACTCTGGCACATTCACCTGCATCCCGTTCTGCAGCCGGCTCGCGAGATCCTCACTGACGGTCACCGCCGGCATCGTCTCAAGCAGCCGCCGTGGGTGCACCAGGCGCGAGGGCACGCCCGCTCCGTCCCCGCCTGCACACGCCTTCAACTCCTCGGCCGAGACCGAGTGCGCAAGAGTGAAGTCTCCCGCATGCGTCCGTCGCAGCGCTGCAAGATGCGCCCCGCAACCGGCCATCTGTCCAAGCTCATGCGCCACCGACCGCACATACCCACCCGCCGATACCCGCATCGTAAACGTCGCCTCATTCCCCTCGAGCGCATCCAGGGTGAAGCGATGAATAAAGATGCTCGCCGGCTTCACTGGCACCTCCATCCCCGCCCGCGCCAGCTTGTGCGCCGGCACCCCACCAATCTTCTTTGCTGAGTACACCGGCGGCATCTGCTCCATCGCGCCTGAAAACCGCGCTGCCAGCATTTGTAACTCATCCAGTCCAAACGTCAGCGGCCGTTCTTCCCCGACGCGCAGCCCCTCGGCGTCGTACGTGTCCGTGGCCCAGCCGAAGTGGATCCGCCCCGTGTACTCCTTCTCCGCCTTTCCGAAGAACTGCGCCAGCCGCGTATACCGGCCCAGCAGTAGCGGCAACACCCCCGTCGCCATCGGGTCCAGCGTTCCCAGATGTCCCACCGATCGCTCGCCCGTCGCCCGCCGCACCAGCGCCACCACATCGTGCGACGTCATGCCGGCGGGTTTGTCCATCACCAGAAGCCCGTTCATACCCTATCCCGTCTTTGTCGCACCTAGGCCGTCGCTCCCGGTCGCCGCACCAGCGACAGGAACTCGTTGCGCGTCTGCATTTGCGTGCGGAACGCCCCCAGCATCGCGCTCGTCGTCGTCATCGAGCTCTGCTTCTCCACCCCGCGCATCATCATGCACAGGTGCTGCGCCTCAAGAATCACCCCAACCCCCTGCGGTTGGATCGTCTCGATAATGGCCTCCGCGATCTGCCGCGTCAGCCGCTCCTGAACCTGTAAGCGCCGCGCGAACATATCCACCAGCCGCGGCAGCTTGCTCAGCCCGATGACCTTGCCCTGCGGGATGTACGCGATGTGCGCGCGGCCAAAGAACGGCAGCAGATGGTGCTCGCACATCGAATAGAACTCGATCTCGCGCACGATCACCATCTCGTCATAGTCCACGTCGAACAGCGCGCCGCCCACCGCTCCCGCAATCGTCTGCTGGTAGCCGCGCGTCAGAAACGCCATCGACTTCTCCATCCGCTCCGGTGTGCGCAGCAGCCCATCCCGCGTCGGATCTTCATCAACGCGGCGCAGGATCTCCGCATAGATCTCGCGCAGACTCGCCCCGCGCAGGCTCAGCGATGCCGCCTCACCCGCATCCAGCGGCGGCGCACCTTCGCTCGCCACGCCTTCCGCCACACTCGGCGAGGCCTGGCTCGGATCGGCCGTGATGCAGTCAATGGGCCACGGCCGCCCCGCCTCAGACTTCTGCCGCGTCTCATCCTCGTTCCAGCTCATCGTCCGTGTCTCCTATCGTTCGCGGCCGGCAAAGCCCGCTCCCGCACCTGCTTCGGTCAGCACATCAAACGAGTTGTTCTGCGTCTCCTCGATATGCACCCGCTCCAGCGTTGCTAGCGGATAGCTGCGAAAGATCTGCTCGATCACGCGCGCAAAATTCTCCGTCGTCGGCACCATCTCGCGAAACTCCGCCAGCAGATTTAGGTTCTGATGATCAAACC
>CAXSEC010000133.1:0-10372 GCA_964236325.1 uncultured Acidobacteriaceae bacterium | reverse complement strand
GCCGTGAGTTGAGCTCCAGCGATCGCAGCAAAGATTGCACGGGCTCTTTGCTGGCTCTCTTTCGGCGGCACGGCCTTTGCGGCGGTGAGGACTTTGGACAGCCAGGCAATATTGATGTTGGCGAAGATCTGTACTTCTTTTCGAACCAGATCTGGAAGATCGTTGAACTCAGCGCCCATAAAGCTACAGAGACACATACGGTTTTCGCTCTCGAGTGCCCAACGGAAGGTCTCGGGATAGCGCTGGAGGGCAGCCTGCGGGCTCGGCGCGTCCCTCAGCAGCTGTTCCAGGAACGCTTGCGAGTCTTCCCAATAACGCCGTGCCACAGCGGTGGCCAGCTCGGCCTTACTGGGGAAGTAGTAGTAGATGCTGGCTGCCTTGATCCCCACCTCTTCGGCAAGATCGCGGAAGTTCAGACCGGCATAGCCATGGGCCTGAGCGGTGCGTCTTCCAGCGGCAAGAATCTCTTCGCGGACGTTCTGGCTCATGGTTTTCCCTTCTGCAATGCAACAGGAAACGTTCAACATTTTTGAATCTACCAAATGGCAGGTAGGATCTCAATGAACGCGCCTGTCAACTGGCAGGCAGAGAGGATAATGAAATGAAGACCGATCTGATCTATACCGACGCAACTGAGTTGGCCGAGCTGATCCGCACACGCGAAGTTTCGCCTGTCGAAGTGATGAAGGCACATCTTGACCGCATCGAGGCAGTCAACCCAAAGATCAACGCGATTGTAACCATTGCCGATCGTGCGCTCGCATCGGCCAAGGCCGCGGAAACTGCAGTGCTCCAGGGAGAGCCGCTTGGTCCGCTGCACGGAGTTCCATTCACATCCAAAGATTCAATCGATACCGCCGAGGTGATGACGCAGCGCGGATCGCCGATCTTCAAGGGGCGGATGCCAGAGACTGATGCGACCAGCGTGGCGCGCCTGAAAAAGGCTGGCGGCATTTTGTTGGCGAAGACCAACCAGCCAGAATTCTCCTATTGGATTGAAAGCGACAATCTCCTCACGGGGCGCACAAACAATCCCTGGGATCTAACGCGTACGCCTGGTGGCTCAAGCGGTGGAGAGTCGGCGGCCATCGCTGCAGGCATGTCCCCACTGGGGCTTGGTACCGATCTGGCAATCTCTGTTCGTGGGCCGGCTGCCCAGACAGGTATCGTTTCGCTTAAGGCGACCCACGGGCGCATCCCGATGACCGGCATCTGGCCACGTGTGCCGCGCCGCTTCTGGCATGTAGGTCCCATGGCCCGCAGCATTCGTGACTTAGCTCTGGCCTTCTCGCAGCTAGCTGGCCCGGATGGTCTCGATGGATATAGCAGCACCACCGTTGCATATGACGCGAGGATCGATTCGTTGCCTAGCCGAAAGCTTCGCGTTGGTTGGCTTGTTGAACCGGGTTTTGGGCCAATTGATCCTGAGGTAGCGAAGATTGTGGAGGCAGCAGCGGACGCACTGAAGAGCCTCGGAGTTTCGGTAGCGCCCGTCCGCATCCCGGCACTCGAACGTGACTTCGCACTCGACGTCTTCAACCGACTTCACGTGATGGAGATGAAGCCTGCCTTCCGTGAAGCCACGGCTGGCCGCAGTGACGACGAGATCTACTTAATGGCGAAGTACATGCTCTCGCTGGCCGACACCTCGATGGAAGCCTACATCGACGCAGAGCAAGGCGCTGAACGTTTAAAGGACGGCTTCGCCGCCTATTTCCAGAAGTACGACGCGCTGTTGACCCCAGTTCTGCCTGTTCCGGCTTACAAGCATGGTCAGTCTGAATTCGTGATCAACGGTCAGACCGTGAACGCGACGTACATGCAGGGTGCCACGGTGCCTTTGAACGTCACTGGACTGCCAGGAGTGTCCTTACGGTTCGGCACAAGCAGCGAAGGCATGCCGATCAACGTGCAGGTGGTTGGAAGCTGGCAGGCTGAATCAACCATTCTTCATGTCGCGTCGCTGCTGGAGCAGGTCAGCGTGGTTCGGAACTTACATCCGAGTCTGTGACACCGCTTCCGAGGGAGAGTGAGTCAGCGATGCAAGCTCACTCTCTCCTTCGGTCTGCCCAGTGCGAGGAGCGCTTTGGATCGACGGAACGAGCTCAGGGTGTTGAGACATGGCGCCTGTCGGCATCTACCCAGAAACGTATGCTGGTGTGCATGCCGAAGAGGATGGGGACTGAGGTGTTGCGGGCGAAGAGGCGAACGTTTGCGGGAGTTTTTGTGGCTGTTCTGCTTGCCGTCTTTGGTTTGCAGCTGATTCACGTAGCGCGTCTCTACTCGGCGAACTGGGATGAAGCGCACCATTTATATGACGGCTACCTGATCCTCACGCAGCATGATTACAGGGCGAACGCCGAGGTGCCGCCGCTGGTGAAGATGACGGCTGCACTTCCTCTGCTTGGCATGCATCTGACGCTACCTCCTGCAACGGGGACTTCGCAGACGGAGAACGCTTTCCTGGCGGGCCGCGCCTTTGTCTTTGGCAACGGGGGTGATCGTCTGCTGTTTCCGGCGCGCATGGCATGCATGCTGTTTAGCCTGACGACGGCGGTGCTGGTCTATGCAGCAGGCCGGCGATGCTTCGGCATGCTGGCCGGTGTCTGTGCTTTGTTTCTGTTCGTCTTCGACCCAAATCTGCTGGCGCACGGCACGCTGATTTCAACGGACGTGGCGAGCGCCTGCTTCCTTTTGGCGACGGTGTACGCCTTCTACCGCTATGCGGTGCAGCCTTCATGGAGATGGCTGCTGGTCACTGGGCTGCTGGCCGGACTTGCGCTGGTGGCCAAGTTTACCGGCATCCTGATCGCGCCCATGTTGCTGCTGATAGCGGCGGTTGAAGGCGTGCGCGAGCGAAGGTTAGCGACTGCTGCACGCTTGCTGGGCGCGTCGCTTGCTAACCTCGTTTGTGGCTGGCTTGTGGTGTGGGCGTTCTATGGTTTTCGCTACGTTCCGGCGCCCAACGGGCTGCAACTGTCACCCGCATTTGATGGATATCTGGCGTCGATGCCGCATGCGGCGGACGGCGCGAAGCTGGCGCTGCTGGCACGGTTTCACATACTGCCGCAGGCCTACTTATGGGGACTTGCAAACACGAAACATATTGAACAGGAGTACACGAGCTACTTCTTTGGACATGTCTATCGTCATGGACCCTGGCAGTATTTTCCCGCTGCCTTTCTGATTAAATCCACTCTGCCGCTGCTGTTGCTGCTGCTTCTTGCGCCCGTGCTGTGGCGGAGAGAAGGCCGGCCGTATGGGAGGCAGCTGAGTTTTCTGCTGGTGCCGGTGTGTGTGTATTTTGCGGTGGTCACTAGATCGCACTTTGATATCGGCGCTCGGCACCTGATGCCCGTGTACCCGTTTCTTTACATTCTGGCGGGAGCGGTCGCTGCCATGTGCCTGCGGCGCGGCGCGGGTTGGGCGGCACTCGCGAGCGGGCTGCTTCTATGGCAGGTGGTCACGAGTGTTCGCGTCGCCCCTAACTACATGGCGTATGGCAATGAGGCGTGGGGAGGTCCGCTGCAGGTTCGGCGTTATCTTAGCGATGCCAATGTGGATTGGGGTCAGCAGCTCAAGACGGTGAAGCAGTACCTGGACCAGAGGCACGATCCTGACTGCTGGTTTGCCTACTTTCCAGACGGCGCTGTGCAGCCGGAGGACTATGGCATTCATTGCCATCGCCTGCCGACTCCGAGCGGTTTGTGGTGGTTCAGGCTGGCGATGGAGGTGCCGCCCCACATTGAGGGAACTGTGCTGATCAGCGAGAGCGATCTCGACGGGGTGGAATCGGGCGATGGAGCGCTGAATCCATATGCGGAGTTTCGAAGGCTGAAGCCGGTCGCGATCCTGCAGGACGGGGTGTATGTCTACGATGGAAGGTTTGCGGTGCCGCTGGCTTCAGCCTGGGTGGATGTTCGTCACTCTGCCGAGTTGGCCGGGAAGGGCGATCTGCGGCAGGCACTTAACCTTGCGCAGCAGGCGGCAGCGCTGGCACCTGAATCTGCGCGCACACAGCTGCAGCTGGCCGACGTACTGGCGCAGGAGAAGCAATGGGCTGCGGCGCTCGAACACTATGAGCTCGCACAGGCAAATCTGCTACGACAACGGCCCGATCTGGAGCAGGAAGAGCTTGGCCCGCAGATCCAGCATGGAATGGACGCGGCGCGCATGAGGTAATCAACGTATTGCTGCAGGTATGCAGGCTCGGATGAGCGCGGGGCGAAATCAGAGGAACGCGCGGCGCGAGGGCGCACGGAATAGCTGTGTTGCCGGAAGCGACCAATGGGTGGAGGGTGTGCTCTTACCTAGGATGAAGACGGTCACCGAGCGAGGTCGTGATTTCTTCCGGCACAACGTGCTTCGGCCGTTGCTGCGGCTGTTGCGGCGCGGAGTGAGCCCGAAGCGGCTGGCGTGGAGTCTGGCGATTGCGCTGCTGGTGGGAGTGAACCCGTTTATCGGTATGACGACGGTGTGCATGCTGCTGCTGGCGTGGATCTTCCGGCTAAATTATGTGGCGACGCAGATCGGGATTCACGTGGTGGCTCCGCTGCAGTGGCTGCTGTTTATCCCGTTTGTGCATGCGGGGATTGTGCTGTTCCGCGCGCATCGGCTGCCGTTGACGAAGGCGGAGATTATGCACCTGAGTCATCGGCATCCGGTGCAGCTGGTGCATCTGCTGTGGCAGTGGGAGTGGCACGCGCTGGTGATCTGGGCGGTGTGCGCGCTGGTGCTGGCGAAGCCGATTGCCGCGTGGATTCGGCGCGGGCTGGTGGTGTCGATGCGGCGGCATCGCGATTTGCTGGTGGAGCGGCCGGCGAAGCCGATGGCGTGAGTGGAGGACGCTGGTGGGCGGGGGAAGTTAGTTGCAGGGGATAAAGCTTAGAGGGTGCGGCCAGGCTACCGGGTCGTGGGTGAGCTGGTGGACGGGCAGGGCTTGTAGGATGTTCTGGAGCTCTCTTCATGGATGGGGACAAGACAGGAGTTGCCGGGCATTTTCGTCCAGGTGCTCTGGTGAGGTGACTGATTTGGGCCTGGCGGCCAGTCGGCTTGCATGAGGGTGCCGTGTTGCTGCGGGGACGCGATGAAGGAGTGGGAACAGCAGATGGCAGTGTTGGCGTGGAGTTCGAGGGAGACTCGTCCGTCGGATCGTGGTTGGATTCTGGCGATGTCGCCATAGTGTTCTAAGGAGGAGGGTGGCTTCTGCACAGTGGGAGCGAAGCGAACTAAGCCCCAGAGTTGGAGCGAGTCTGACCAGCCGAGGACGTCGCCTGAGGAAGACTGGGTGATGTGGAGGCAGGTCTGAAACCCTGAGTTGCCGCCTGCCCAGGTGCCGAGGAACCAGGGAGCGCGAGCACCGGGGAGGGGCGCGGGACGGGTGAGGGTGACGGTGCGGTCGAAGCCGTTGCGATGATAGCGGCCGAACCAGCGGTTTTCGGGCGCGCTGCGATCGCCGCGCTTGCTGCGAACGCGCGAGAGGTCGAGGTCAAAGTCGTCGTAGTGGAGGGTGAGGCGGGATCCGTTGTAGTGGACCGAGCCACCGCGCAGGGAGTCGCTGAAGCCGTTCATCTCTGCGCCGGGGATGGAAGCGTCTGCGCGCTCGTAGAGAGCTACCTGTAGATGAAGCCAGGATTGCTCTATGCCTGCCAGGGAGGTGGCGGAGGAGGGAATGGTGGTAGCGAGAGAGAGGTGGATGCCGATGATGCCGCCTTTACCGTTGGGGGCCTCCCATAGACCGGAGAGATCTTCGGGGTGGGCGATCGGCTGGCCGAGATAGAAGCTCCGGTCTTCGGACGGGGTTACCGGGACGTTTTGGGGACGAGCGGGTGGGGGTTCAAGGGTGATGGCCGCGAGGAGGAGCGTGGTAACGACGCGGGCTTTGGGTGGCATGTCTGTTTAGACACCGCGAGGGGAGTGCAGGTTCCTGAGGAGGGTGCTTGGGAGAGAGGCTTGCGCCGCTAGGAGGGACTGCGGGGAGCAATCCACTGGTGCTTCGTTCTCGCTCAGGGTTGGGTCGAGAGGTAGAGGTGCGCGGTAGGGGAGCATGTTTCTGCGGGGTGACAAGCAAGACGTGAAGCGGGCGAGGCCGTTCCGGGTAAGAGGGAGACCTTAGGGTCACGGCATTTGTAACCAGTTTGGTTCAGGCGTGGACGGTGGCGGGGAGGATCTCTTCGACGTCGACCCATTGGGTGGGGTAGTCGCCGGTGTAGCAGGCGGTGCAGAAGCTGGCGGGGGACAGGCCTTTGGCGGGTTCGCCGGTGGTGCAGGAGTGGGGGAGGCCGAGGAGCGAGAGGTAGGCGAGGGTGTCGGCTTCGATGAACTGGCGGATCTGCTCGACGGTGTTGTTGGCGGCGATGAGGTCTTTGGTCGAGGGGGTGTCGACACCGTAGAAGCAGGGGCTGATGGTGGGTGGGCAGGAGATGCGCATGTGGACTTCGGCGGCGCCGGCGGCGCGGCACATGCGAACGATCTTGCGGGAGGTGGTGCCGCGGATGATGGAGTCGTCGATGAGGATGACGCGCTTGCCTTCGAGCAGGGAGCGAACGGGGTTGAGTTTCATGCGGACGCCGAAGTCGCGGACGCGCTGCTCGGGCTGGATGAAGGTGCGGCCGACGTAGTGGTTGCGAATGAGGCCGAAGTTGAAGGGGATGCCGGACTCGGCGGCGTAGCCGATGGCGGCGGTGACGCCGGAGTCGGGGACGGGGACGACGAGGTCTGCGGGAACCGGTGACTCGCGGGCGAGCTGGCGGCCCATCTGGTCGCGGGACTGCTGGACGGGCCGGCCGTAGATGCGGGAGTCAGGGCGGGCGAAGTAGACGTGCTCAAAGATGCAGGAGGCGATGGGGGTAGTTTCCGGGGCGTAGCGGCGGCTTGTGACGCCGTCTTCGGAGACCATGATGAGCTCGCCGGGCTCGACGTCGCGCTCGTACTTGGCGTGGAGGAGGTCGAAGGCGCAGGTTTCGGAGGCGAAGACGAAGGTGTCGGGCGCTCCGTTGGCGCCTACGATGCGGCCCATCGACAGCGGGCGGAAGCCGTGAGGGTCGCGGGCGGCGAAGATGCGGTTGCGGGTCATCATGACGATGGAGAAGGCACCGTCGACCTCGGCGAGGGCTTCGGCGATGCAGTCGACGAGGGTGTTCTGTTTGCAGTGCGCGATGAGCTGCACGATGATTTCGGAGTCGGAGGTGGTGGAGAAGACGGCGCCGTCGCGCTCGAGGCGGGCTTTGGAGGTGCCGAGGTTGACGAGATTGCCGTTGTGGGCGATGGCGAGCAGGCCCTTGGTGGATTCGACCGAGATGGGCTGGGCGTTGAGGAGGGCGGAGTCGCCGGTGGTGGAGTAGCGGGTGTGGCCGATGGCGATGTGGCCGGGCAGGCGCTGGAGGACGGGGTCGGTGAAGATTTCGGAGACGAGGCCCATGCCCTTCATATCGGTGATGTTGGTGCCGTCGGAGGCGGCGATGCCGGCGGACTCCTGGCCGCGATGCTGGAGGGCGTAGAGGCCCCAGTAGGTCATGCGGGCGGCGTCGGAGTGGTTGTAGACGGCCATGACGCCGCACTCTTCGCGGAGTTTGTCGAAGGGGGTGTTGTCGTCGGTGAGATCGTTGGAGTCTGCGAAGAAGCTCTGCAGCTGCGATATAGGAACAAGGTCGGGTTCGATCATGCGCTTGAAGTCGGAGCTTGTGTCGGACATGTCTAGTAGATCGACGAAGTAAGGGAGATCGGATGCAAGGAAGTCCTGTTTCAGATCGAGGTAGAGGTCGAGGGGCAAGGGTGCAGGGCCACCGATTGCAAGATCGAGGTCAGAGCGTCGGCCTGCGCGATCTTTTGTACGCGAGCCAAAGGCCCACACAGCTCGATCCGGGATGCGTGCTTGCAGCACTTCAAGAACGATACGAGCTTCGTCGGGTTCAACCGTAATCGGGAAGCGGCTCACTTAGTCTCCCTTCTTCGAAGCTGCGCCAGCAGGTATTGCGCTTCACGATCGAAACTCCGTGCGACGGCGGCCACGGTATCTGCTTTGACGCGATCGTACGTATGGCTGGTGAGGTTTCTGGCGTTCCGGTATGCCTTCCAGCTCGCGAAGGGCGAAAGAAGCAGTTCATGCTCATCCGCGACACGGATCAACTCCTCGAACGATCCCAGATCCCGTTTGTCCGGCAAAGAGGCACTCTCCGAGAGGTAACGCGTCATCATGAGGATGCTGAGTGAATAGGTATATTCGAAGGCCTGGATGAGTCCCCTCTGCATCAGCAGCCGCATAGGCTCGGAGGACTGCTCGCGGTGCTCATCGATGAGAGCGAGCGACTCCGTCAGGCTGGCTACTGCACTCTGCATGGGCCGAAGATCGATCATGCGGTGACGACCTCCGCGGCTAGCTGGGAGGGGAGGGTGTTGGAGAAGGCGTGCCGGAGGTCGGCGAGGGACGCGTGGATGATGGGTTCTTCGTTGACGCGGATTTCGAGGCCGCTTGCGGTGACTTCGCCGATGGGGAACGCCCAGACGAGCGGGAAGGCCTGGAGGGCGGCGCTGATGGCGTTCAGGTCAGATGGGCGGCAGGTGGCGATGACGGAGGAGCCGATCTCGCTGAAGAGGCGTTCGGCCATGGCGAAGGGATTGGGTTCGGTCAACTTCATGGAGATGCGGGCGCCGAGATTGTTGCGGAAGCAGGCGCGTGCGAGGGCGGTGGCGGTGCCGCCATCGGAGAGATCGGCGGCCGAGGCGAGCAGGCCTTTCTGGGCGAGTGCTTGAAGAGCCTGGTGCAGGGCGGCTTCTTCTACGAGCGATAGGGCGGGTGGTGCGCCCCAGAGCGGGAGATTGCGGCTTTGGGCATAGCTCGTTGCGCCCATATCCTGCTCGGCGTTGCGGTCTTCTCCGCGGATGGCCGAGAGAAAGAGGATGAGGTCGCCGACACGCTCAAAGCTATTTGGAACGGCTTTGGTTACATCTTCGAGGAGGCCGACGACGCCGATGACGGGGGTGGGATAGATGCCAACGCCCGAGGTCTCGTTGTAGAGGCTGACGTTGCCGCCGGTGATGGGGGTTCCGAGGGCGGTGCAGGCTTCGGCGATGCCGTCGATGGCGGCGGAGAGCTGGGCCATGATTTCGGGTTTTTCCGGGTTGCCGAAGTTGAGGCAGTTGGTGGCGGCGACGGGGATGGCGCCGGTGCAGGCGACCTTGCGAGCGGCTTCGGCGACGGCGTGCATGGCGCCGAGTTTCGGGTCGAGGAAGCACCAGCGGCCGTTGCCGGCGAGGGCCATGGCGAGGCCGCGCTCGTGGTGCGGGGTGGCGGGAGGAGCGGGTCTCTCCACTTCGTCTGCGCTCTGCTCCGACTTCGGTCGGGATGACAGGCCGGGGGAGCTTTGAGCGAAGGACTCGTGGATGCGGGCATCAGGGGCGACGACGGGGTTGGCGGCGTCTTCGTTGCCGGTCTGTGCGGTAGCGACGGCTTCGGGGGTGGAGCCGGTGATGAAGTTGGCGATCTGGCCGAGGACGGTGTGGTCGGCGGCGAGGGGGTCGAGGCCGAAGGAGACGGCTACTTTTTCGGCGAGGGTGGTGGGGGCGTCCTGAGCGGGGGTGGCGCTCCGGTCAGAATGCGGGGGTCTCTCTACTCCGTCTACGCTGCGCGCCGACTCCGGTCGAGATGACGGCGGTGTTTGGGGGGTCCATGAAGCAGGTTCTTCCACTGCGCTGCGCTCCGGTCGAGATGACGCCTGCACTGCGGACGCGGACTGCGGGGAGGAAGCTGCGGTGGGGCCAGTGCCCTTGATGCGGAGGACGCCGGCTTCGAAGCCGGGGCCCTGGACGGTGTTGGTCTGGACCATGGAGTCGAACTGCTCGTAGATGTAGCGCTTGTCGCAGATGTTGGGGCTGGCGAGGAGCTGGAGCAGGTCGGCGGTGTAGTCGCGAGGCTTTTGTAACTCTGCGAGTACGTGGGCCTGCGGGTCGCGCGGGACGGGCGGGGTCCAGGTGCCGACGGGCCGGTGGTAGACGGGGGCGTTGTCGGTGAGGGCCTTGTTGGGGATCTCGGCGATGAGAGCGCCGTGATGGTGGACGCGCATGATGTCGTCGGCGGTGACGATGCCGACTTCGGCGCAGTCGAGGCCCCACTTGGCGAAGACGTCGAGAACTTCCTGCTCACGGCCTTTCTGTGCGACGAGGAGCATGCGCTCCTGGGATTCGGACAGCATGATTTCGTAGGCGGTCATGCCGGATTCGCGTTGGGGGACACGGTCGAGCTCGATCGAGACGCCGAGCTCGCCCTTGGCGCCCATCTCGCAGGTGGAGCAGGTGAGGCCGGCGGCGCCCATGTCCTGAATGCCGAGGACGGCGCCGGTCTTCATGACTTCGAGGCAGGCTTCGAGGAGGAGTT
>CAXSEC010000132.1:0-10396 GCA_964236325.1 uncultured Acidobacteriaceae bacterium | reverse complement strand
CCAGTCGGAGTTTGCGGGGAGCGCGAAGGTGACACGGACGGGGAGGTCATCGAAGCCCTGCGCCCACATGACGGTGGCAGGGAAGTTGATGTGCGCATGGGTCAGGTCGACGGCCAGAAAGGTTCCGTCGACTTTGTCGCCAAAGAGCTGGTAGGTCACATGTACCGTGTCGTCATCGCTGGCCACGGACCACGAACGTGGGTCGGGTTTGGTGACGGTGAGAGGCTTGCCGGCGCCATCGGTGAAGTGTTCCTTGAAGACGTTGGACGCGAACTCGAAGGCCGCATAGCGACCCGGCGACGAGCGGCTCATCTGCAGGCGCAGCGGCTGTTGCGGCGCGGTGTGGAAGGTGGCTTCCACCTGCATGACGTGATGGACCGCGTCGGGGAAGGAGAGGCGGTACTCGGTGGCGGCGGGTGCCTGCGCGACGGCGGGTGCCTGCGCGGCGGCGGCCAGGCCTCCTACAAGCGCTCCGCCCGCGGCAAGGATCGTGGCCAGGCACAGCATGCGCAGGAGGTAAGCAGGTCCGGTTGAGGGGGTCAAAGTGTCCCCATGATAACGCCGCGCTTTGCTTCGGGAGGGCTGGGTCGAACGATGCCTGCGTGTCCGAGGACGGACGAAGCGTCTTTGGGCACGCAGGCATGCGCGGCTTCTACTGGGCGGTCAGGACCAGATCCTTTGCAGGGAGACCGTAGCGTGGTGCGGGCTGACCGGTCTGCGTGGCGTTGATGAGGGCGGTGGCGGCCGCCTCGAAGTTTTGCAGAAGCGATTCGTCGTGCACCGGGGGCACGGTGATGCGTTCGCCGCGATCGAGGCCGCTGAGCGCGGCGTCGACGCAGTCTTCCGTGGTCATGACCGTGGCCGGGTCAAGCGTGGAGAGAGGAACGCCGACGGACTCCCAGATCTCCGAGACGGTGGCGGCAGGGGCGACGAGCTGGACGCGAATGCCAGTATCGGCAAGCTGCTGCTGCAGCACCTGCGTGAAGTTCAGGACGTAGGCCTTGGTCGGCCCGTAGATGGGGACCAGAGCATAGGGCGCGAAGCCGACGACGGAGCCGATGTTGACGATGGTTCCGGCATGGCGCTGCGTGAAGCCGGGAAGGACTGCCATGGTGAGCGCGGAGAGCGCGGTAATGTTGAGCGCAACCATGGTGGTCAGGGTCTCGGGAGAGGTTTGCGCGAGCGGCCCGGTACCGGAGGTGCCCGCGTTATTCACCAGGAAGGTGATCGATGGATGGGCGGCGATCTTCTGGACGGCGGCGGCGAGGCCGGCTGGCTGCGCGAGGTCGGCGAGCAGGACTTCGACGCGGATGGGGAAGCGCGATTGCAAGTCGGCGGCGATGGCCTGCAGGCGGTCCGCACGGCGGGCGACGAGCAGAAGATCGTAGCCGCGGGCGGCGAGACGGTCGGCATAGACCTTGCCGATGCCGGAGGAGGCGCCGGTGATGACGGCGGTACCGAGGGTGCTGGGACTGACTTGGCTCATATATTTCTCCTGAGTGCGAAGGTCGGCGAGAAGAAGCGGCTCGGATGCGCCGCGTAATTTCCTACCGTACAGTAAAGATGCGAGATGCCTGACTGGGATGCAGGTTATTTTACGTAGCGGTAGGAAACTGCGTCCGGCGGCTGAGAGGAGGCGTCTAATGCCCATGGAAAGCGCAAGAGAACTCGCGACCCCGGCAGTAGCAACGCCGGCACTAACGATTGATGAGCGGCGGGGACCCGGGCGACCGCGCGGGTTCGACCGATCTGTGGCTCTTCAGGCCGCGATGCTGGTGTTCTGGAAGCATGGATTTGATGGGACGACGTACACGAATCTGACCGCGGCCACGGGGATGAGCAAACCGACGCTGTACGCGACCTTTGGGGACAAGGTGGACCTGTTTCGCGAGGCTGTGGTCGCGTATTCGGCCATGAACGCGGCGACGTATGAAGAGGCTCTGAACCGGCCGACGGCGCGCGAGGCGGTGGAGGCGTGTCTGCGGCTGGCCCGTGGTCTGGCGCCGAAGCCGGGCGAGCCGATGGTGTGCTTCCTGGTGCAGGGTGCGCTAACGGGAAGCGCCGACACGCAGGAGCTGCGGGATGAGCTGACGGCGCTGCGGCAGCAGGGGACGGAGTTGCTGCGAGGGCGTCTGGAGCGGGCGCAGCGGGAGGGGGATCTGCCGCGGACCGAGGATGCGGCGGCCCTGGCGGAGTTTGTTATGTCGTTGGCGACGGGGATGTCGGTGCAGGCGGCGGGCGGGTCAACGCCGGCGCAGCTGGAGCAGGTGGTGGCGTTCGCGATGGCGCACTGGCCGGGACGGTGATGCGGAAGGACGGAGCGGGCTGCTTGAGAGAGGACCGCGGTGCGAGGGTTCGTCTTGCCGGGGCTATGCCGCTCGGCTAAGATCGCCGTATGTATGAAGACTTTACGGTAGCGGACCGATGGACGGGCGAGAGCCTGCACTGCACGTGGAAGGGCACAATCGTTGCGATTGCGACGCGCCATGCGGATGCGACCGATATTCGGTTTGCGGTGAATGGGCGCAACCTGTATATCGCGATGCCGAACACGGCTTGGGTGGAGCAGAAGCGGCGCAATGGGAAGGTCATCACGGACTATCTGGCGGCGCAGGCGGCTGGGCGTTATTTGAAGCAGGCGATTGAGAGCGGGTACGACAACGGTCGCGATCTGTACACGATGACGGTCGACGAGGTGCTGGAGCATGCGGAGGCGGTGGTGCGGGAGGCTGGGCGGACCTCGAATCTCCCGACGCTGCCGATCATCAACGACGACGTGAAGCCGGAGACGTATCTGGGCGAGCTTCCCGGCGATCCTCCGACGCGGACGTATGCCGGCGCTCCCAAGCCGAACGAGAACGACAAGGTGAAGCTGTAGATGGCGACGCGGCGCGGGTTTCTGGTCTCGCTGGGGGCACTGGCCGCGGCTGGGAGCCGGGCGTTTGCAGCGCCGTTTCGGCGGCCAAAGCTGACGGCTTTGCCGACGTATCGGGTGTACTTCGGGACGGATACCTCCAAGGGGCAGGCGAAGGGGATCTACCGGGCGACGTTCAATGCGACGACCGGCGAGCTGACGCAGCTGGGGCTGGTGATGGAGACGGAGCAGCCGTCATTTCTGGCGCTGGGACCGGCATCGGCGAAGCGGATGCTGTATGCGGTGGGCGAAGCGGGGGATGGGTCTGTCAGCAGCTTTGTCATCGAGCCGCAGACGGGGGATCTGCGACGGACGGGGCAGGTGAGTTCAGGGACGGCCGGGCCATGCTATCTCTCGATCGATGCGACGGGCCATGCGGCGTTCACGGCGAACTATATGGGTGGTGGCGTGAGCAGCTACCGGATCCAGGCGGATGGCACGCTCAGTAATCCGGTGGACCAGGTGAGCTACAAGGATGCGACGCGCTATGGCGTCAATGGACCGATGGCGGCGCGGCAGGATGGGCCGCATCCGCACTGTGCGACGATCTCGCCGGACAACCGGTTTATGGTGGTGTGCGATCTGGGGCATGATCGGATTTCGATCTTCGAGATTGATGGCGAGCCAGGAAAGCTGGACACCGATGAGCCGCATCTTTTCTCGAACAACCGGCCGGGATCTGGGCCGCGGCATGTCGCCTTTCATCCGAACCAGCGATGGGTGTACGGCGTGAACGAGCTTGACTCGACGATCGACCACTATCTTTGGACGGCGACGCATGGGGCGAATCCGCAAGCGCTGCTAACGCTGGCGGGGCCGCCGGTCACGACGGTGGCGGCGGAGTTTCCGGCAGGCAAGAACACAGCGGCGGAGGTGGCGATCTCGGCGAATGGATACTTCCTATACGCGAGCAACCGCGGCGAGGACTCGCTGGTGGTGTTTGCCATTGATGCGACCACGGGGGCGCTTACGTTGGTGCAACGGATCGCTTGCGGTGGAAGGATGCCGCGCCATTTCACGCTTGATCCGACGGGCGACTGGCTGCTGTGCGGAAACCAGGCGGCGGGTGGGGTGACGGTCTTCCGAAGGGACGGTGGATCGGGCCGTCTGACGGGACCAGTGAGCTCGCTGGCGGTGCCGGGGCCTATGTTTACGCTGTTTGCGTAAAGTTCAGAGGTGGAAATAGAGAGAGGTCAGCCAGACGGCTGACCTCTCTCTTGGCTGAGGCTGGCGGTCTAGGCGTCGAGCGACTTCATGTCGATCACGAAGCGGTACTTGACGTCGGCCTTGAGGACACGCTCGTACGCCTGCTCAAGCTCCTTGACGCCGACCAGTTCGATGTCAGAGACGATGTTGTGCTCGGCGCAGTAGTCGAGCATCTCCTGGGTCTCCTGCATGCCGCCGATCATGGAGCCGGAGAGGGAGTGGCGGTTGGTGACGATGCCAAACGAGCTGACCTGGATGCCGGCGGGCGGCAGGCCGACGAGGCAGATGGTGCCATCGAGCCGGAGCAGGTTGAGATAGGCGTTGATGTCGTGCTCGGCAGAGACGCAGTCGAGGATGAAGTCGAAGGAGCCCTTGACTTTGTCCATCTGGGACGAGTCCTTGGAGATGATGACTTCATCGGCGCCGAGTCGTTTGGCATCGGCCACCTTGTTCTCTGAGGTGGTGAACTGGGTGACGTGCGCGCCGAGGGAGTGGGCGAACTTGAGCGCCATGTGGCCGAGGCCGCCAAGACCGACGACGCCGACCTTTTTGCCGGGGCCGACCTTCCAGTGCTTGAGCGGCGACCAGGTGGTGATGCCGGCGCAGAGCAGGGGCGCGGTCGCGGCGAGGTCGAGCTTGGGAGAGACGGAGTAGACGTAGTGCTCGGGGGCTACGATGTTGTTGGCGTAGCCGCCGAAGGTCATTTCGCCGGTGTAGGTCTTGGCGTTGTAGGTGCCGACCATGCCCTTTTGGCAGTAGGGTTCGGCTCCGGCAAGACAGTTGTCGCATTGCATGCAGGTCTCGACCGTGACACCGACGGCGGCGAGGTCGCCGACCTTGAACTTCTTGACATCGGAGCCGATGGCGGTAACTTTGCCGACGATCTCGTGGCCGGGGACCATGGGGTACATGGACCCGCCCCACTCATCGCGAACCTGGTGGATGTCGGAGTGGCAGATGCCGCTGTAGGCGATCTCGACGACGACGTCTTGCGGGCCGGGCTCGCGGCGTTCGAAGCTGAAGGGGGTGAGCGGCGAGGTGGGGCTCTGGGCGGCGTAGCCCTTGGATTGGATCATGACGTGGGAATCTCCTGTACGGATTGGATGCACGGAGCGCGCCGCCGCGGAGGACGGCACGCCACGAGGATAGGGAGGCCAGCTTTAGCGCGGCAGGGCCTGGCAATCGAGAACGAAGCGATACTTGACGTCGCTGCTGACAACGCGATCCCACGCCCGCTCGAGCTGCTCGAAGCTGGTCATCTCGATGTCGGAGACGATGTTGTGCTTGCCGCAGAAGTCGAGCATCTCCTGCGTTTCGCGGATGCCGCCGATGGCCGATCCGGTGACATTGGTGCGAGCGCCGATGACCGCAAAGGCGCTGATCTGGATGGGTGCCTCAGGCACGCCAACGGTGCAGTAGGTGCCGTCTCGCTTGAGCAGGCCGAGGTAGGGGGTGATGTCGTGGTCGGCAGAGACGCAATCGAGGATGAAGTCAAAGCTGCGATGGTGCGGGGCGTCCCAGCCCGCTTCTTTGGTGAGAACGACCGTGTCCGCGCCAAGCTTCTTGGCGTCCTCGATCTTGCCGGGAGACGTGGTGAACATGACGGTCTCGGCGCCAAAGGCACGGGAGAACTTGAGAGCCATGTGGCCGAGACCGCCCAGGCCGACCACACCGATCTTTTTGCCTGGGCCGGCGTTCCAGTGCTTGAGCGGGCTGTAGGTGGTAATGCCGGCGCAGAGCAGCGGGGCCGTGGCCGCGGGATCGAGGTTGGAGGGCACGGTGAGGGCGAAGGCTTCATCGAGCACGATGTGGTTGCTGTAGCCGCCAAAGGTGAGGTTGCCCTGCCTATCCTTGCTGTTGTAGGTAAAGACGGTGGCGTGGCGATCGCAGTACTGCTCTTCGCCGGCGGTGCAGGAGGCGCATTCGCGACAGCTATCGACCATGCAGCCGACGGCCGCGGTGTCGCCGACCTTGAACTTCTTGACGCTGGCGCCGACGCGGGCCACGGTGCCGACGATCTCATGGCCGGGCACCATGGGGTACAGGGCATTCTTCCATTCGTTGCGAGCCTGGTGGATGTCGGAGTGGCAGATGCCGCAGAAGTGGATGTCGAGCAGGATGTCGTTGGGGCCGGGCTCGCGATGCTCGTAGGCGAACGGGGCTGGTGCGGACGTGGCGGACTGGGCGGCGTAGCCGTTGGTGGCGATCATGGAGTCTCCAAGGTGGGGGTTGGCTTTTCGATGCCGAAGGGACGAGAAGGTTTCCAGCTGGTCTTTGTAGGGATACGCCCTACCCCATATTGAAGTTGACCGTGACGGTGGTTTCAACTTCTGTCGGTTCGCCTTCAAGGAGGTATGGCTTGTAGGTCCACTGCCTCACGGCATCCATTGCGGCGGCTGTCAGCCGCTTGTCAGGAGACCGGATCGGTGAAACTTCCTTCACATGGCCGTCTTTGCCGATGATCGCGTGCAGCACGACGACACCACTGATGTGCTCCTGTCTCGCCTGCAGCGGATAGGTCGGGGTGACCTTTGAGACAAGTGCGCCAGCCATGACGGCGGAACCCATAGGCGCCGGCATGGCGACGGCTTGTTGCTCGGGGGTCGGATCAAAGTCGTGCTCACCGGGAGTATAGGTGCGGAGTTCTGCCACGTGCGATTTGAGAACAACCTTACCGGCGTCCAGGACGTTTAGATCGAGCGCGATGTCATGATCCTGAAAGCGGGCTACCCTGTTGCGAACAATGAATTGGTCGCGATACCGGATGACGATCCGCAGATCGGGCTTGCCGGGATCAAAGCAATACGTCGTGTATAGGCCAAGCCAGGGGTGCGTCCGGTCGCCGGAAGGTGCGGGCATGATGCAGTCGAGATCGACCTTACCGAAGGCTTTCTTTTCGAACACCGGGGAGACGCCCTTCAGGTTCGAGATTCTCGGAGCGGGTCATCGACCTGCGCGACGATCAGCTCGTCAAGCTCTGGCCGACGCAGCTGTCCGATGGTTTGGAAAGCCTTATCCCCCTGGCGTGTCTCTGTTGCGGTGTAGCTGGGCGATGTCACCGTGATACGGAATCGATCAGGGGCCGCCCACCATTCCTCAAGCGCTCCATGTTCGCGAACGGCCCCTTTCGCATCGAGGAGGTCGAACTCGACCTTCAGGTGCCAGGGCTTAAGTGTGGCGTCAGACAGGTCGGAGATCTGAGCCGCAGCGCTCAACCGCGCGAGAAGGTCCGGTGCGGACTGAGCGATCAGACGGACACAGGGCAGATTAAATAAGAGGAAAGCAATCCAAAGTGGACGAGGCATGCAAAGGCTCCAAATACGGAACCAGCTTACCGGCTACTCGTCGTAGTGCAATAGGCTAAATACGTCGTACTCGGGGAATTTGGCACGGCCTTTGAGGAAGTCGAGCTCGATGGCGAAGGCGAGGCCGGCGATCTGGCCGCCGAGTTGGCGGACGAGCTGGACGGTGGCCTCCATGGTGCCGCCGGTGGCGAGCAGGTCGTCGACGATGACGACGCGCTGGCCGGGCTGAATGGCGTCGAGGTGGATTTCAAGCGAGTCGGTGCCGTACTCGAGGTCGTAGCTGACCCTGGCGGTCGGGGCGGGCAACTTCCTGGGCTTGCGGACGGGGACGAAGCCGGCGTTCAGGCGATAGGCGAGGGCGGGGCCGAAGATGAAGCCGCGAGCCTCGATGCCGAGGACGAGATCGATCTCCTTGCCGATGTAGTAGGCAGCAAAGGAGTCGATGAGCTGCGCCATTCCGGTCTTATCTTTCAGCAGAGTGGTGATGTCATAGAAGAGAATGCCGGGCTTGGGGAAGTCAGGAACGGTGCGGATGAGGGGTTTGAGTGCCTCGCAGTTGAATGCTTTCGACATCGGATCTACCATGCTCCTTCGATTGTGAACGGGCCGAGGCTGGCGGCCTCGGTGTCAGCGAGGTCGTGCTGCACTACCGAGTCTACGCGGCTGCCGCGGGATCCTTTTTCCAGCGCCTGCCGCAGCTCGGCGAGCTGTTCTTCGGTGCCGCTAGCGACGATCTCAACGTGGCCGGAGTCGGTGTTGCGGACCCAGCCGTGGAGGCCGATCTCGGCGGCTTCGCGATGAACGAACCAACGGAAGCCGACGCCCTGAACGCGTCCCTTAACCAACGTGTGCTGCACCATGAGAGTTAAGTCTCTCAGAGCCAGAGCAACCGAGCAAGGTAAAGTGGTAATACGTGGACAGCATCGAGGTTAAGTGTTGCTCCAGAGGCATTTGCAAACAACCTCACCTTGCGATGCGAGCGTCAGTTCAAGTGAAGGAAATTACCTTTAAGTTTGCAGCAGCAGCGACGCGCCGGTCTATGTCCGCGTCCATCCATCCACTCCGAAGACACGGTCTTACCAGCGTTGTGCCTACGCGCCGAGGTGTCTTCGCAAGCCCTCAGGAGATGTTCCACATGTCATCATCAGCCGTTCGGTTTATCTCGTCCGCCTTTCTTGCCACCTCCGCCCTTGCGGCGCACGGGCAGTTCTACAAGCTGCACAACGTCGATCTGGGTGTGAGTGCGATCAGTCCCTTCACCAAGAGCCTGACGAATGGCTCGGATAGTGTGCAGGAGACGACAGATACGACCGGGTTTCTGTTCACGATGCGCGAGCATCCCTTCGCGTGGGCAGGCGTTGAGTTCAACTATGGCTATTCGAAGTATTCGCAGGTGTACGTTGGGCCGACCGCCACGGCGCAGGTGAAGAGCTACAACCATGAGGCGACGGCGGCATACCTGTTTCATCCACACTTCCGCAAGCTGCAGCCGTTTGTAGGCGTTGGTGGCGGAGCGATCGACTTTGATCCCGCGGGCGGCACGGTGGCGAATCAATGGCGTGGCGCGGGTCTGCTGGAGGCAGGTCTCGACCTCCCGACGAAGAACCCGCATCTGGGATTCAAGGTTCAGGGCCGCAGCTTGTTCTATCGTGCACCGAACTTCTATAACCCGCTGGTGAGTTCGCGCGCGTGGGTTGCGACGGTCGAGCCTTCTGCGGGTGTGTACTTCCGCTTCTAAAGGTGGCGGGCAAGCGAAAGGGCGAGTCTTGGAGACTCGCCCTTCGTGCGTGTATGCGGTTTTGATCGGTCCGTTTGTGACTTGGTGTGTTCAGGCACGGCTCATGTAGGCGCCTTCTGCTGTGTCGACACGGATCTTCTCGCCTTCGTTGATGAAGGGCGGCACCTGCACGACGAGGCCGGTCTCGGTCTTTGCGGGCTTGGTAACGCTTGAGGCGGTGGCGCTCTTGATGCCCGGTTCGGTCTCGACGACCGTCATCTCGACCACGGTGGGAAGCTCGATGCCGACTGCCTTGCCGTCATGAAAGCTGACCCCGATGGTGAGATTCGGCAGCAGGAACTCGACGGCATCTCCGAGCGTGTCGCGTTTGAGCATGGTCTGCTCGAACTTGTCATCCATAAAGTAGTACTCGTCGCCATCGTTGTAGAGGAATTCCATCTTGATCTCGTCCACGTGGACGCGGTCGATGGGATCGGGTGATCGGAAGCGCTCTACGAACATGGAGCCGGTGCGGATGTTGCGCAGCTTGGCCTGGATGAAGGCTCGCAGGTTGCCGGGGGTGCGATGCTCCACCGAAAAGACGAGATGGAGGTCATCTTTGAACTTGATGACCATGCCCGGGCGCATCTGCGTAGCAGGAATCGACATAGAAAATCCTCAGGTGGAACGAAGGTTGGATCGCGCTGCGATGGCCAGCTTGGGGCGAGGGCTGCGTGCGTCCTTGCTGCCGTCAGCCAGTCGCCGGATGTTGCGCTGTGCACGGAGCACAGACGTCAGTGACGCTCTGATTGTAGCCCAGCACCGCAGCCGCAGCCGGGTTAGTGACCGCCGAAGATATGGCGGAAGAAGTGGCCGACACGATGTGCGATGGTGCGCGGCCCCGGTGCAGGCGGAGGAAGCGGTGACTGCGCGACCTCATGGTCGGCGAGCTTGTCGTTGACGGGATCGGGCGCCTTGACGGTGGCAAGAGGTGGCGGAGCAGGTGCAGACGCAGGCGATGCCGGGGAAGCAGCGGCGCCAGGTCTGGTTGATGGAGGCGCCGGCGGCGGACTCGATGCTGGAAGGACGCTGCCTGTTGCAGCAGGAGCGGTCGAGCTGCCAGGCCCGGACGCGGTGGTCTGGCTTCCGTCAAAGCCCTGGCCACCCGGGCCGTAACTTAGCGTAGCCGCTACCTGGGCGTGCGACTCGTGAGGCGGCGACTGCGGCACGGATGTTGGCGTGCCCGAGAGGGGG
>CAXSEC010000131.1:0-10424 GCA_964236325.1 uncultured Acidobacteriaceae bacterium | reverse complement strand
CAACCCTATGGCCGACCCCTACGTCATCGGCGCCTCCGGCGGAGCGGTTCTGGGCGCCTGCCTGGGAATCTTTCTCTTCTCGCAGAGCTCGCTCTTCGGCCTGAGTATGACGGCTGTGCTTGCCTTCGGCGGCTCGGTTGCCACCATGGTGTTGGTCTACCTGCTGGCTCGTTCCAGGGGCCGCACCAACGTCGTCACGCTGCTGCTCGCGGGCTTTGCCATCAGCACCATCCTGACCAACTGCACCTACTTCTTCGAGGTGCTGGACCGCTCCTCCGGCAGCGGCACGCGGATCCTGCTGTCCTGGCTGCGCGGGGTGATCTCCACGCCAAGCTGGGGTGAGCTCACCGTCGCTGCGACCGCGCTGATCCTCGGCGGTCTGGCTGCGCTTCCCTTGACCCGGCGTCTGAATACCCTCGCCCTGGGCGATGAATACGCTCATCAGCTGGGCTTGAATGTGGAGCAGACCCGCATCGGCATCATCCTCATCGGCTCGCTGCTGACCGCGACGGCAGTTGCGCTTGGCGGCCTCATCAGCTTTGCCGGCCTCATCATTCCGCACATCAGCCGGCTCCTGCTTGGGCCCGACCAGGTCCGGCTGCTGCCGGTGACGGCGCTTGCGGGGGCCATCTTCCTCGTGCTCGCGGACACGCTGGCCAGAACCGTGCTCGCCCCGACGGAGATCCCCGTCGGCATCCTCATGGCAATCGTCGGGGGGCCCTTCTTTCTGTATCTGCTGCGGCGTCCTCGGCCGGAGTCCCTGCTGTGAGCGCGCCTTTGCTGCAGCTCCGCGACGTCAGCTTCCGCTATGCCGGCCGCGAGATCCTGCGTGACGTGAACCTCTCGCTTGAGGCAGGTTCGGCGACTGCTTTGATCGGTCCGAATGGTGTCGGCAAGACGACGCTGCTTCGTCTGATCTCCGGAGTGCTGCAGCCCGCATCCGGCACGGTCGAACTCGGGTCGCAGCCACTCGGGCGGCTCTCCACCCGGGAGGCCGCGCGGCAGATCGCGCTGGTTCCTCAGCAACTCGAGGTGCCCTTCGACTACACAGTGCAGCAGATTGTGGAGCAGGGTCGCACGCCTTACCTGTCACTGCTTGGCGGCCTGCGCGCGGCCGACAAGCGCCAGGTGGATCGTGCGCTTGACCTCACCAGCACCACCAGCCTTCGTCACCGCGTCTTCAACGAGCTCAGCGGCGGGGAGCGGCAGAGGGTCAAGATCGCTTTGGGTCTCGCGCAGCAGCCGCGTCTACTGCTGCTCGACGAGCCGACGCAGAACCTCGACATCGGCCGGCAGGTGGAACTGCTGGATCTGCTGCGATCCTTGCGGGAGGGTGGCCTGACCATCCTCGCGTCGCTCCACGACCTTCATCTCATTACTGGAAACTTTCCTAACGTGATCCTGATGCGTCCATCGGCACCCATGCTGTATGGCCCATCGCAACGCCTGCTAAGCCAGTCCATGATTGAAGAGGCATTCCGCTGTTCGGTCAGCAACCATCCAATCTTCGAGCAACTCGCGCACGCTTCTCTCGATCCTCGAAGCCCGCCGTTGCCGCGCAAACCCCATCCAGGAGATCAAGCATGAGCATCGCAACCAAACGAGGCGACACCGGCGAAACAGGCCTGATCGGCGACGTCCGCATCTCCAAAGGCTCGCTTCGCGTGGAGGCCTACGGTTCGGTCGACGAACTGAACTCGGCTCTCGGCTTTGCGAGAAGCATCTGCACCCATCCCGAGGTCCAAGCCTGGACCGAGACCATCCAGCGCACGCTCTTTCGTGTAGGCGCCGCGCTGGCAACCGCATCGGACAGCAAGGCACCCTCTCCTCTCAAGGCAGAGGACGTCAATTTTCTGACCAATCTTGTTTACCAGATCGAAGCGGTCGATGGCATTCTCTCGGACTGGTCGCTGCCCGGCGTGCACTCAGAATCAGCCGCGTACGACATTGCCCGTACTACCTGCCGGCGAGTAGAACGCAACGTGGTTCGCCTCCAGGAGTCTGACGAAGAAGTCAATGCAGACACGCTCGCTTATCTCAATCGGCTCTCAGATCTCATCTGGCTCTTCGGCCGCCTGATCGAGCACACCGCAGGCATCGACGCGCGCCTGCGGGACGAAACGAAGACCGGTCCAAAATGGTCGCGTGCCTGGTGATCATGCGTTGGGTTACTCTTGAGCGCCAAAATGGGACGACGAGCATTTGGAATATCAGCTAGCATTGCTCCACCCGCTGTGTACGTTCCGGTCCCTAGCGGATTGACAGCAAGACAACCAGCACGAGAGCACGCCTAACGCATGCTTCTCGCATCGTCTTCCACCGGGAAGGTCGATGCAGCTCCTTTCTCTCTGGGAGGCTCCTCCAAATGGAGGCCCAGAGACTGACTTGCAAGTAAGGGGCTCCAGTTCTGTGCGCGTTCACCTGATCAATCCCAGTGATAACTCCTTCGGCACGGCGGTCATCACGCCCCGCTGGCTGTTCGTCCTTGCTGCCGCTACACCTCGCTCCATGGGAGATCCCGTGCTCGTCGACGAGTCGATCGAGCAGCTCGATCCTGAGACGATCGCTGCTGGCGATGTCGTCGGCATCAGCGTGCACACGGGCAACGCGCTCAGAGGCTACCAGGTTGGCAAGATCGCTCGGGAGCGCGGCGCGACCGTAGTCTATGGCGGCATCCACGCTACGCTCTTCCCCGAAGAACCCTTCGAACGCGGTTGTGCCGATGTGGTCGTCAAGGGCGATGGCGATGTGGCCTGGGGCAAGGTTCTGCTGGACGTTCAGGCCGGGCGTGCAGGGCGAATCTACGACGGCGGCAAGATCGAAGGAGAGGAGTTCCTGGCGGCGCGCTGGGACCTCATGGACACCGACAAGTACATGTGGGCCTCGGTCCAGACCATTCGCGGCTGCCCCAAGCACTGCTCGTTCTGCTCGGTCTGGCGCACCGACGGACAAAAGCCGCGGCAGCGCAGCTTCGAGAAGGTGATCGACGAGATCATCGATCTCAGGCGACTCGGCTTCCGCTTCATCGCGCTCGCTGACGACAACTTCTATCCTGTCACCCTGACCGACCTTCGCCTCGCACGAGAGCAGAACAATCACGAAAAGGTCGAGTCGCTGATGCAGATCCGCGCCGAACGCTTCTCGCTGATGGCGGAGCTCGCCAAGCTGCCGAAGGATATGGTGTTCTTCACCCAGATCACCATGGAGTCCGCTGAAGACACGGAGTACCTCGACGCCATGCGCCGGGCCAACATCAAGGGCGCGCTGGTAGGCGTTGAGGCTGTGACTCCAGAGGGCTTGAAGGCCGTCTACAAGGACTTCAACTACTCCGGCGATCGGCTCGTCGAGCAGCTTCAGACGTTCCGCAAACACGGCGTTCACGTGCTCGGCTCGTTCATCTTCGGCCTTCCGACCGATAAGCCCAGCACCTTCAAAGCCACCGTCGACGTGGCGCTTAAAGCAGGCGTCACCTTCGCGCAGTTCGTCATGATGACGCCCTTTCCTGGCACCGTGGACTTCGCCCGCTGGGAGAAGGAGCAGGCCGCCAATCCCACCCTGGTTGAAGGCACACCGATCACACGCTATTGGCTCATCCCCACAGCGATCCGACCGAAGATGTTCACGCCGCACCCCAGCATGAGCGCTGAAGAGATCAAGGATCGCACTCAGGGCGTGTGGGATCGCTTCTACGATCTCGGCTCCATCTGGCAGCGCTCCGGTTGCGTCAAGAGCCTCAAGTCGCGCGTCGCCTTCATGCTGCTCTCCAAGCTCTACCGCCAGATGTACGCCGGCACCGGCATCTCGACCGATAGTGCTCGACGCAAGAAGGCAAAGAGTTCTGCACGCTGGATCGCCGCGCAGACGCGAAAGATCTTCAAGACTAGCCCCATGCCAGAGCTCATGTACCCCGTCTGGGAGCCGAGACAGAAGAAGGTCTCCACCCTGACGCAACTCACCCTTGGTGCATCCCGGGAGACCATCACCTAACGGTTGTCGGCGCGCCGCCCTTACCCCGAGACGACCTGATTCTCCAAAGACTCAGGTCGTGGCCACGTGAGACCCGCTTCGCGCCGAGCCCCTATCACGCCGCAGAGAATCCATCCTGTACCTCGCTATAATGGCGTAGGCAGCGATCCGGGACTTTGCGAGGCTGAAGCACGTCGCGGGTCATGCTCTAGACAGTCGGGACCATGACCTCCATCGCAGATCATCCGCTCTACAAGATCCTCCAACACCGGATCGCCATCATCGATGGGGCCATGGGTACAACCATTCGCACCTATGGCATGACGGAAGCCGCTATTCGAGGCGAACGCTTCAAAGACGCCACCAAGGACATGCTGAACAACGGGGATCTCTTCTCGTTGACGCAACCGGAGATGATCTGTGACATCCATCGCCGCTTTCTCGAAGCGGGTGCGGACATCATCGAGACCAACACCTTCGGCGCCACCAGCATCACGCAAAGTGAGTTCTTTGTGGACGATCCGCGCGAGCACGGCGGCCGCAAAGATCCTGCCTTCTACCAGAAGATCATTGAAGATCAGCACCTGAACACCCTGGCCTGGGACATCAACGAGACCTCCGCGCGACAGTGCCGGGAGTGGGCCGATCGTGTCGGCGACCAGACCTCGCGCCAGCGCTTTGTCGCCGGTGCCATCGGTCCCATGACCGTCTCGCTCTCGAACTCGCCCGATGCGGACGATGCCGGCTTCCGCGTCGTCACCTTCGATCAGGTACGGCTCGCGTACAAGCATCAGGTGCGCGCGCTCATCGCCGGCGGCTCTGATCTGCTCCTGGTCGAGACCATCTTCGACTCGCTCAACGCCAAGGCAGCCCTGGTCGCCATTCGTGAGGTCTTTGACGAAGATGGCAAGGAGCTCCCCGTGATGATCTCGGCGGCGGTAGGCCGCGGCGGCGAGACACTGATCTCCGCGCAGACCATTGAGGCCTTCTGGAACGCCGTGCAGCATGTGAAGCCACTCTCCGTCGGCCTTAACTGCTCGCTTGGTCCCGATCTTATGTACCCCTTTCTGGCCGAGCTCTCCGCCAAGGCAGACGTCGCCATCTCCTGCTACCCCAACGCCGGTCTGCCCAACCCGCTATCGGAGACGGGCTTCGACCTCGGGCCGAGCGACATGGCGCGATACCTCGGCGACTTCGCCCGCGGCGGTCTCATCAACATCGCCGGCGGCTGCTGCGGCAACACGCCGGAGCACATAGCCGCCATCGCCGGCGCGCTCGCCGACAAAGCCCCGCGAGAGCTGGGAACCTTCTAGTGACCTCCGTTCCTTGCGATACCGTCACCGCATTTGCAGCCTCCGCGCGGCCCGTAAAACCCCTGCGCCTCTCCGGCTCGCAGCCCTTCACCCAGCAGCCCGGCGTCTTCATCCTGCTGGGCGAGCGAACCAACGTGGCGGGCTCGCCCAAGTTTGCCAAGCTCATCAAAGACGGCAAGTTTGAAGAGGCCGTCAGCGTCGCTCGGCAACAGGTTGAAAACGGCGCAAACGTCATCGACATCTGCATGGATGAGGGCATGATCGACGGTGTCGCCGCCATGACCCGCTACCTGCAGTTGTTGGCCAGCGAGCCTGAGGTCGCCAAGGTGCCCTTCATGGTCGACTCCTCCAAATGGGAGGTGATTGAGGCCGGCCTAAAGTGGCTGCAGGGCAAAGGCATCGTCAACTCCATCTCGCTTAAGGAGGGCGAAGACAAGTTCCGCAGGAACGCCGCTACCGTGCTCAAATACGGCGCCGCCGTGGTGGTCATGGCCTTTGACGAAGATGGCCAAGCCGCGACTTACGACGAGAAGATCCGCATCTGCGAGCGCGCCTATCGCATCCTGGTCGATGAGGTCCGCTTCCCGCCCGAAGACATCATCTTCGATCCGAACATCCTCACCGTCGCGACGGGCATGGAGGAGCACAACAACTACGCCGTTGACTTCATCAACGCGACGCGCTGGATTAAGGCCAACCTGCCGCACGCAAAGGTGAGCGGCGGCGTCTCCAACATCTCCTTCAGCTTTCGCGGCAACAATAAGGTTCGCGAGGCCATGCACTCTGCGTTCCTCTTCCACGCCATCGCTGCCGGCATGGACATGGGCATCGTCAACGCCGGCATGCTGGAGCTGTACGAAGAGATCGAGCCGGAGCTCAAAGTCCTGGTCGAAGACGTGCTGCTCAACCGCCGTCCTGACGCAACAGAACGACTGGTCGAACACGGTGAGGCGCTCAAAGGAACCGCCGCGGTTACAAATGAAAAGAAGGCGGAAGAGTGGCGCAGCGGCACCGTCGAAGAGCGTCTCTCGCACGCCCTCGTGCGCGGCATCGACAGCTACATCGACGAAGACACCGAAGAAGCCCGCCTCAAGCTCGGCCGCCCCTTACTCGTCATCGAAGGCCCGCTCATGGCCGCGATGAGTGTGGTCGGAGATCTCTTCGGTGCCGGCAAAATGTTCCTGCCGCAGGTCGTCAAGTCCGCGCGCGTGATGAAGAAGGCCGTCGCCCATCTGACTCCGTTCATGGAGGCCGAGAAGGCCGCCCTCCTTGCCTCCGGGCAGGAGGTCAAAGCGCAGGGCAAGATCGTTCTCGCAACCGTCAAGGGCGACGTCCACGACATCGGCAAAAACATCGTCGGCGTCGTCCTCGCCTGCAACAACTTCGAGGTCATCGACATGGGCGTCATGGTCTCGTCCGAAAAGATCCTCGATCGCGCCAGGGCCGAAAAGGCGGACATCATCGGCCTGAGTGGCCTCATCACACCGTCGCTCGACGAGATGGTCCACGTGGCTCGCGAGATGGAGCGCCAGGGCTTCAAAGTCCCGCTGCTGATCGGCGGTGCGACCACCAGCCGCACCCACACCGCCGTCAAGATTGCCCCGCACTACAGTGAGCCCGTCGTCCACGTCACAGATGCCAGCCGGGCCGTTCCAGTCACCACCAGCCTGCTCTCGGAGGTGCACCGGACAGCGTTCATCGCGGAGCACCGCGCCGAGTACGAAGCGCTCCGCAAAGCCTTCGCCGCGCCCCGCCAGAGCGTCGTCCCGCTGGCCACCGCACGCTCCCGCCGATCCCCGATCGAGTGGCGCGCTGAGGATCTGCCGCAGCCCCTCGTCACCGGCGTTCGCGTGCTCGAAGACTTCCCGCTCGCCAGCCTTCGCGACTTCATCGACTGGTCGCCGTTCTTCCACACCTGGGGGCTCCGCGGCCTCTATCCCCGCATCCTCGACGATGAACGGCAAGGCACCGAGGCGCGCAAGATCTTCGTGGATGGTCAGGCGCTGCTCGAAGAGATCATCGAAAAGAAGCTGCTGCGCGCGCGAGGTGTCTACGGTCTCTTCCCCGCGAACGCCGTCGGCGATGATGTCGACGTCTACACCGATGACACCCGGCAGACCGTGCTCGAACGATTCCACTTCCTTCGTCAGCAGGCCAATCGCGAGGGCAACGAGCCCTGCCGATCCCTCTCTGACTTCATCGCGCCACACGAGACTGGCCTGCCGGATCACCTCGGCGCGTTCGCCGTCACCAGCGGCATCGGCCTGCGAGAGTTGGGTGATGGCTTCCGCGCGAAGCACGATGACTACAACGCCATCATGGCCGAGGCCATCGCCGACCGGCTCGCCGAGGCCTTCGCCGAGTGTCTGCACAAGCAGGTGCGCGACGAGTGGGGCTACGGCTGCGCGGAAGGTCTCAGCAACGATGACCTGATTCAGGGCAAGTACCGCGGCATTCGCCCCGCCCCGGGATACCCCGCCTGTCCGGACCATACCGAAAAAGACCCGCTCTGGCGCCTGCTCGACGCCGAGCGCAACACCGGCATCCGCATCACCGAAAACTTCGCCATGTGGCCCGGCTCCAGCGTCAGCGGCCTCTACTTCGCCCATCCCCAGTCGCGCTACTTCAGCCTGGGCAAGGTCGATCGCGATCAGGTCGTCGACTACCACGCCCGCAAAAACATGACCGTAGAGGAGGTCGAGCGTTGGCTCGGCCAGAACCTGAACTACGACCCGGCCCCTTGATCCCCGGCGCAGCAAGACCTTCACGCCACCAGCATCGCTGAGGCTAAACGCAGAGCTATAGAAGACCGCTGCAATATCGCTAAGTTGTTGATTCGATGGTGGGCGCACAAGGATTCGAACCTTGGACTTCCACCGTGTGAAGGTGGCACTCTACCGCTGAGTTATGCGCCCGATCAGAGACTCCGCCCGGCTGGGCGGTGTCACCGTGCCACTAGGAACGACCCGAGATCCCTCGGAATCGACATCAACCCGCACGGCCATACTGACTTCGTCAGCATATCACTCAGCGCGATCGAAATCCCGTCGCTCGCTCCAGCCGGCCAGCCATTCGGCGGCGGTACAATTACCCTGCCGCATGCGTCCTCCAGCCTCCAGATCCGGCGTCTCTCCCTCTACCAGTGACATTCCTGCGGGGCACCGCAACCCGACCAGCAAACCTGGGTCTCTATCTGTATGGCAACCCTGGCGATCCATCCCGCGTTGACACCTGACACCTCACACAGCGGTCGTCCTGCTCCCGTTCAAGCCCGCGCCGCCGCCACGTCGGGCGAAGGCTTCGCGGGTATGGACGACGCCGCCATCATGCTGGAACTTCGCTCCGGCAACATGGCCGCCTTCGATCGTCTGCTCGAAAAGTATCGCAAGCCCATCATCCACTTCATGTACCGCATGGTGCACAACCAGGCGGTCGCCGAGGAGCTGGCGCAGGAGGTCTTCCTCCGCGTCTACCGTTCGCGGGAGACCTACCGCGCGGAGGCTCGCTTCTCCACCTGGCTCTACCGCATCGCGACCAACCTCGGCGTCAACCATGCTCGGGACACCCGCCACGAGCGCACTGCCTCCACCATCTATCTCGATCAGGCCGACGAAGACACGGGCTCGACTCCCGACGTCGCCGACCTCACGCCCGGCGCGGAGACCCGCATGGTCTACGACGAGCGCATGGCAGCCATTCGCGACCACGTACTCGCCCTGCCAGAGCGGCAGCGGTCCGCCGTTCTCATGCACAAGTACGAGGGCATGGACTACAAACAGATCGGTGAGGTGCTCAAGCTGTCAGAGTCCGCCACCAAGTCATTACTCTTTCGCGCGTACCAGACCCTGCGGGACAAACTCAAGGACTTCGTTTAGAAGTCAGTCAACCATGTCCTTTGGACGATCCTGCATCGCCAAGGAAGGAAGGATTACACAATGAACTGCACACAGTGCCAGGCCGCTCTGCCCGATCTGCTCCTCGATCCCGGCACCCGACAGGCCATCGCCGCGCAGATCCACGTCGACTCCTGCAGCTCCTGCGAGCAGGAGTTCACCCAGCTGCAGGCAACCTTCGCCATGCTGGATGGCTGGGTCGCCCCGGAGCCGAGCCCTTGGTTCGACGGGCGCCTGATGGCTCGCCTGCGCGAAGAGCAGGCGGCACAGCCGGAGAGCTTCCTAGAGCGGCTCCGCAGCACCCTTCTCTTCTCGACCGGCCGCCAGCTGCGACCTGTTCTCGCCGGTGCTCTGGCGCTGGTACTCGCGGTCAGCGGAGGTACCGTGCTGAGCCTCTCGCACATCCTCCACCCGGACGCGGTTGAGGCATCGGCCACCGTCCAGGATCTCCAACTCATCGACCGCAACGATCAGGCGCTCCAGACCATGGATCAGCTATTGCAGGAGGATTCCACCGACGATGGAGCCAACGCACAGCCCGCCAGCTAACCTGGACTATGGCCGACTGTGGTCCCGAACTTAATGCATCTGCCGCGCAACACCGCCGTTCCCGAGTTGTCCTTTTACCTACGGCGGCTGAAAGAGTAAGTCTGCACTCAGAGTTTTCCTGGTCTCACCAATGCCCCGCCCCGTTCCATCCCGGTCTCTCGTCTCCGCCGCGCTCCTCGGCCTGCTGCTTTGCGTCGTCTGCAGCCCTGCCTCGGCTCGCGGCCGCAACTGGCAGGGTGGCTCCCAGGCAGGGCAACGTAACGGCTATCCCGCCGCCCGTGAACAGGGCGCCAGACAGGCCCCCAAACAGGACCAGCAGCACCCCCAGCTTGGCCCTCAGCCAGGCCAGGAGCACCTTGCGCAGTGGATGAGCCACCACGACAACCTCCCCGTCCCCGAGCAGCAGCGGGCGCTCGAGCGCGAGCCCGGCTTCCGCGATCTTTCGCCGGAGGTCCAGCAGCGCATGCATGACAGGCTCACTCAGCTGAACAACATGCCGCCTCAGCAGCGGCAGCGCGTCCTCGATCGCGCTGAGGCAATGGAGCAGCTTGCCCCCGAGCAGCGGCAGCGCGTTCGCGGCACCATGCAGCAGCTCTCGAGCCTCCCTGAAGATCGCCGCCGCGTCGTCTCCCGCGCCTTCCGCGAGCTGCGCACCCTGCCCCCCGAGCAGCGCCAGGCAGCCCTCGCCTCCGGTCGTTACACC
>CAXSEC010000130.1:0-10427 GCA_964236325.1 uncultured Acidobacteriaceae bacterium | reverse complement strand
GCGAGGGTGGCAGAACCGTCGGCGCCGGAACTATCTCGGAAATCATCAAGTAAGCAGCAAGCCGCCATGCTCTCGTCTGTCTGCGGGGGCATGGCGGCGTCATACCGGGCTCTAACCTTCCCGGCAAATCAGTTAGGATAAGAACATGCGCGAAATCATCACATTGCAGTGCCCGGTCTGCAAAAACAGGAACTACTCGACGACCAAGAACAAAAAGACCACCACTGGCCGCCTGGAGTTCTCGAAGTTTTGCAACACCTGCCGCAAGCACACTGACCACAAAGAGACCAAGTAGTTCAATCGCACTTCGTCGCCCACCAGCGGCGCGTTTGGGCCTATGTGACCACAAGGCTCGGCAACCTGTATTCTGGTGCAGCACAGGGGCGTAAGCTCAACGGTTAAACTGTCGGTCTCCAAAACCGAACTTCTCGGTTCGAATCCGAGCGCCCCTGCCATATCTCATCAGCCGTTCGGATGACGGTCAGCCGTGAACCCGCCGAACAGAACCGCATGGACGCACCCCATACCCGAGGCAGCATGATGGCCAAAACCCTCGTAGTTACCGATCAAACCACCTCCGGGATGCAGCTGTTGAAGTCTCAGCCGGAGCGGCTTACCAACTTCCTCAAAGATGTTCGCAGCGAGATGCGCAAGGTCATTGCTCCCACGCGCGAAGAAGTCCAGTCCACCACGCTTATCGTTCTGGTCACGGTCTTCCTCTTCGCCGCCTACTTCTGGGCCGTGGATGCGTTCGCAAATCAGCTGATCGAGCGCGGCATCGCATCGCTCACCAGGCACTAAACCCGGCGCCGGCAGCTACATCGTTGCGCACCGGATACTTTGTTCGACAAGAAGGCAAGAGTATGGCAGTGGAAGAGACCAATCCCGACGAGCTCCCGGCAGTACAGCCAAAGACCGACCTGGGTCCTATGCCCCTTTCTGACGGTGTCGCGGAGTCTCTCGACGAAAGCGGCGAGCATCTCGCTCCGCCCATCAACCAGAACTTCAAGTGGTACATCATCCACGCCTACTCGGGCTTCGAACGTAAGGTTCGCGAGTCGCTGGAAAGCCGCATCCGCGCCTTTGGTCTTGAGAACCGGATCGGCCGCATTATGATCCCAACCGAGCCTGTCACCGAGCTTCGCAACGGCAAGAAGTACACCATCGATCGTGTCTTCCTCCCCGGCTACGTGCTGGTTGAGATGGAACTCGATAACGATCTCTGGCACGTGATCAAGAACACCCCCAGAGTTACTGGCTTTCTTGGAACTGGCGATAATCCGGTCGCCCTCTCTGAGCAGGAGGTCAGCTCCATCCTCTTCCGCTCTGACGCAACCAAGGACAAGCCGTCGCTCAAGATCAAGTTTGTTAAAGGCGAGCAGGTACGTATTAACGAAGGTCCATTTGCGAACTTCAATGGCTCGGTGGATGACATCAACGAGGATAAACAGACGCTCAAGGTCATGGTTTCGATCTTTGGCCGACCCACTCCAGTTGAAATCGAGTTCTCCCAGGTTGACAAGATAGAGGCGTAACCGATCAACGTACGCCTGTACTCCCGCTGTATGCAGTTGAAGTTCATCCGTGACGCGGCCCGTCCTTCGTCGCCGCGTAGATAAAGAGGAAGCATCATGGCACCGAAGAAAATTACTGGATACGTCAAGCTGCAGATCATGGCCGGAAAGGCGACGCCGGCACCCCCGGTCGGTCCCGCCCTCGGTCAGGCGCAGGTCAACATCATGGAGTTCTGCAAGCAGTTCAACGAGCGCACCAAGGGTCCCGACATCGCCGGTCTTACCATCCCGGTGGTCATCACCGTCTTTGGCGATCGCACCTTCACCTTCATCACCAAGACCCCGCCCGCCCCGGTCCTGCTGCTCAAAGCCGCCGGCATTCCCAAGGGCTCCGGCACGCCGAACAAGGAGAAGTTGGGGAAAGTCACCGAGAAGCAGATTCTCGAGATCGCCACACAGAAAATGCCAGACATGAACGCTGCCTCTGTTGAAGCGGCCGCCAAGACCATCCGCGGTACGGCTCGCTCCATGGGTATCGACGTCGTCGCGTAGCTTCGCCTGTCTGCCTCCTGTTCGCGACAGCCCGGCTCCTCGCCGGGCTGTTCTGCGTCCACCCACAACCCTCAGCCGAATAGCGTTCCCTGCTGTGGCGACCCCACGGGGCGTTCCCCCAACCGCCCGGCTAATCCGACATCACGCGTCAGCAGAGCGTCGAACGATCGCCGCGTGAGCCCATGCCGCAGGCACACCCGCTGCACCATCTCTGCCATCTCCCGCCGGTAGGGCTGAGCCGCAAAGTCCGCATGAGCAAAGCGGGTCGCGTACTCAGCCTCCAGCGCAGGGAAGTGCTCGCGAACAAAGCTCAGGTAGGTAGGGCGCGAGCACGACTTCAAGAACAGAGGCTCGCCGGCAAAGAAGCTGGCATCAGCCGCCTTTGCGGCCGCCGCCACTCGATCGACCGAGGCTTCATCATCCGTGATGCCCGGCAACAGTGGAGAGCAGAGAACTCCCGTTCGCAGCCCGGCCTGCCGCAATCCATGCACGGCCGCAAAGCGGAGATCGGGTCGCGGTGCACGGGGCTCCAGTTGGCGAGCAAGTCCGGCATCGGTCGTGGTGATGGTGCAGTGAATCACAAGCGTGTTGCGCTCGGCGATCTTTTCGAGCAGGTCTCGATCCCGCAGAATCAGGTTTGACTTCGTGATGATCCCGAGCCGGTACCCGGAACGGCGGGAAAACACCTCCAACAGGCTGCGCGTCACCCCTTCACGACGTTCCAGAGGCTGGTATGGATCGGTGGCAGTTCCCAAAGCAATCTCCTCCGCAGGGTCGATGCGTCGCAGCTCCTGCTCAAGCAGCCAGGCAGCATTCTTCTTCAGGAAGATAGTTCGCTCAAAGGCCTCTGGATCCCGCAGCAACTCGCCCGCATGGCCCGTAGCCGTAGTTGGAGCAAGAAACTCATGGGTGTACCGCGCATAGCAGTATCGGCAGCCGAACTCACATCCGCGGTAAGGATTGATGCTGTAGGCCAGCGATAGACCTCGCTTCGACGATGAGCGATTCAGCACACTGCGCGCGGCCATCGCTCGATACTCCACCATATGGCCTTCACCGGCCGTCGCTGCATCGGCCGCCAGACGTGCCAATCCTTGGTGGCCGCCCTGGCCGATCACAGGAAAGAGAGCGGAACTCGACCTCTCAATGTTCGCCATGTCTTCGCCCCCTTGCACGACCAGCCTATGGCCGCGAAGCGCTTTGGTCAAGCTTCTTGTGCCAGGTTCCCCACGCTTCGTTGACACCAGTCACACGATAAGCGATACTTTCCTGAGCCGTCCGTGTAACTTTCCGGAAGCGGCGTCGAACCACGTTTTGGCGGCATATCGCGCAAGGGGTGGAAGACAAGGAAGCCATGACCCAGAAGATGTCAAAAAACCTGACGAAGGCGCGGGCGCTCGTGGAGCCCCGTCCCTACACGCTCACAGATGCCGTACCCCTGCTAAAGCAAGCGAAGTATGCCAAGTTCGACGAGACCGTCGATCTAACTCTTCGTCTCGGCGTAGACCCGAAGCATGCGGATCAGATGGTCCGAGGGACAGTTGTGCTCCCGCATGGCCTGGGCAAGAGCAAGGTTGTCGCGGTGATCGCTTCGGGCG
Source organism: uncultured Acidobacteriaceae bacterium (assembly GCA_964236325.1). Classification (GTDB taxonomy): domain Bacteria; phylum Acidobacteriota; class Terriglobia; order Terriglobales; family Acidobacteriaceae; genus Edaphobacter. The sequence continues at coordinate 6,763 of CAXSEC010000130.1, read as the reverse complement.
ACAAGATCCGCGACGCGGAGGTCGCTGGCGCTGAGTTCTTTGGCGGTGAAGAGTTGGTCGAAAAGATTCAAAAAGAGGGCTGGACCGCTTTCGACGCCCTTATCGCCACGCCAGACATGATGAAGTCAGTCGGTCGTCTCGGAAAGGTGCTTGGCCCCCGCGGGTTGATGCCGAACCCCAAGACGGGAACAGTGACGACCGACGTGACCGCTGCGATCCGCGAGATCAAGGCCGGTAAGGTTGAGTTCCGCACCGACAAGACAGCGCTTGTGCACGTGCCCGTAGGCAAGCTTTCCTTTGATCCGCAGAAGCTGGTCGACAACGCCATGACCGTGATTAGTTCTGTCGTCAAGGCAAAGCCTTCTGCCGCTAAAGGGAAGTACATCAAGGGAATTACGCTGAGTTCGACGATGGGCCCGGGCATCCAGCTGGATGCGGCCGCAGCTGAACTCGCCGGCAAGGCATAGCAGGGCCGCAACCCACGTAGTCGTCACACTCGCGGACGCTTCTCTCTCCGCTGACAGATTTGCCCGGAAGCTCCGGGCGCAAAGGGTACAGTCATGCCGCTTACACGATCAAAGAAGACGGAGAATGTCACCTGGCTTGCCTCCGAGCTGGAAGCATCGACCTCCGCTATTGTAGGAACCTTTACCGGGCTCACTGCCGCCAAGGACTTTGAGCTGCGCAAAGCAGTTCGTGGCGCCGGTGGGGCCTACCACGTTGTGAAGAACAAGCTCGCAGCCCGTGCGGGCCAGGGCAGTAAGGTCGGTGCCGCCTTGGTCGGCCTCAAGGGTGTCTCCTCCGTTGCCTATACCTCTGGGGATCCGGTTGCGCTGGCGAAGGCGCTCTCGACCTGGGTCAGGGATAATGCGGAGTTCACCTTCAAGCTGGGCATCGTTGATGGGCGCGTCATCACCGTGCAGGAGATCGCAGCGCTCGCTACGCTTCCTGGGAAAGAGGAGCTGTTCTCGAAACTGCTGTTCCTGATCAATTCGCCGGCGCAGCGCCTGGCTACGGTCGTGAACGCTACCGGGCGGGATCTTGCCGTGGTGATCAACCAGGCGGTCGAGAAGGGCAAGTTCTCCGGGCCGAGCGAGATCGCGGCGCCCGAAGCCGTTGCAGCCCCCAAAGCCCCCGATTCAAGCGCGGCACTCGATGCAGATGCGGAGCCTGCAACGATCCAGGGACATGACCCTATTGCGGCGGCGCATGCCCAGGAAGCGCCCGGCGCGACGGAGGCCGCTCAGCCCGAAAATGGGACCGGCTCCCAGGCTGGAGAAGCAGCCTCTACCGACCCGGTCGAAGGTTAGCCCGCACAAGTTTAGGCCTCTGCTCTACGGGTGCGTCATGTCTGGGCGCAACGGAAACCCAGGGCGGGCAGGCCATAGGGACGCTTCAATTAGGTCCAGCAGCACGATGTATGAGTATCAGATCGACACGGAGAGTGATATGGCAGACATTCAGCAGTTAGAAGATCAAATCGTGAGCCTCAGCCTTCTAGAGGCTTCAGAGCTGGTGAAGAAGCTTGAAGAGCGCCTCGGCGTCTCCGCAGCAGCGGCCGTTGCCGCAGCGCCTGCGGGCGGTGGAGCCGCAACCGCGGCACCGGTTGAAGAAAAGACCGAATTCACCGTCATCCTCAAGGATGCGGGTGCAAACAAGATCAACACCATCAAGGCCGTTCGTGAGGTCACCGCGTTGGGTCTCAAGGAAGCCAAGGACCTGGTTGACGGCGCGCCCAAGCCGCTCAAGGAGAATGTCTCGAAGGAAGAAGCGGCCGCGGTGGCGAAGAAGTTCGACGGCGTTGCCACAGTCGAGATCAAGTAACTACCTATCCCGTGTTGCAGGGACGGACGAAACAAATTACTCTACATCCTGGGTAACGTGTTTCGTCCGAAGATGGTTATTGCGGGTAGGCTCCAACAGATTCGCATGTGGAATACTCCGATTCATCCCTTTTTCGCGGGTTAGGGAATCGGCCACCATCACCCCTTGCGGCAGGGGCGATGGTGCAACGAGGTTACATTCAGCAGCGGCACCTGTGGGGTAAGGCAAACCTCACCATGGCGACGAGCATTTTCACGTATAACGCTGTACTCAAGTCGACTGTTGCGCTCTCGGGGCTGCTTCCCTCGTGAGCGTCTTGCTGTCTTAAAGCTGTGTTGATCGGCTCCCCTTGCCTGGGAGATCCTGAGACTGCCCGCAGAGTGCTTCGCGTGCTCCCAGACAGTTCAGATGAATAACATCCTGCTGATGATGTCAGCAGTGGTGTTCGCGCATGGGACTTTACTGACTGTCGAGGGTCAGATGGAGTCTGGAGGGTCAGGCCTCCGTGCGCATTCGTGGTCGAGAGCCTGCACCGGGTTCTCGCCTCACGCGATTTGGCTGTGGGATGCATGCAGCCGCTCGCAAGAGGCCTCGAAGGTCTAGTTCCAGGAGAGAGCATGTCCACAGAAATGCGCGCGATCCGTAGTCGTCTTGATTTCTCAAAGATCCCCACCAGCATCCAGATCCCCAACCTGATTGAAGTGCAACGGCGCAGCTATGAGCGCTTTCTGCAGATGGATAAGCTGCCCCAGGAGCGTGAGGACAACGGTCTCCAATCCGTCTTTACCTCCGTCTTCCCCATCTCGGACTTTCGCAACGTCTCCGAACTCGAGTTTGTCGATTTCTCAATCGGCAACTGGGAGTGCAAGTGCGGCTACCTCAAGGGACTCAACCATCTTCGGACGGCCTGCACCAACTGCGGCCACATGGTCATCACCGATCCCTTCCACCCGGGCGACGTGCTGTGCTCGTTCTGCGGAACCTACAACAAGAACACGCCAGACTTCTGCACCAAGTGCGGCGACCCCGTCGGCCTGCAACTGAAGTACGACCAGGCGGAGTGCGAAGAGCGCGGCATGACCTACTCGGCGCCGCTCAAGGTCACCATCCGCTTGAAGATCTACGACAAGGATCCCGAGACCGGGGTCAAGAGCCTGCGCGACATGAAAGAGCAGGAGGTCTTCTTCGGCGACATCCCCTTGATGTCCGCGAACGGCACCTTCATCGTCAACGGCACCGAGCGCGTCATCGTCTCGCAGCTCCACCGTTCGCCCGGCGTCTTCTTCGAGACTGCCAACAACCGTACCTACTTCCTCGGCAAGATCATCCCCTACCGCGGCAGCTGGGTCGAGTTCGAGTACGACCAGAAGAACACCCTCTACGTCCGCATCGATCGCAAGCGCAAGTTCCTCGGAACCATCTTTCTGCGCGCCCTCGGTCTGCGTACCGACGAGGAGATCCTCAAGACCTTCTACACCGTTGACACCATCCACGTTGCCGATCAGAAGCTGCACTGGGCGGTTGCGCCCGAGAACACGCCAACCAACCTGCTTGGCACTCGTCCCAGCGCCGCCATCACCATCAGAGGCGAAGAGATCGCTCCTGCCACCCGTAAGGTCTCGCCCAACACCCTGCGCCAGCTGCGCGCCGGCAAGGTCGAGATGCTGGAAGTCGAGACCAGCGAGTTCGACGGCGCCATGACCGCCGCCGACGTGGTCGATCTCTCGACCGGCGAGCTGCTCTACGAGGCCAACCAGGAGCTTTCGGCCGACAAGCTGCACAAGATCCTTCAGACCGGTGTTACCAGCTTTGAGGTCTTCTTCCCCGAGCGGGACGATGTCGGCAACATCATCGCCAACACCCTTCGCCGCGACTCCGTGCGCAAGCCCGAAGAGGCGTTGATCGAGATCTACCGCAAGCTGCGTCCAGGCGATCCGCCGACGCTCGACACCGCCACCGCGCTCTTTGAAGGCATGTTCTTCGATCCACGCAAGTACGACTTTTCTCGCGTCGGCCGGCTCAAGTTCAACATCAAGCTCTACGAGAACCAGGATCCCAGCGGCCTCGACAAGCGCACGCTCACCCCTGAGGACTTCTACGGTACCATTCGCTATCTGCTCAAGCTGCGCAAGAACATCGGCTCGGTCGATGACATCGATCACCTTGGCAATCGCCGCGTTCGCGCGGTTGGCGAACTCATGGAGAACCAGTTCCGCATCGGCCTGGTTCGCATGGAGCGCGCCATCAAGGAGAAGATGTCGGTCTACCAGGAGATGTCGACGGCCATGCCGCACGACCTCATCAATGCCAAGCCCGTTATGGCCGCGATCCGCGAGTTCTTCGGCTCATCTCAGCTCTCGCAGTTCATGGATCAGACCAACCCGCTGTCGGAGATCACGCACAAGCGTCGTCTCTCCGCGCTTGGGCCCGGTGGTCTGTCGCGGGAGCGCGCCGGCTTCGAAGTCCGCGACGTTCACCCGACCCACTACGGCCGCATCTGCCCCATCGAGACGCCAGAAGGCCCGAACATCGGTCTGATCAGCTCGCTCTCCTGCTTCGCGCGCATCAATGAATATGGCTTCATTGAGTCGCCGTATCGTCGCGTCAAAGACGGTCGAGTGCTCGACTACGTCGCCGTCTCGAACGCTGGTGAGTCCGGTCTGCGGCAGGGCGACTACCTTGAGATCGAAGAGTCGCGCACCAAGAACGCCGAGCTCAAGAAGAGCAGCAAGCGTGTCATGGAACTCGAGCCGTTCTCCTTCTATCTCTCTGCCTGGGAAGAGGATCGGCACACCATCGCGCAGGCCAACATCGAGCTTGATCAAGACCTCAACATCGTCGAAGATCTCGTCAACGCGCGTCGTCAGGGCAACTTCGTCCTCGTCAACAAGGCCGAAGTAGACTACGTCGACGTCAGCCCCAAGCAGCTCGTGTCAGTCGCTGCCTCCCTCGTTCCGTTCCTCGAGCATGACGACGCCAACCGCGCGCTGATGGGCGCGAACATGCAGCGGCAGTCCGTTCCGCTGCTGGTCGCCGAGGCTCCGTTCGTCGGCACCGGCATGGAAGGCGTCACCGCTCGCGACTCGGGCGCCGTCATCCTGGCCAAGCGCAATGGCATCATCGACTCGGTCGACTCTGAGCGCATCATCGTTCGTGTCGAAGGCGAGCATCACCCCACGCAGCTTTCGCGTGAGGTCGGCTCCGACATCTATCAGCTCACCAAGTTCAAGCGCTCGAACCAGAACACCTGCATCAACCAGAAGCCGATCGTTCGCAAGGGCGACCGTGTGGCCAAGGGGCAGGTGATCGCCGATGGTCCGTGCACGGAGCAGGGCGAGCTCGGCCTCGGCCGCAACGTTCTGGTCGCCTTCATGCCCTGGCGCGGCTACAACTTTGAGGACGCGATCCTGATCTCGGAAAAGCTGGTCCGTGAGGACTACTACACCTCGATCCACATCGAGGAGTTCGAGATCGAGGCGCGCGACACCAAGCTTGGGCCGGAAGAGATCACGCGTGATATCCCCAACGTCTCCGAGCACGCGCTGCGTGATCTTGACGAGTCGGGCATCATCCGCATCGGCGCCAAGATCTCGCACAACGACATTCTGGTTGGCAAGGTCACACCGAAGGGCGAGACCCAGCTCACGCCCGAAGAGAAGCTGCTGCGCGCCATCTTCGGCGAAAAGGCCGGTGATGTGCGTGATGCGTCACTCACCTGCCCTCCGGGTATTGAGGGCACCGTGGTTGACGTTCGCATCTTCTCCCGCAAGGGTCAGGAAAAGGACGAGCGCGCCAAGCAGATTGAGCAGGAGCAGGTCGAGAAGCTCGAGCGCAACCTTGCCGATGAGATTCGTATTCTCACCGACGAGCGGCTCAAGCGTCTCGAAGGCATCCTTGGTGCCAAGGAAGTGCAGGCAGATCTGCACGACGAACGCACCAACAAGAAGCTGCTGACCAAGGGCGACGTCCTCGATCGCGACACCATCGAGCTCATCAGCACCCGCAACCTCAAGCGCATTCGCTACGCCGACAAGGATCCCCGCGTCAACGAGCAGATCGATGAGATCGAGGAGATGACCTCGCGGCAGATCGACGTGCTGCGCAAGATCACCAACGAGAAGATCTCGAAGATGCAGAAGGGTGACGAGCTCTCGCCTGGCGTCATCAAGATGGTCAAGGTCTACATTGCCATGAAGCGCAAGCTGTCGGTCGGCGATAAGATGGCCGGTCGTCACGGCAACAAGGGCGTGATTGCCCGGATCCTTCCGGAAGAGGACATGCCGTACCTTCCCGATGGCACTCCGGTCGAGATCGTTCTGAATCCGCTTGGCGTCCCGTCGCGTATGAACGTCGGTCAGATCCTCGAGACGCACCTCGGCTGGGCAGCGCACGAACTCGGTAAGCAGATCGCCGAGATCGCCGCCACCCACACCGATGCCAACGAGGTTCGCGAACTGTTCAAGGCTCGCTTTGTCGACACCGCCGCGCTCAATCAGCTGCTTGAGCTCGACGATGAGCAGACGATGCGCGTCGCCGCCGGCATGAAGCGCGGCATCTGGTTCGGCACCGCCGTCTTCGACGGTGCGCGTGAGACGGAGATCAAGGCGCTGCTCGCAGCCGCCGGTCTCCCCAGCTCCGGTAAGAGCCAGCTGCATGATGGCATGACGGGCGACGAGTTCGAACAGCCCGCCACCGTCGGCTACATCTACATGCTCAAGCTGTCGCATCTGGTCGACGACAAGATCCACGCTCGCTCGATCGGACCGTACTCCCTCATCACCCAGCAGCCGCTTGGTGGCAAGGCGCAGTTCGGCGGTCAGCGCTTCGGCGAGATGGAGGTCTGGGCACTCGAAGCTTATGGCGCCGCCTACATCCTGCAGGAGTTGCTCACCGCGAAGTCCGACGATGTCTTTGGCCGTACCAAGATCTACGAGGCCAT
>CAXSEC010000129.1:0-10431 GCA_964236325.1 uncultured Acidobacteriaceae bacterium | reverse complement strand
GCGCCTCCACGGCATTGCTACGTCCCCAGCATACGAGATCAGCCTTTCCCCCTCATCTCGCCTGCGGTCCTCAAGCGCCGGCCAATCTCTCCAACCATCGTTCATAATCGTTACGCATCGCCACTCACGAACTTCAAGGATTCTCCTCCGTGGCCCTATCTCGTCTCCACACCGTTCTCCTCGCACTCAGCCTGCTCCCGGCTTCCTCCCTTCATGCCGCACCCGCGCCATCCGCGCCCGGAGCTCAATCCATGCTCCCCATCGCCAACTGGCAGATGCACGCCGCCACTGACCCCGGGCAGACCGGCGACACCATCGCCACACCCGCCTTCTCCACCGCCGGCTGGTACGCCGCCACCGTCCCCGGCACCGTCCTCACCACGCTCGTCAACAACAAGGTCTACCCCGAGCCGCTCTACGGCGAAAACATGCGCCCGGAGATCATCCCCGAAAGCCTCAACAAGCAGTCCTTCTGGTATCGCGCCGTCCTCGACATCCCCGCGTCCTTCGCCGGCCGCCACATCTTCCTCAACTTCGACGGTATCAACTACTCCTCCGCCATCTGGGTCAACGGCACGCCCGTCGGCACCACCCGCGGCGCCTTCTCCCGCGGCACCTTCGACATCTCCTTCAACGTCCACCCCGGCCACAAAGCCGTCATCGCCGTCCTCGTCTCGCCCCAGCCACACCCCGGCCTGCCCATCGAGCACACCCTCAAGAACGGTATCGGCAAAAACGGCGGCATCACCGCCATCGATGGCCCCACCTTCCTCTCCACCATCGGCTGGGACTGGCTCCCCGGCGTGCGTGATCGCGACACTGGCATCTGGCAGAAGGCCTACCTCACCACCACAGGCAACGTCCGCCTCAAAGATCCGCTCGTCACCACCGACCTGCCGCTGCCGCGCACCGACTCCACCGACATCGCCATCAAGGCCACCCTCCAGAACATCACCGACCGCCCCCAGCACGGCACTCTCAAAGGCACCATCACCGACGGCGCAACCTCCATCGACTTCACCCAGCCAGTCACCCTCGATCCCAACTCCTCAAAGCTTGTCTCCTTTGACCCCACCACCACCGCCGCCCTCCACGTTGCCAACCCGAAGCTCTGGTGGCCCAATGGCTACGGCCCGCAGAACCTCTACAAACTCCATCTCTCCTTTATCGAAGACGCACGCGGCCGCAACCCGATCTCCGACCAGCAGGACGTTACCTTCGGCGTCCGCAAGATCGCCTACAGCGTTCCCGACTCCGAAAACCTCACCATCTCCGTCAACGGCGTTCGCATCTTCATCCGCGGCGGCAACTGGGGCCTCGATGAAGGCCTCAAGCGCATTCCGCGTGACCGCCTCGAAGCCCAGATCCGCCTGCACGCCCTCGCCAACATGAACCTCATCCGCAACTGGGTCGGCCAAAGCACCAGCTCTGACTTCTACGATCTCTGCGACAAGTACGGCATCCTGCTCTGGGACGAGTTCTTTCAGCCCAACCCGTCCGACGGTCCCGATCCCACCGACCTCGACACCTACATGTTCAACGTGCGCGAGAAGATCCTGCGCTTCCGCAACCACCCCGCCATCGCCGTCTGGTGCGCCCGCAACGAAGGCTTCCCACCCAAAGCGATCGACGATCGCCTCCGCGTCCTCATGGCCGAGCTCGAGCCCACTCGCCGCTATCAGCCCAGCTCCACTTCGGGCGCCGGCGTCCGCTCCCACGGCCCGTACTATTGGCGCGAACCGCGCGCGTTCTACAAGATCACTGACGACTTCTTCAAGACCGAAACCGGCTCCATGTCCGTCCCCACCCTCGAGTCCATCAAGGGCATGATGCCCGAAAAGGACTGGGAGACCATCACCGACGATTGGGCCCAGCATGACTTCGCCCGCGGCGCTCAGCGTGGCGATAAGTATCCCGGCATCGTGACCGATCGCTACGGCAAGATCGCCAACCTCGCCGACTTCACCCGCAAGGCCCAGCTCATGAACTACGAGGCCTTCCGCGCCATGTACGAGGGCCGCAACGCCCAGCTCTTCCACCCCGCCACCGCCATCATCACCTGGATGAGCCACCCCGCGCAGCCCAGCTTCGTCTGGCAGATCTACCACTACGACCTCGAGCCCAACAGCTCGCTCTTCGCCGTCAAGAAAGCCGCCGAGCTCCTCCACATCCAGTACAACGAGGCCAACGGCAACCTCGAAGTCATCAACAACACTCCCGACGCCCTCACCGGCGCCACCGCCCACCTCGCCATCTACAATCTCGACGGCACCATCGCCACCCAGCAGGACTATCCCGTCACCGCGCCCGCCGCCGCCGCCACCATCCTCGGCGCCGTCACCATCCCACCCACCGCCTCGGCCGTGCACTTCCTCAAGCTCACCCTCTCTGACAGCGCCGGCAAGCAAATCTCCGACAACCTCTACTGGCACGCCCAGCCCGACCATCAGGACGACCTCACCGCCCTCAACGACCTCGGCCCCATCACCCTCGACGCGCAGGTCTCGCAAACCTCCGCGAACGGCCGCCGCACCGTCACCGTCACCCTCCATAATCCCGGCAAGACCATCGCCCTCATGACCCACCTCCAGCTCCGCCACGGCGCCTCAACCACCGCCGCCACCCCGGTAACGCCCGACTCCCGCGTCCTACCCGCCTTCCCCAGCGATAACTACATCTCGCTGCTCCCCAACGAATCCCGCACCATCACCATCGACGCCGCCGTCGACGCCTTCAAAGGCGAAGACGCCCTGATCCTGGTCGACGGCTGGAACGTCACCGTCGCCCCCACCTCCGCCGCCGGCGTCAGCATCGCCCCCAACACCGCCGCCATCCCCGCCAACTCCCTCAACACCGGCCTGCCCTTCCAGACCACAGGCCTTCGGCAGGACTAAGTAGGATCGTCCACCTGTTAGAGCGCCAACGACCAGCTCGTCGGCGCTCTGACTTTTCTTGGTCGTCATTCCGAGCGAAGCCGAGGAACCTGCGCAGCGAACACGCTCAAGAGCTTTCTATAGTCTCCGGGTAGAGATCAAGATATTGCAATTATGGTCAGCTTGTACCCTTACAGCCAGGCCAGCCGTGAAGTTCAAGTGTCGGTAGAGGGGCCAACGGCCACAGCATGTGTGCATCGACGCATCTCAGCGAATGCATGTACCCAAATTCAAATTTGGGTGCGGGAACGTCTTTTAGATCTCCTGAAGAGAGCGCCCGGATGGCAACTGCCATCTTTCCTTCTCCGTACCTCCATTCCGACGATCTGAAGACTGTCTTGCCATCGTTTTCTGCGTACCGCGACGACTGAACCGATGAGATTCCCACCTCCAGTTTCTCAGTTATGCCATTCAGAGAGTCACCCACGAAAAAGAAGGTGACTCCGTAGCCGCTAGGCTGCACGGGTAGAAAGATGGGATGGGCGACGAGAGGGCGATTCGCAACACTCGGGTATAACTGCCCGCAGGCACTTTTACTGGTACACCCGACTCGTGTAACACCCCAGCCGTCCCCTTCAAGCACCCGGATAAGGGTTGTCTGCGATGTTTCCCCAGGCTTGAGCGTGGAAGTTATTTGGAAGAGTTGTTTAGCTCTGTGCGCCGAGATAAAAGCCCATGCTAAGAAGAACATCTCATACGCGGTTGCTATCGGCACCAGTGCAGAGCACACGTACTTTATCATTCTTCGCATTCCACGCTCCGTTAGTAGTTGTCGTAAACCCGGTTGCAGGTAGGGTCGGGGGGCACGCGGGTAGGGGCTGAGTAGTCGTTTCAAGCAGCCGCGCGAAGACCCGTTCTCTCAGATAAGCCACAACTACCGCGCCGGCACCGGAGCCACCGCCTGCCCACAATGCCCTTTGCCATCACAGGCCCTCACCCCAAAAAACACGTTGTCCTTCGACACCGGCAGCGTCGCACTCAGCGCCCCGTCCTTCCCCGGATAGCGGGCCGCCTCGGCCGCATACTGCCAATCCGTCGCCGCCGTCTCCCGCCACACCACCTCGTACGCCACCCCGGCACCAGCAGCCAGCGGCGCCTCCCACGTCAGCGTCGTGTTGTTATCAAGATCCTTCGTCACCACCTTCACGTTCTGCGGCACACCGGGAGAGGCTGCCAGCGTCGCCAGCGTCGCCGCGTTCAGCCGCGCCACCCGCACCATGTAGTCGAAGTCATCAAACTTGAGCAGATCCCCATACTCCACCCCACCCTCTGTCCGCACATTCTGGTGCTGATGGTTGAAGTTCTCCCGCCACTCCGTAAACCGCACCGCAGGGAAGCCCTCCGCCGAAAACGAGCTGTGATCCCCACCCCGCAGATAGCGATCTAGCCGCAACTCCATTACCGGCCGCAGCGCTACCGGCGTCGGCTTCACGCCAGCAGGGAAGTATGTCCGCCCCACCGCCAGCACCTCCCGCGCCAGCTGTCGCGACGGCGTATCGTTCTCCGCTCCGGTCAGCAGCACCGACCGCAGCTCCGCAGCCGGCATCGTGGGCAGCACGCCCTGCGAGAACACCCGCACCAGCCCCTTGGACTGCAGCGTCTCGCCCGGCGTCGTATCCCCACCCACAATGTCATTGTTCAGCACGCCCTCCAGCTGCCATCCCTGGCTCTTCGCCAGCTCTGCCAGATGGTGGCTGCCATTCAAGCCCTGCTCCTCGCCCGCCACCGCCACAAACACCAGCGTCGCCGGCAGCTTCATCCCGCTCAGCACCCGTGCCGTCTCGAGCGACACCGCCGTCCCACTCGAGTCGTCATTTGCCCCCGGAGCCGCACCGCGCGCATCCATGATGTCCGTGTTGCGCGTGTCGTAGTGCCCCGTCACCAGGTACATCCGCTTCGCCTCGGCCGGGTCCGACCCGCGCATCACCGCGTAGACATTATGTAACTTCGTCGGTTTCGCATAGCGGCTCGTCCGCCCCGTCGCGTCGGGCGCCGGCGGCGTGTACACAAACACGTCGTCCTTCACCTCCAGGCACCCGCCACATCCCTTCGAGATCTCCTCGAACTGCCCATGGATCCAGTCCGCCGCGGCCAGCACCCCCGTCCCCGCCGGCAGGTCTGTCTCTTCGCTTGAGATCGTGCTCCGGCTCTGGAACGCCACCAGCCGCTCGATCGTCCGCCGCATCACGTCCGGCGACACCTTCCCGAGCGCCGCCGCAATCGCCGGATCCGCCGCCGCAGCCTTCACCGGCGCCCCCGCAACCTCGTAGTCCAGTCTCTGCGCGCCCATCGTCACCGTCGCCACAGCTAAACATCCAGACACCACTGCCAGCAGAGCAGAGAATCGCATAAAGCTCCTTGAGGGTTCTCTCGCAGACTATCGCAACCTCTCCCGACCAGCCTTCCGCGCGTGACGTCGCAAGACCCATGCCGTCCCTTCCACCGCACCGAAGCTCCTGCGATTTCTTCTCGTTCCTCAGGGCACCCGCATCGCATACGTATGCCCGACACCATCACCACCCACGCCGATCGCCAGCTCGGCCGCTCTGGTCCTCACGTCTTCCCGCTCGCCCTCGGCTGCATGGGCATGAGCGGCATGTACGGCGCCACGGACGACGCCGAAAGCATCCGCGCCATTCACGCCGCCATCGCCGGCGGCGTCACCCTCATCGATACCGGCGACTTCTACGGCATGGGTCACAACGAGCTCCTCATCGCCCGCGCCCTCGCCGATCTCCCCGCCTCCACCCGCGAAAAGCTCGTCCTCAGCGTCAAGTTCGGCGCCCAGCGAACCCCCTCCGGCGCCTGGTCCCACTTCGAAGGCCGCCCCGCAGCCGTCAAAAACTTCCTCGCCTACTCGCTCACCCGCCTCGGCGTCTCATCCATCGCCATCTACCGCCCGGCGCGGCTCTCCGACCAGGTGCCCATCGAAGAGACCATCGGTGCCGTCAACGACATGATCAAGCAGGGCTTCGTCCGCTACGCCGCGCTCAGCGAGGTCGGCGTCGAAACCGCCCGCCGCGCCCAGGCCGTCACCCCGATCGCCGACGTCCAGCTCGAGTACGGCCTCACCACCCGCAACATGGAAGCCTCCGTCATCCCCGGCCTGCGTGATCTCGGCATCGGCGTCACCGCCTACGGCGTTCTCGGCCGCGGTCTCGTCTCCGGTGCTCGCCCCACCGAAAAGTCCGACTTCCGCCGCTTTCTTCCCCGCTTTGCCGGAGCCGCCGGCGACGCCAACCGGCAGCTCATCGCCAGCCTCGACACCATCGCTGCTGACCTCGGCGCCACCACCCCACAACTCGCCATCGCCTGGGCCCTCCACCGCGGCCAGGACATCGTCCCTCTGCTCGGCTCCCGCACCGTCGCCCAGGTTGAATCGTCCCTGAAAGCCCTGGAGCTTCAACTCACCCCGGAAGACCTGACCCGCATCGAACGAATACTTCCCGCCGAGCAGATTCAGGGTACCCGCTATGACAAGGTCGCCATGACCCACCTCGATAGCGAGCGCTGATCCGCGGTGACACTACGGGTTCAATACCCGCAGCGCATCCGCCACCCAGATGCCAACAATCGCCGCCGTCATCAGGCCGGCCGCTACACCCAGCACACGAACAAAGGGCTGCACCTGGTTCACCCGCCGCACGATGTCGGTCTGTTCCCGCTGTCCGTCAGGGTTGTTCTCCGCCAGAAACAGCTGGTCGTCCTCGTAGCGCGTCAATTGCCCGCGATACGTTAGCAGACCAACGAAACACGCAACCAGCGAAGCCCAGATAATCAGCAGCGTCGGCACGGCAGAGACAGCGCTATTCAAAGTCATCACGTCAAGTCCTTCTGGTGGATCTACAGCTCTGGCAGCTGCAAGCGGCATCGTCTCCTCCGCCATGCAACCACCGTGCCGGATCATACCGTCTGGCAGTCGGCGTACACCAGTGAAATCCCACGGAAGGTGTAGATCCCGCCAGCCTGAGCCGAACCGCGCCTCACGGACGCTGCAAGACCGCTCGTATCTCAAGGGCAGCGCCAGCTGCCGCCAGGACAAACACGACCAGAACAACGCCAACGTACCGCGCCGCCCGCCGCGCTCCCTGGGGCGTCGGCTGTGTAATGCCGAATGTGTTCACGAACAAATACACCAGGAACACCAGAAAGCCCATGAAGGTACTCTAGTCCCACCGCGCGCAAACACCCTCATGGAGACACCAGGCCGGGCTTCTACCTGCCCGCTCACTCCCAGCAAGGTTGGGCAAGCCGACCGCAATGCATCGCCGAGAACGACAGGTCAGGCCCACCTGCACCGTTGCCGCGGCACCAGCATCTATTGGCAGTACTCATGTTGCGTGCGATCGGGTCTTGTAGGCCGCATCGCATCGGCATACACTTGATATCAGACCGATCCCGTCTGGGAGTCGGTCACACTGGAGAGCATACCCATGGCAACTGCGACCACCACGCCCATCGCCGAAGTAGTAACCGGCGCCCCCGCGGCCCCCAGCCAGCCGGTCAATCTCACCCCGTCTGCCATCGTTAAGGTGCGTGAGATCATGGCCACCCAGGATCCCATCCCCGCCGGTCTACGCATCGGCGTCGTTGGCGGTGGTTGCTCCGGCTTCCAGTACTCTATGAGCTTCGAAAATGCCGCCGGCATGATGGACAAGATCGTCCGCTTTGAGGACCTTAAGGTCTTTGTTGATGCCACGAGCGCCATGTACCTCAACGGCTGCGTCGTCGACTACGTCGAAACCCTTGAGGCCGCCGGCTTCAAGTTCGAAAATCCCCAGGTCAAGAGCACCTGCGGCTGCGGCTCCTCCTTCAGCGTCTAAACCCGCTCCAAACCTCATAGAAAGGCCTCGCCATAGCGCGAGGCCTTCTTGCTTTCAGTTCGCTACGTCCAACGCCGCAAAGACCTCTGCAAGGATTAGCCGGATCGGCGTCTCCGGAACAGTAAGCTCGTCAGTGACTCGGTGATACCCTTTCGCATCGCAGCGAAATGCCTCCCGCTTTTCTGGGTCGAACATCCAAACGTGCTGCACACCCATCGCCAGATAGTCGTGCACCCTACCTAAAATCCGTTGAACAGTATCCGCCGGGGACAGTATCTCAATACAAAGCAGAGGCGGCTCCTGCACCATCCTCACCACCTTCTGCTCGGCTCGCAACACCATCACATCGGGAACGCGGAAACGTGTAGCGCTCACCTGGAGCCGCAGTTCAGGCTTAACAGCAATCTTCCACTCCGGTGCTTTGCTGCGGAAAAGATAGACCAGTTCAGATTGAAGCGTCGCGTGCTCCCATTCCCCCAAGTTCCGCTCCTCAAGTACTCCATCGACGAAATCGCAATCAGGGGTGTAGCTCGTGCCGAGATACTGCGTCAGCCTTACCGAGCGACCTTCGTTCTGCCCGTCCACCGCCGTGCTCACTCCTTCGTCGAACGACGCAAGAGGCAGCTGCGGATCGTCGAGGATGTGAGCTGCGGCACCCGCCATCCACGTAGTATGCTCCCCCCGCCGCCTGGCAGGCGAGTCATTTCTCGCGTCAGGCCAAGCCGGCCGGTCTTGCTCCTCGTCTAAACTGAACGCGTAGCCGCTTTGCGCGCACCAGAGCCTCCCCTTATGACCGAGTTCGTAGTCCGCCTCGCCGATGAACGTGGCCGTGTCCTCGAGCAGACCCACGCCGCCAACACCTCCGATGAGCTCCGCGCCCGCTTCACCCAGGCCGGCTACTTCGTCTACTCGGTTAAAAGCCGCAGCGGCCTTGCTGGCGGCTCGCGCAAAAAGGTCAAGCTCGAAACCTTCCTCATCTTCAACCAGCAGTTCCTCACCCTTATCCGCGCCGGCCTGCCCATCCTTGGCTCGCTGGAGCTCCTCGCCCGCCGCCAGAAAGACCCCAACTTCCGCCTCCGGCTTGAAGACGTTGTCCAGCGCATCAAGACCGGTGAGTCCATCTCCGCCGCCTTCGAAGCCCAGGGTGGCTTCCCCCTCGTCTACACCACCACGCTGCTCGCCGGCGAGCGCTCCGGCAACCTTGAAGAGGTTCTGCAGCGCTTCCTCGACTTCCAGCGCGTCTCCCTCACCTTCCGCAAGAAGCTCAAGGCCTCGCTCATCTACCCGGCCCTGCTCATCGTCATGGTCATCGGCCTCTTCATCTTCCTCATTACCTTCGTCGTTCCCCGCTTCGCCCAGCTCTACGACCAGCTCGGCACCCATCTCCCCGCCATCACCACCTTCCTGCTTGATCTCGGCCGCTACGCCCAGCAGTACGGTCTCTACGTCGCCGCCATTGTCGCCGTGCTCGCCTTCCTGATCAACCGCTGGGTCAAGACCACCGCCGGCGCCGCCACCGTCGATCGCGTCCGCATCGCCATCCCTGTGCTCGGCGGCGTCTGGCTCAAGTACCAGGTCGGCCTCTTCTCCCGCACCCTCGCCACCCTGCTCACCGGCGGCCTCCCCCTCGTCCCTTCGCTTGAAACCTCCGCCCGCGCCATCGACTCCCCGCAGATCGCCACCGCCGTCTTCCGCTCCGTCGAGACCGTCCGCGAGGGCAAAGGCCTGTCCGCCAGCCTCCAGGCCACCGGCGTCTTCCCCGAGCTCGCCGTCGAGATGATGGAGGTCGGCGAATCCACCGGCGCCCTCCCGCAAATGCTCAACTCCGTCGCCGAGTTCTTCGAAGAAGACGTCCAAACCTCGCTCACCGCCGTCATGAGCCTCATCGAGCCCGCCATCCTCATCGTCATGGGCGTCGTCGTCGTTACCATCCTCATCGCCCTCTACCTGCCTATCTTCTCCCTCTCCGCTGGCGGCGCCAGCCAGTAACTTTCCCGCCGGCTTCGAAGTGTGACCACTGTAAACTGGTCACCAGAGGGCCACTCCCATGAAGACCATGGCCGCCGCCAAGTTCAAAGCCACCTGCCTCGCCGTCATGGATGAAGTCCAGGCCAAACGCGAGCCCGTCCTCCTCACCAAGAACGGCAGGCCTGTCGCCAAACTCGTCCCGATCGAGGACGAGAAAGATCCGCTAGCCGCCTTCCGCTTCCCGGGTCACATCACCATCGTTGGTGACATCATCTCGCCCATCCACTCCGACGAAGAGCTGGAAGAGTTCTTTGAGCAGTCCACCAAGGTGTTCGACCCCAATGCTTCTTGATACACATGTGCTCATCTGGCTCACGCAGGATCAAGACCAGCTTTCCGGATCCGCAACCGACGCCATCATCGCTCTTCGAGAGAATGGTGGCCTCCTCATCGCGGATATCACGCTCAACGAGATCGCCTTCCTCGTTACCCGGCATCGTCTCACCATCGATCGGCCGCTTGCTGTCTACCTTCGCTTCGTCGAAGCGATGTTCACGGTGCTGCCCATCACTGCTGCTATCGCTGATCGAGCCAGCCAGTTCAGCGGCACATACCCGAAGGATCCAACGGACCGACTGATCGGCGCGACCGCCATCATCCACGGCCTCAGCCTCATCACCAAAGACAAGAGCATCCGCGCCTCGAAG
>CAXSEC010000128.1:0-10435 GCA_964236325.1 uncultured Acidobacteriaceae bacterium | reverse complement strand
GTAACTTAGCGTAGCCGCTACCTGGGCGTGCGACTCGTGAGGCGGCGACTGCGGGACAGATGTTGGCTTGCCCGAGAGGGTGAGACCCTGGCTTTCGGCGGCGGGGAACGGATGCTGAACCTCGGCTGCAGTGTGCGGGCGAACCTCATCGGGATCGTCGGCCACTCGCGCACCTGGCCGAGCCGCACGGGTGACGTCGGTCGACAGTCCGGAGTTGGCAGCGGAGAGGATGGGCGGCGGTGGGCAGCCACAGGGGGACGTCTCCCCATCCACGACCTCGCGCACACTGCCGTGCTCAAACAGCAGATGCTGGTTGGGATGTACCTGGTAGAGCCCGGTGCCGAACTGCTCGGCGACCTCGAGCGTGGGAGATGCCTTCCCCCGATTTTCAACGCAGGTGTCGCCGTTGGCTGCGACGCGAATCCGGAGGTCGAGCAAGCCTGCTGCTGGCTGCCCGATGTTGGTCGCGATGGCGAAGCGAAGGTCAGGGGTCAGGATGGCATCGGCCGAAGTGGCGACGGTGTGGATCTCGACCGCTCCTCGATCAAGCGCCAGCAGGAGAGGCGCGGGCTGGGTGGTTCCCGCACTGCGAGCAGCGTGGAGAGCGGAGGTGCTGCAGACCAGGATCTCACCGCCCCGCGACAGCTTGAGGTCGGCTGTCCGGTCACGCGCGGTGATGACGGCGCTCGGGCCAACCATCGCCGTTCCCCCGGTCAGCGAGAGCGATCCTGAGATGGTTGCGGAGGCGGCTTCGACGGTGCCGATCGTTGCCTGGGCAACGGCGGAGACGGGCACGCAGCACGCGAGAACAGCAGGGGTGACGAGGAAGCGAAGCATGTCGGCTTCAAGCATGCCACCTTTTCGCGCCTTGAGCAGCTTTTCTCTTCGCTGGGAACATTACGAGCGTGGCGGCGGAAGCTTGTCAGGACCTGATGGCGTCCGTGGTGCTTTCCGCAGCGCCAGGGTGCGAGATGACGCCGATGGCATGCTCGTAGATGAGATTGCCGCCGAGATGGGCTGATGCGGAGACCAGCAGATAGCCCAGTGTGCCGAGGGCTCGGCCGGTGGTGCGTCTGCGTCGCGTACGCGCAATGGCCGAGGCGATGTAGATGCCGGTGGCGGCTAGATTGAGCAGGCCGTGAACCAGACCGATGCGTCGCGCGGCGCGCGGCCGGATCTCGGACCAGTCGTTCATTCCAGTGATGGCGGAGCCTGTCGCACCCGCCAGACCGACCAGCAGAGTGGCATCCGCGGCGAAGTCCAGCTTCTTGCTGGGGGCGATGGCGGAGAGCGCGTCAAACACGAGGGTGGCGGTCCAAGAGCCAACCGGCACCTCAACCAGAATGACGTGCAGCGGTTCGTGAAGCCAGTCCCCATGCAGGATCCCGCGCAATCTGGGGCCGAGAAGATCCTGATAGGCCTTCCAGACAGACTGCTGGAGGGCTACTTCCGTGTGAGGAGCGATCCACTCGCCCTGCTCCGCGAGACGAGCCAAAGGATCGTTGCTAATGGGATGAGGCGTCTCTGAAAGCGATGCAGGCATGGGGGGTTCTCCTTCGCGATGAGATGCGCGGATCGCGGGACGATGATTCGGCCATGCTGCGAAGAGCGGATCCTATGCAGCCGACGTTGATGTAGACGAGGTTTTTACAGTTTGAGGAAGTTGGCGATCATCTGCTTGCCGTGCGTGGTCAGGACGCTTTCGGGATGAAACTGAACTCCTTCGATCGGAAGTGATCGATGGCGAAGGCCCATGATGATGTCACCGTTCTCGTCATGGGTGCGGGCGGAGATCTCGAGCTCGGCAGGCAGGTCTTCCTCACGCACGATGAGCGAGTGATAGCGCGTGCAGGTCGTAGTGGACGGGATGCCGGCGAAGAGCGTCTGCCCGTCGTGCTCGACCTCGCTGGTCTTGCCGCGCATGAGCTTTGGCGCGCGAACGACCTCTCCGCCGAAGGCTGCGCCGATTGCCTGGTGACCCAGGCAGACGCCGAGAATGGGCATCGGGCGCTCGTCGGGGTGAGCTGTGGCGAGATCAGCGAAGTGGCGAATCAGGTCGATGGAGATGCCGGCGTCCTGCGGGGTGCAGGGGCCAGGCGAGATGAGGATCCGGTCGGGAGCGAGGGCCTCGACCTCGGCGGGGGTGAGCTCGTCGTTGCGGCGAACAACGACCTCCTGGCCGAGCTCGCCGAGGTACTGGACGAGGTTGTAGGTAAAAGAGTCGTAGTTGTCGAGGACAAAGACCATACAGATAGGAAGCTTACGCCGATGTGAGATCGCGAGCGATGGCGGAGGCTGGGCAACGAGCGGACGGCAGCAGGGCTCTCACGCTGTATGTTGCTTACCGATCCGAAACGTGTGGAACATTTTGCGGCGATGGTGCTGATTGGCGATGGAGTGATGGCGCTGGTACATCCCAGCAAGGACGCGCATGCGTGGAAGAAAGGTCCGCGGATCTGGCGAGAGCTGATGCAGGCTCTAGCGGACCGGCCGGCGCTGACTATGGCGATCGGCGCAACGCAGGTTGCGATCGGCGTGGCATGGGCGTTGCGGCAGAGCAAGAAGCACCAGGATGGCTGAAGCTCGCGGGCTTTGCGTCCTGGTGTGGGCTCGAAGACCGTGCACAAAGTGGTTGTAGTCGGTGCTGTGGAGGTTGACGAGCGTGGGCCGCGGGTGCTGTTGTCCGCCTAGAAGGCGCGGGCGCGTTCGATGGCTCTGACGACGGCCTGAGCTTTGTTGCGACACTCGTCGTATTCAGATTCTGGGACGGAGTCGGCGACGATGCCGGCTCCTGCCTGAATGTGACCCTGGTCTCCGCGCATAAAGAGTGTGCGGATGGCGATGCAGGAGTCCAGGTTGCCGGAGAAATCAGCGTAGAGGATCGATCCACCGTAGATGCCGCGACGAGCCGGCTCAAGCTCTTCGATGATCTCCATAGCGCGAACCTTGGGAGCACCCGAGAGTGTGCCGGCAGGGAAGCAGGAGCGGAAGGCATCGAGCGCGGCAAGATCCGGGCGAAGCTGGCCCTCGAGCGCGCTGACCAGATGCATAACGTGCGAGTAGCGCTCGACAAACATTAGGTCTTTCACCTTGACGCTCCCGTAGTTGGACACCCGGCCAAGATCATTGCGCCCGAGATCGACGAGCATGATGTGCTCTGAGACCTCCTTGGCATCGGCTTTGAGATCGGCTTCAAGCGCGCGATCAGCGGCATCATCCGCGTCGCGGCGGCGTGTTCCAGCGATGGGTCGGTACTCGACGCTGCGGCCCTTGACCTTGACGAGAAGCTCGGGTGAGGAGCCGATGATGTGGCCAGTGAGGGCAGGTTCGCCTGGCGCGGCCGCTAGCGGGAAGCGGAGAAAGTACATGTAGGGCGATGGATTGACGATGCGGAGAGCGCGATAGATCTCGAAGGGGTCGACGGCAGGGATGCAGTCGAAGCGCTGCGACAGAACGCATTGGAAGACGTCTCCGGAGCCAATGTATTGCTGCACCTGCGTGACTGCGTGAAGGAAGTCGGCAGGGGAGGTGCGGGCTACGAGATCGAGCGGACCAGACGCGCGGGGCGTTCGCTCCGGAAGGTTGCGGGCAAGCAGCTGCTCGAGACGATCCAGCCGGGCAGAGGTCTTCTGGTAGAGGGTGTCGGCCGCCACATCAGCGTTGCGGGTGAGATCCGCCGTGACAATCAGGTGAATCTCCTTCTTGACGTGGTCAAAGGCCAGGACCTGATCAAAGAACATGAGGTGAGCATCGGGGGCATTGAGTTCGTCTGCGGAGAGCGTAGGGAGATGTTCGATCTGGCGAACGATGTCATAGGCAAAGAAGCCGACAGCGCCGGCGGTGAAGGGTGGAAGACCAGCAAGCCGGGCGGGGGTATGGGCGGAGAGCTCGCGCTTGAGCTCGGCAAAGATGTCACCCTCAAAGGTTCGGGTCTGGTTGAGCGCAGTGTGGGTGATGGTGCGGCCGCGCGCTATGAAGCTTTGGTAGGGTTCAATGCCGATGAAGGTATAGCGGCCGACCCGCTCGCCACCTTCCACCGACTCCAGGAGAAAGGCCTCCGGCTGATGGCCGCCCTGTGCGGCGTCACCCTGTGCGACGTGCGCCCCCGCCAGGCGCAGGAAGGCGCTGACAGGCGTCTCCAGGTCCGCGATGAGGGTGCGATGGACGGGAATGAGGGTATGGTGCTCGGCGAGCGCGAGGAACTCCTGCTCAGCCGGCGACGTCGGGTTGGGCATGGTGAACTCCAGTCTACTGTGATGGCGGCTCTCGCCCGAGACAGGTGAGAGCCGAGGCAGCTGAGATCCAACGTCTGTGAGATCACAAACAGTTGCGACCGCAGGGTGGCGCGGGCTGGTGTCGGCGGTCGGCGACCTGCATACCCATGCTGCCGGTAAGCTGCTGCCGGTCGAAATCGAAGTTGATTGAAGAAGCCGGTTGGGTGATGTGGGCAATTTGAGTCGATCCGGTACCAGGTCTTCCCGCACTCCTTCCCAGGGGATTGCGTCCAATGAGTGGGTGTCGCGCACGAGGACTTTGCATAGCGCATAAGTTGCACGGTCCGTGGATGGATCGGCTTGCATACTGATTCCGAGAGCACCTACACTCGTTCGGGGTTTGGCTACGGACCGGTCTGGCCAGATCTTCTTCAAGGATCGCCTGCTCTACGAGCTTGTGATCTGATACGGCCGGAGAGAGCGCACACGTTCAGGGTTGGGTGAACGAAGGCGCGAGCGCTCGGCAGCCAGATGGCGCCGAGGGACGACAAAGGTGATGAGCGTTATGCAACAGGTAGTGAGTCCCATTCTGCCACTGGAGCAGGAGACAAACCCATGGGAGGCGCAGGCCTTCCGATTTGACCAGGCAGCCCGCAAGTTGAACCTCGATCGCGGATTGTGGAAGGTGTTGCGCCAGCCGGTGCGCGAGCTTACCGTCCACATTCCCGTCCTGATGGATAACGGCGAGATCGAGGTATTTACCGGCTTTCGCATTCAGCACTCGGTGGCGCGGGGGCCGGGCAAGGGCGGCATTCGCTATGCTCCGGATGTCTCGCAGGACGAGGTGCGCGCGCTGGCGAGCTGGATGACGTGGAAGTGCGCGGTGGTCAACATCCCTTTCGGCGGAGCGAAGGGCGGCATCATCTGCGACCCGAAGTCCATGAGCCAGGGGGAGCTCGAGCGCATGACGCGGCGCTACACCTCCGAGATGATCGAGTTTCTCGGCCCTGAAAAGGACGTTCCCGCGCCGGATATGAACACGAACGAGCAGACGATGGCCTGGATCATGGACACGTACTCCATGCACATGCGCCAGACGGTCACTGCTGTGGTTACAGGCAAGCCGGTGAATATAGGCGGGTCTGCCGGTCGCCGGGAAGCGACGGGGCGAGGGCTTGCGGTGGTCTGCGATGAGGCTCTGAAGCACCTAAACATGCCGATCGCGGGATGCCGGGTCATCCTGCAGGGCTTCGGCAATGTGGGGTCGAATGCGGCCAAGCTTCTGGCCGAGCGCGGGTACACGATTATCGGGATCGCTGAGTATGACGGGGCGCTCTTCAACCCGGCTGGCCTCGATATCCCGAACCTGATCAGCCATCGCCAGCGGACAGGATCGATCCTTGGCTTTTCGGGCGGAGAGAAGGTAGATAAGGCCGAACTACTGACACGCGAGTGCGAGATCCTGATCCCGGCGGCCACTGAAAACGTGATTACCAGCCAGAATGCAGGCAATCTGCGCTGCAGGATTCTGTGCGAGGGCGCGAACGGCCCGACGACGGTTGCGGCTGACGAGTTGCTGGCGAAGAAAGGCATCTTTGTGCTGCCGGACATCCTGGCAAACGCCGGCGGCGTGACGGCCAGCTACTTTGAGTGGGTGCAGGATCGTATGGGGTACTTCTGGACAGAGACCGAGGTCAACCAGCGGTTGGAGCGGATCATGACGGACAGCTTTAACGATGTCATCTCGTATGCGACCTCGCATGAGGTGGACAATCGGACGGCGGCGTACATGCTGGCGATCGATCGTGTGGCCTATACGACGAAGCAGCGCGGCATGTACGCGTAGACGAAGAGCGGTGGGCTGGCGAGGCATCCGGAGCTCGCCAGCTTCTGCCGTCCAGCGGGTGCGAGGCAGCGAACGCATCGGCTATGGGAGAATGGCTGTAAATCGTACGGCGGTCCTGCCCGTGCGGTGCACAGCCTTGCGGTGACGCCCATGAACCTGCCGAACTCCATCACGCTGAGCCGGATTGCGGCGATCCCGCTGTTTCTCTGGGTCCTGAGTTCCCACTCACCCGTGAAAGTGGCAGGGGCGCAGGAGTTGGTCGCGGCAGGTTTGTTCATCCTGGCCTCGATCACGGATGGGCTGGACGGGTATCTGGCACGGCGTCGCGGGCAGATCACGACGATGGGCATCTTGCTCGATCCGCTCGCGGACAAGCTGATGGTGTCTGCCGCGTACATCGTTCTGGTGGCCTATGTTCCGGGGATAGTTCCGCCGTGGATTGCCGTCCTGGTGATCGGACGAGAGTTCCTGGTCAGTGGGCTGCGATCGATTGCGGCTGCTGAGGGCTTCACGATCGAGGCCAGCGAGATCGGCAAGCTCAAGACGGTGTTGCAGATCGTCAGCGTGGTGGCGGCGATCCTGGCGCATCGCTGGAACTACTGGAACTGGTTCGGGTTCATCGTGGCGGTGCGGCTAATTGCGGTGACGGCGATCTACTGGATGACGGTGGTGTCGATCATCTCCGCGGTGGACTACTTCATCGGCTTCTGGAAGAAGATAGATCACGCCAGCGATGATGCGCGGAAGCGCAGCTTTGTGCTGAGCCGAAAGACGAAGACGGTGGCTGCGGCGCAGACACCAGGGAGTCACTAGACCGTCCCGCGCCGAGCGCAATGGTCCGAGAATCGGTGTGTCACGGGACGCCGTTTGTGGCAGACTATGTGCAATCTCCCGCCTTATGGCTCCGGGCCCTTTCTCACTGCTCCCTTGCCTCTTCTATCTTGCTTTCGCGCATTAACCAGCACAGGGCCAGATTTGAGTTTCGTCGAGGTGAGTCATGTCGGAAAAAGTTCTTGCCGTTCTTCTGTCCTTCGGGCTGCTGGGGGGAATGTTCCTCTGGGTGCCCGTTCTTGAACGTATGTGCCCACCGTGCAGTCGATTCCTTCGCTCTCGACGCCTGAGGTCGCCCTCAACGGCAGAACCAAGCGAAGACAAGGACGGGATGGCGAAGGTGGCCTAGGTCTCCTGTGATGTCGGTCAATGCCGGTCTGGTTGGCGCTGGTCCGGTCCGCGTCCGCTCGGTTAGAAGCGGCGATAGGGCAGGAACTTGCCGGACATGGCGATGCGAACGCGGTCGCCGGCGGGGTTCGGCTCGCGTTCGATCGACATGTTGAAGTCGATGGCGCTCATGATGCCGTCGCCGAACTCCTCGTTGATGAGCTCCTTCCAGGTCTGTCCGTAGTTCTGAACGAGCTCGTAGAAGCGATAGATGAGCGGGTCGGTGGGGGGCATGATGGCGTCGGCGCCGCGGTCAGCCGGCGGCTGGGTGAGCAAGCCGGCGGCGGCGGGGTCAAGCTCAAGCATCGTGACGGCTTTCTGGGCTTCCTCTGGAGTGAGAGTGTGATTGCCGAGGAGAGCGGCGGTGTAGAAGATCGGAGAGGCATCACCGAGCGAGCGGGCGATGGTGGCCCAGGTGAGATGGAGGCGCTGCTTGGCGGTGAGGATGTCGGCGGTGAGATCGGCGCGGGTCATGAGCTTCCTTTCGGTTCTTCGGGATGAGCAGGCGGTACCCTCTACTTATCGCGTAAAGTTCCCAATCGACAGGGCTCAGGTTTGGACCCTACGATGCCTGGGTGCGAGCGCACAAGGGTGGGCCACGATGCGGACGCGGGACCGGGCAATATCGCTAGTGTAGCGAAGTGAGGGCTCGGACTACGACAGGGAACATGTCCGGCGGGGGGATCAAAGCCCCGATCTGAGTCAAGCTCAACATAGGCCTGTTCAGGATGTGCAGGTGTCCCTACAGTGTCGACCAGCGCAGAGGCTTGGCTACGATCAAGAACGGTTGAGGTGCTGGCATTCACTGGCCGAGGATAGGTGTAGTTCCGAGGGCCATGGTCTCGGCGATGTGCTGGCGCCAATGGGCGGGGCCGGTTTCGTGGACGCTGGTGCCGTTGGCAGAGAC
The DNA here is from genome assembly GCA_964236325.1 of uncultured Acidobacteriaceae bacterium. Lineage (GTDB taxonomy): Bacteria > Acidobacteriota > Terriglobia > Terriglobales > Acidobacteriaceae > Edaphobacter. The sequence continues at coordinate 2,250 of CAXSEC010000128.1, read as the reverse complement.
GGCTACGGTGACGGGCATGTCGACCACCTCGAACTCATAGATGGCTTCCATGCCGAGGTCTGCAAAGGCGAGCAGGGTGGAGTGGCGGATGGCTTTTGAGACCAGATAGGCGGCGCCGCCGACGGCCATGAGGTAGACGGCGCCGAACTCGCGGATGGCGTCGATGGCGATGAGGCCGCGCTCGGCCTTGCCGATCATGCCGAGCAGGCCGGTTTCGGCGAGCATCTGGCGGGTGAACTTGTCCATTCTTGTAGCGGTGGTGGGACCGGCGGGGCCGACGGCTTCGTCGCGCACGGCCTCGACCGGCCCGACGTAGTAGATGAAGCGGCCGCGGAAGTCGACGGGGAGCGACTCGCCGCGGGAGAGCATGTCGGTCATGCGTTTGTGGGCGGCATCGCGACCGGTGAGGAGCTTGCCCGAGAGCAGGACGATCTCGCCGGGCTTCCAGGTGGCGATGTCTTCGCGGGTGACGGTGGCGAGATTGACGCGGCGGGCGTCCTCGACGTGGTACTCGAGCCGAGGCCAGGCTGCGAGTGAGGGCGGTGTGAGGACGGCGGGGCCGCGGCCATCGAGGACGAAGTGCGTATGGCGGGTGGCGGCGCAGTTGGGGATCATCGCGACGGGAAGGTTCGCGGCGTGGGTGGGGAAGTCGAGGATCTTAACGTCAAGGACGGTGGTGAGGCCGCCGAGCCCCTGGGCGCCGATGCCGAGGGCGTTGACCTTGTCGTAGAGCTCGATGCGCAGTTTCTCGAGGTTTGACGGAGTGTGGCCCCGGGCGATGCGGGCCTTGAGTTCCTGCATGTCGATGGGATCCATGAGGGACTGTTTGGCGAGCAGCATGGCTTTCTCGGCCGTACCGCCGATGCCGATGCCAAGCATGCCGGGCGGGCACCAGCCGGCGCCCATGGAGGGCACGGTTTTCAAGACCCAATCGACGATGGAGTCGGACGGGTTGAGCATGACGAACTTGGATTTGGCCTCGGAGCCGCCGCCTTTGGCCGCGATGGTGACGTCGAGGGTGTTGCCGGGAACCAGGGCGACCTCGACGACGCAGGGGGTGTTGTCGCCCGTATTGCGGCGCGAGAAGGCGGGGTCTTGCAGGATCGATCCGCGCAGCCGGTTGTCGGGATGGAGCCAGGCGCGGCGGACGCCTTCGTCGCAGATGGCCTGCAACGATTGCGTGGGCGGGTTGCCATCAAGCCCGGCAAGGCGGACGTCCATGCCGAGTTTGAGGAAGATGGTGACGATGCCGGTGTCCTGGCAGATGGGGCGATGGCCTTCGGCACACATGCGCGAGTTGACCAGGATCTGCTTCATCGCGTCTTTGGCGGCTGGCGACGCTTCGAGCTCGTAGGCGCGGGCGAGATTGGTGATGTAGTCCTCGGGATGGAAGTAGGAGATGAACTGGAGGGTGTCGGCGATCGACTGGATGAGGTCTTCCTGGGGGATGGTGGTCATGCGGGGTGGGCTCGCTCCTTGCAGCAATCGCCACGGATAGTTTAGGCGTTCTGTTGCGGCCTGGCGAAGGCGATTGAGTCTGGCAACGGTCTTGGCGGCGCGATATCGGCGGCGTGCGTCTGAGAGGGCATGGGCGCGAGCACAGAGCGATTTACGGGGCGGGTTCGGGAGTATGCGCGGTATCGGCGGGAGTATCCGGCGGAGACGCTGCTGGCGTGGCTGCGGACGGAGTGCGGGCTGACGGCAGAGTGGCGCGTGGCTGACATAGCGGCGGGCACGGGCATGCTGACAGAGGTCTTTCTGGACAACGGCAATCCGGTGGTGGCGGTGGAGCCGAACGCGGAGATGCGGGAGGTGTGCGAGGGGCTGCGGGCGGAGTGGCCGGAGCTGAGCGTGGTGAGTGGCACGGCGGAGGCGACCGGGCTGGAGGCGGGTTCGGTCGCGATGGTTGCGGCGGGTCGGGCGTTTCACTGGTTCGAGCCGGTCGCGGCGGCAAAGGAGTTTCGCCGGGTGCTGGCGCCGGGGGGATGGGTGGTGTTGGTGTCGAGCGGGCGCAAGCGGGATGACGGCGAGCGCGGGCGGGCGTTTGAGCAGATGCTGCTGGAGCATGGAACTGATCGGGAGTATGTGGTGCGGCGACGCGCGCGAGAGGCGGGCTGGGGCGAGTTTCTGCGTGGGCTGGGGCGGCCGGAGAGTTATCGGCGGGTGGCATTTGAAGAGGCGTGGGCGATGAGTTTGGAGGAGTTTCGCGGGATGGTGCAGAGCCTGTCGTGCGCGCCGCTGGCGAAGGAT
>CAXSEC010000127.1:0-10536 GCA_964236325.1 uncultured Acidobacteriaceae bacterium | reverse complement strand
CTGGTGGAAGCAGACCCGGAATGCCGCCTGAACTATGTGCCAAACACACCCAGGCCGGCGAAGATCGACTATGCGCTTTCTAACTCGTTTGGTTTCGGTGGAACCAATGGCTCGCTCGTGTTCAAACGCTGGACCGAGTAACGGGTCAACGCTGGCGCGTCTGCTCTAGCTTTGACTCTGCATGGTGTCGTTGCATGGAGAGCTTGACGCGCCGGAGCTTCCGGCACATAAAGAAAGCCCGCTGATAAGCGGGCCTTCTTGTCTTTGTGCAAGCAGAAGCAGGTGCGACTATTTCATCTCGATGCCGCCGGCGTCCTTCTTTTCTTTCTCGGCTTCGTTGGCCTTGCGCGCGCCCATCGCCTTCTGCGTCCACTCGTCGGCGGAGGCGAGGTCTGCCTTGCGCGCGGCGTCATTGCCGCATTCAAGGTCGGCCTTGCGACGATAGGTCAGTTGCAGATACTCCATCGCCTGGTCGTAGTTCTTGTTGATGGCGATGGCCTTCTGAAGGTACTCAAGACCCTGATCCACAAGAGGTGCATTCGCCGCCTGCATCTTGGCGCAGGCACCCTTGGTCAGCTTGGTGTTGCCATCCGCCTTATCCGTTAGGCCATCGGCGGCGAGGATGCTTACCGCGTTCTTGTAGGATTGCATCCAGTTCACGACGCCAATCGTGTAGTAGGCCTCCGGGTCGTTCGGATCAATCGCAATGACCTTCTTCTCGTACTCCTTGGCCTCGTCCAGCTTCTTGATGTTGCGATCGATGGAAGCGATCTGCTTCAGAGCCGTGAGATCGTTCGGGTCCTTGGCAAGCACCTGCTGAAAGCCATCAATGGCCTGCTGCGCCACCTTAAGGTTCTCGGGCGTATCAAGGTTTGGCACTACCTGGTAGGAGTAGGCAGTGGCGAGGTAGAGCTTTGCCTGCTCGTAGGAGGGGTCCAGCTGGATGGAACTTTGGAAGTGGTCGACAGCCTCTTCATAGCGCGCATTCTTGAAGGCCTGGATACCCTTGTTGAGCTGGTCGCGCGCCTTCAGGCGGTTACACCCGGTGGCAGAACCCAAAATCAGCGCCACCAGTGCGGCCGTAACAGGAATCCGAGCGGTCAGTTTCATGAGATGTCTTCTCTCCTTAGTAGTGCAGGCGCAATGCGAGTGCAAAGCAGACCAGGGAAATAGTTTTTAGCTTGCGGTTGATTGTAACGGTACTTTGCATGAACGTGCCAGTACCGTGAAGCCACCGCGAAACGCGTAGCTCACTGTATCAGTTCCGTTCCCTCTTTCGGAAGCTCATGGTCGCACGTGCCTGTTCTTTTATGGAGAAGATTTGCGCGCGCAATGCGACGAGGAGAGACGATTGTCTACGCAGCAAGGCCCGGAGCTCATACACGCTCCGGGCCTGCAGCATAACGACGTACTTGCGAGTTTACTGACCAGCCTCAACGCGCGGTGTAATGAGGCCGATGTTGTCGACACCAGCCTGATGACCGAAGTCGATAACCTCCGCAACGTTCTGGAAGTCGAGATCCTTGTCACCCTTGACGAACATGACCTTCTCCGAACGAGCCGCAAAGATCTCGGCGAGTTTGGGCTCGATCGCTGTCTTGTTGAAAGCATCCTCGTTGATCTTGTACGACGGCGCGCCGCCACCGTTTGAGAGGACCTGCACCACAATCGTGCGGTCATTCTCTGGCGGAGGATTCGTCTTGTTCTTCGGCGGCTGCGGCACCAAGGTCTCAAGCCCCTTGGGCGTCACCGGGACGATGACCATAAAGATGATCAAAAGTACCAGCAGCACATCGATCAGCGGAGTGACATTGATCTCTGATACCGATCCGCCCTGTGAACCGCCACCCATTCCCATAATGCTTCTCCTTATTTCCTGATCACGATTGTGTTGCTGCTAAACTCGACGGCCTACTTAGAAGCTTCTAGCACACAGCCAGGAGCCCCCACGGCTACTTTGAGGCGTCGTCTTTCTTCTCGGTCAGCAAGCCCAACTGGCTGACACCTGCGGAGCGGACACCGTCCACAGCGTCCATCACCTTGCCATAGTTGGCGCGGATGTCTGCGCGAAGGAAGACTTCCTTGTTGGTCTTGTTCTCGAGCTTGGCAGAGATCTTTGTACCCATGTCATCCAGGGTGACCTGGTCGCCGCCCAGGAAGACCCGTCCGTCGCGTGTGACAGCGACCACGACAGCATCTTCCTTATTCGCATCTTCCATCACGACCGCCGCGTCAGCCTTCGGCAGATCGACGTTAACCTTGTTGTTCAACATGGGAGTGATAACCATGAAGATGATCAGCAGCACCAGCATCACGTCCACCATGGGCGTTACGTTGATGTTGGAGTTGACCTTCTTGCCTTCGTTACGCTTTGAGATCGCCATACTATACCCCCTGCCTGTACTTTGACTCACGATCCATCGGGTGAGAACCCTTCAACTCCGGATGCCAATCCTTGACATCCGGAGTTCCACTTCGGCTCTAGCTCAAAGCCGCCAACCGGTGCTCCTGAGGGAGCAAGCGGTTTAGCGGTGGCTCTGCTTGATGAAGTAGTCGACGAGCTCGGACGAGCTGTTGTCCATCTCCACGTCAAAGGACTCAACCTTGCCGGTGAAGTAGTTGAAGGTCATAACGGCCGGGATGGCAACGAGCAGACCGAAGGCGGTGGTGACCAGCGCTTCCGAGATACCGCCGGCGACCGCGCCGATACCCGAGGTCTTCTGCGTGGCGATCTGCTGGAAGGCGTTGAGAATACCAACTACCGTGCCGAACAGGCCGATGAAGGGCGCCGTGGAACCGATGGTGGCAAGACCGCCCAGACCGCGCTTCAGCTTGGCGTGAACGATGGCCTCTGAGCGCTCGAGTGCGCGCTTCGAGCTCTCTACCTGCTCTTCCGTGATGTTGCCGCCCGAACCGAAGCTGCGAAACTCCTGCAGACCGGCCGTAACGACCTCGGCGAGATGCGACTTCTTCGAGCGATCCGCGACCTTGATCGCTTCGTCCAGACGGCCATCCTTGAGGGCGCCGGCAACCTTGGGGGCGAACTCGCGCGACTGCTTGCGCGCAGCCGAGAAGTAGAGCGCGCGATCGATGATGACGGCCAGCGACCAGATGGACATGATGAAGAGCAGAATAACCACGGCGCGCGCCAAGTTTCCCATGTTGCCCCAGAGCTGCAGCGGGCTGAAGCCTACCTGGGCCTCCTGCAGGAATACAGCGAGCGAAGCGGGGGCATGGGCGAAGTTCGAGAGTTGAGCGAGAATCACTTTGGTCTTTCCTCCTGGGGTTGTCTTCCGATCGAGCGACGTTCTGTCTGACATGCCTTGTACGAGAGCGAGGCGGGCGTCAGGAGACGCAAAGAAAACTTGTGGACTTGCAAGAGCGTGAAGCAGGCGAGTTACAGATGGTGTAACCCGCCTCTGGACGATGCGAAGATCAACCGCCCATGTTGAAGTTGACGGTGACGGTGGTTTCCACCTCGGTGGGCTCACCGTTCAGGATGTACGGCTTGTAGCGCCAGCTGCGAACGGCATCAAGAGCACTGGCGCGCAGCATCTCCGGGCCGCTGATGACCGTGAGGCCTTCGATGGTGCCGGTCTTCGAGATGTTGGCGTGCAGTACAACCGCACCCGAGACGTGGGCGGCGCGGGCGATCGGCGGATAGGTTGGCGTGGTCTTGGTGATCAACGATCCGGCCATGACACCGCTAGAGACGCGAGCGGGGCCCTTGGGCTTCTCTGCCCGAACAGCGACCGCGGGGGCGCTACCCATACCACCGAGAACGCCTCCCGGAACGCCACCGGCCGAACCGCCGGACATGCCAGCCATACCCGCGACACCAGCAACCTGCGGCGGAGGAGCGGCGTCCTCTTTCAGCATCTTGATGTCCTTGGGAATCTTGGTCGGCGCGTGCAGGCCCTGGTCAATCTCCGACACCATCTTGATCGGCTTGACGATCTGCGCCGGTGGCGGCGGAGGTGGTGGAGGAGGCGGGGGCGGCGGCGCAGTCAACATCGCCGTCATCGCCGTCTTTGGCAGTGCCTCTGGATAGAGCAACGGAATAAGGATCATTGTCGCCAGGATGGCGCCATTGAACACGAAAGTTCCGATCATCCAGTACTTGGATTTGGTCTTGAGCTTACCGCCGGATTCCATTAAAGAATCTTCAAACATAGGCCGCCTCTTTCAGTGGGGAGAAGAGCTGTTTTCCTTAGACACCGGAGGATTCAGAAATGTTCCCTGAAAGTTACAGGCGGGCTACAACCTTTGTCCAGCGGCCCTCGCGACTGCGCTCAGGCGCGTACCTTGCGGGCGGCAGGCAGGCTGGCAGCTTTCCCCCGCGACGTGCGCCAGTCCTGGTAGGCAACCAGCATGGGCGCCGCCACAGCGATAGACGAGTAGGTCCCGATCAGGATGCCGATGACCAGGGCGAACGAGAAGCCATGCAAGACCTCGCCGCCAAACAGATAGAGCGACAGCACGGTCAGGAAGGTCAGGCCGGAGGTGAGTACCGTTCGGCTGAGCGTCTGGTTGATGGATCGATTGACGACCTGGGCGAGGGTCTCGCGCCGGCTGAGCGCCAGGTTCTCGCGGATGCGATCGAAGACGACGATGGTGTCGTTCATCGAGTAGCCGATGAGAGTCAGGATCGCGGCCAGCACAGTAAGCGTGAGCTCCTGGTTGGTCAGCGAGAAGGCGCCGACGGTGATCAGCGTGTCGTGAAAGACCGCCACTACGGCGGCGACGCCATAGATGAACTCAAAGCGGAACCAGAGATAGACCAGCATCCCGATGAGCGAGTAGATCGTTGCGAAGGCGGCCTGCTTCTGCAGCTGCCGACCGGCGGTGGGGCCAACGATCTCCACCTGCTCGATCGAGAAGCCGGAGTCGTGATAGTTGGCGTGGAGCGCGCCCTCGACCTGCTCGCGGCCGGCGTCGTGCTGCTGATCGGACGACTGCGGAAGTGCGATGATGACCTTGTTGGCGGCGGCGCCGCTGGGGTCCGAGATGCGCTGGATGGTCGCGTCGCGCAGGCTGCTGGACGCCATGGCCTGGCGAATGTGGTCCTCGTTGGGCGTCTTGTCGAAGGCGACACGGATCTGCGTGCCGCCCTTGAAGTCCACGCCGAGCGGAAGGTGATGCCAGAACAGCATACTCAGCACACCTGCCACGGAGAAGACAAGAGAGAAGCCGAGGAAGTACCACTTCTTTCCCAGCCAGTCGATATTGCTATTGCGGAACAGTTCCACGAGCGTTTTTCCCTTCACGCAGCCACGTCGACCGCATCACAGCAGAGCCGTACCTGAAACAGAGACTAGATGGACAACGCCGCGCTGCGTGACTTGCGCTCGAGGATCGCGTCGAAGATGACGCGCGAGACGAAGACGGCGGTGAAGACGTTGGCGAGCAGACCAAAGGCGAGCGTGACGGCGAAGCCGCGCACCGGCCCTGAGCCGAAGAGGAACAGGATCAGCGCCGAGACGATCGTTGTGACGTGCGTATCGATGATGGTCTGAAGCGCGTGGCTGAAGCCCTGCTGCACGGCTGCCGCATTCGTCTTGCCGGCCCGCAGCTCTTCACGAATGCGCTCAAAGATCAGCACGTTTGAATCCACGCCCATGCCGATGGTCAGGATGACGCCCGCGATGCCGGGCAGCGTGAGCACCTGGCCGGAGAAGCCCATGAAGCCCAGCAGGATCACCAGGTTCAGCAGCAGCGCGAGATCGGCGTTGATGCCGGCACCGCGATAGTAGATGAGCATGAAGACCATGACGGCGAGCATGCCGGCGACGGCCGCGAGCACACCCTGCCGGATGGAGGTTGCGCCGAGCGATGGGCCGACGGTGCGGGTCTCAAGATAGCTGAGGCTGGCGGGCAGAGCACCGGTGCGCAGCATGAGCGAGAGATCGGTCGCCTGCTGCTTGGTGAAGCCGCCCTCAATCTCGCCGCGGTCGCGGATCGCGCTGTTGATGCCCGCGACCTCCTTAACCTTGTTGTCGAGCACGATGGCCATCTGGCCGGGCGAACTCGAGGTGCTGCTGTGGGCGGTGGTGTATTTGTAGAAGCGATTGCCGGCGTCGGTCGTCAGGTTGAAGGTGATGTTCGGCCGACCCTCCTGATCCTGGCCGGGCTGGGCGTCGCGGAAGTCCGTTCCCTCGACCTCGCTGGCTCGCTTCAGCATCCAGACACTTTCAGGCGCGGTCGCGGTGGCGCTGCCGTGGAGCAGAATCGAGTCGGCAGGAATGGCACCGTTATTCGCCGTCAGCGCTGCCTGGTCGTCCGCGTACGGGCCGCCCGCGACGGCGTGAATGGCCAGCTTGGCGGTCGACTGAATGATGTCCTCGACGCGATCGAGATTGTCGACGCCGGGCAGCTCGACCAGGATCTGGTTGTCGCCCAGGCCGTACTTTTGAATCACCGGCTCGGCCACGCCCAGCTTGTCGACGCGCTCTCGAATGGTCTCGATCGAGGTATCGAGCGTACGCTCGTTGACGTCGCGGATGGCGGCCTGCTTCATGGTCAGGTTCAGGCTCCCGTCGTTGCCGGTGCCGACCTCATAGTTGCCGTAGTCCTGACCGCTGGCGAGGCTGCGGGCATCGCTCAGCTTGCCGGTCGGGATGCCCGTGACCACGATCGTCTGCGGATGCGCTGGATCGGTCTTGCCAACCGTTACGCCGGGGACCCCTGCTTTTTCGAGATCAGCCTGCAGCCGAGCGGCATCGCGATCGGTAAGGGACGCGACGGCCTCCGCCACATGCACCTCCAGCACCAGGTGAATGCCTCCGCGCAGATCCAGGCCAAGGTTGATGCGGTTGCGGATCGACTGCTTCAGGCCGCCGTGGGGGATGCCAATGAAGCCGTAGCAGAAGATGAGCAGGATCGCCACGATGAATGCCGCCTTAGCGGCCAGATTCTTTGCCATAATTCCTGTCGCAACCGACGTCCGCTGGGCTGGCCGGAAGGCTGCTCTTTCCTTCTTCTCGATCGTCGCCGGTTGCTGCCGGCTACGATCGGATGGTTCTTAATAGAGATCTCGAAAGCTGTTCTTCTCTCACACGAAGAGCGGTTACTCTCCTGCTGTTGTCACGGCGGCGATGGCGCTCTTCACAAACTCGAGCTTGGTGCCGTCAGGCTGAACCCGGACGATCACGGTGTCTTCCTTGAGGGAGAGAACGGTGCCGCGCAGACCGCCGTTCGTGGTGACCTGGTCGCCTGCCTTCAGCTTGCCCAGCATCTCCTGCCAGGTCTTCTGCTTCTGCTGGTTGGGGCGCACCAGCAAAAAGTACATTGCGACCATAAACAGCAGCAGGATGGGAAGACTGCCAAGGCTGCCCAAGCTGCCGAGCCCAGCTCCGTTGAGTTGCATCGCTAGTGCCAGTGCCACGGTGTACTCCGAGATTCCAAGCTCGCCTCCTCCGTTGCGGGAGTCGCCGACCTGAGACTCCGGGCCGCAAATCAAGGAGGACCAGCGGGCGGGAACGACGGCGGGACTCTCGCATCCAGCCGTGCCGCAAACGAAACAGGCTTGATCAGCGACTGGCGCGCGAGGGGGCGCGAACACAGAGTCTGTGTCCAGAGCCTAAGCATCGCGTACTGTGCAACCCCTGTCAAGAAAACAGGCGAGCCAGAGCGCTACCGCCGAAGAGAATCGAGAGCTTCGATCGCCGCGTGATATCCGCACATACCATGCACGCCGCCGCCCGGCGGGGTCGAGCTGGAGCAGAGATACAGGCCGGCGCGGGAGGTCTCGTAGGTGCGCGGGGTTGGCCGCATGGCCATCTGCCACGCCGTCATGGCGCCGCCGCTCAAGTCGCCGCCGACCAGGTTGGCGTTCTCCGCTTCAAGCGCGGCCGTCGACATGACACGGCGCGCCAGAATGCGCTCACCGAAGCCCGGCGCGAAGCGTTCCACCTGCTGTTCGATCGCGTGGGTCGCCTCGCCTGGCCAGCCGTTGGGCACGTGGCAGTACGCCCATGCAGTGTGCTTGCCGGCCGGCGCACGCGTAGGGTCGCAGACGCTGGGCTGCACCAGCAGCACAAACGGCCGAGCTTCTACCCTGCCGGCCCACGGCGCGCGTTCGCTCGCGGCGATCTCGTCGAGCGTTCCGCCAACATGGATCGTGCCGGCGCGAAGACAGCCGGCGGAGGTCCACGGGATCGGCCCGTCGAGCGCCCAGTCCACCTTGAACGCTCCAGGCCCATAGCGGAAGCGGCGCAGCAGGCTGGCGTAGCTGGGCGTCAGGTCAGCCGCGGCGAGGTCCAGCAGACCACGCGGCGTGAGATCGCATAGGATCAGGTCGGCCGCGCCCAGTTCGGCCAGTGAGCTCACGCGGAACCCGGTATGGATGACGCCGCCGAAGCTCTTAAGACAGGCAGCCAGGGCATTCGAGATGGCCTGCGCGCCGCCCTCGGCCACCGGCCAGCCGACCGCATGCCCGGCAGCCAGCAGCACCAGCGCGATGGCGGCGCTCAAGGGCTGCTCGAGCGGCATCACGGAGTGCGCGGCGTTGCCCGCGAATAGAGCCTGCGCCCGCTCGCCCTTGAATAAGGCTGTCGCCAGCAGCGTGGCCGGCTGCACCGCGCCCAGCCCAAACCGCGCCAGCAGCAACGGGTGCTTCGGGAGGTGGATCGGCGGCCCCAGCAGCTCCGGCGCCAGCTCCTCCCAGTGCTCGACCAGGGGGCCAACCAGCTTGCGGTATGCAGCGCCATCCTCTCTGCCAAGGCTGTCTGCCGTCGCTTCCACCGACCGCTCCTGCACGACCGAGCCGCCGCCGTCGAGCGGGTGCGCGAGCGGCGCCTTCGGCTGCAGCCAGCGCAGGCCGAAGCGATCGAGATCGAGCGACCGAAAGATGGGGGAGGCCGCGCCCATGGGAAAGGCGCTGGCGCCGAGGTCATGTTGAAAGCCAGGTAGCGTCAACTCGGCCGTGCGCGCGCCGCCGCCGATGGTCTCCGCGGCCTCAAAGACCTCGACCTCGAGGCCGGCGCGAGCCAGAACACAGGCTGCCGCCAGCCCGTTGGGCCCCGATCCCACGACTACCGCGCGCTTCGCCATGCAAACCCTCCTAAACTCGTACCGGCATAGGCTTTTAGAACACGCCCTTTGCTTCGACCAGGGTCGCAGCGGCAGATGCGTTCGCCAGATCCGCCCGCACCCGCTCCATCGTGTCCAAATAGAACTGCAGATTGTGGATGGAGTTCAGGGTTGCGCCCAGGGCCTCGCCTGCTACATACAGATGCCGCAGATAGGCCCGCGAGTAGCGCCGGCAGACCAGACAGCCGCACAGCGGGTCAATCGGGCCCGGATCCTCGGCGTTTTCCCTACGCTTGATGTTCATCCGGACCGTGCCCGGATAGGTCGCCGAGGCTCCTGCCGCGACTTCGCCCGGTTCTGCCCGGCGGAAGACCAGCCCGTGCCGGCCGGCGCGTGTCGGCAGCACGCAGTCCATCATGTCGACTCCCATCCGCGCGTACTCCTCAATCTCATCCGGATAGCCGACGCCCATCACATAGCGGGGCTTGTCGGCCGGCAGGTGCTCAAGCGTGCGCGCGATCATCTCGCGTGTCACCTCTCGCGGCTCGCCGACCGCCAGCCCGCCGATCGCATATCCGGGCAGATCCAGCTCCACCAGCCGCTCTGCGCTCTCCCGCCTGAGATCGGCATACATGCCGCCCTGAACGATCCCGAACAGCGTCTGCGTCTTTCCGCGAAAGTGGGCGGAATCATAGCCATGGGCTTCATCGGTCGGCAGCAGCTTGGCCCACGGCACCTCGTGTTGATGCGCCTCGAAGAACGCCTTCGACTGAGCCGCCCACGCATGCGTCAGACCCATGCTCGCGTGAGTTCGTTCCCAGCTGGCCGGCGTCTCCACGCACTCGTCAAAGACCATCATGATGTCGGCGCCCAGGGCGATCTGCACCGCCATCGAGTGCTCCGGCGAAAAGAAGTGCTTCGATCCATCCAGATGCGAGCGGAACTCCACGCCATCGGGCGTAACCTTGCGCAGTTTGCTAAGCGAGAACACCTGGAAGCCGCCGGAGTCGGTCAACATTGGCCGCGTCCAGTTCATGAAGCGATGAACGCCACCCAGACGCGCGATCGCCTCATGCCCGGGCCGCAGGTAGAGGTGGTAGGTGTTCGCCAGGATGATCTGCGCGCCCAGGCCGTTCGCGCCCATGCTTTCGAGCACACCCTGCTCGACCGTCTTGACGGTGGCTGAGGTCCCCACGGGCATAAAGACCGGGGTCTCCACCGCGCCATGCGGTAGAGACAGGCGTCCCCGTCGCCCGCCGGCGCTCTTGCCCGTTTCGATTGCAAACTCCAGAGGCATACCCCTGATCCTAGAGCACTTTGCCGAGGCTAGGGCGTTGCTTCAGTGCAGTGGAGAGTAGTTAGCTTGGGAGAAAAGGGCGCGGGCGGAAGCTGCTTGCTGGACACCTGCAGCAATCCTGGAACGCGGTGCCTGGGTTGCAGGCTGCGGTGACGCACGACCTCTGAAGCTGGAGGAAGCTAGTCGTGCTCGACCCGTTTGAGGTGCAG
>CAXSEC010000126.1:0-10555 GCA_964236325.1 uncultured Acidobacteriaceae bacterium | reverse complement strand
GAGAAGGCGAGGGAGCTGCCGGTGTAGCGGACGGGGGTGGGGAAGAGCTCGGCGAGGACGGTACCGACGGGGCCGTAGGTGAGGCCCATGAGCGAGAGGCCGAGGGCCATGGTGGCGAGGGCGCCGGCGGTTCCGCGGGTGAAGAGCGGTGCGAGTGCGAAGCCGAAGAGGAAGATACCGGCGGTGACCCAGAGCATCACGCGGCGGCCGCTGCTTTTCGCCAGCAGGGCGGAGAGGGGGATGGTGAGGGCGAAGAAGGGGACGCAGAGCAGCTGCAGGCGGAGGAAGTGCTCGCGGCTGAAGCCGAGGGCGGTGGTGCCCCAGGAGAGGGTGAAGACGATCATGAGATAGAAGAGGGTGAAGGTGGCGAGGCAGAGAAGGATGCCGGCGAGGAGGGGTTGGAGGTGGTCGCGCAGGACGGTGAGGAGGGGCAATCGGACCTGTTCGCCGCGGGCCAGGGCCTGGGCGAAGGCTGGAGTCTCGGTGATGGTGAGGCGGACGTACAGGCCGAGGAAGACGAGCAGGGCGCTGGCGAGGAAGGGCAGGCGCCAGCCGAAGGCGAAGAACTGGGCGTTGGTGAGCAGGCGCGAGAGCACAAGGAAGACGGCGCTCGAGAAGAAGAAGCCGATGGGGGCGCCGAGTTGCGGAAACATGCCGTACCAGGCGCGTTTTCCGGGAGGGGCGTTTTCGGTGGCAAGGAGGACGGCGCCGCCCCACTCGCCACCAAGGCCGAGGCCCTGGCCGAAGCGGCAGAGCGCGAGTAGAAGAGGCGCGGCGATGCCGATGGAGCTGTAGGTGGGCAGGAGGCCGATGGCGACGGTCGAGAAGCCCATGAACGAGAGGGCAAGGACGAGGGTGGTTTTGCGGCCGACTCGATCGCCGAAGTGGCCGAAGAGGGCGGAGCCGATGGGGCGGGCAAGGAAGGCGATGCCGAAGGTGGCGAGCGAGGCGAGGGCGGCGCTGGCGGGGTTCGAGGCGGGAAAGAAGAGCCGGGGGAAGACGAGCACGGCGGCGGTGGCGTAGATGTAGAAGTCGAAGAACTCAATGGTGGTGCCGACGAGCGAGGCGAAGAGGATCTGGCTTGGAGTGTTGATGGGGGTCGAGCGGATGGACGTCGCGTGCATGCAATCTCCCGGAGAGATTCAGGCGACCACAGGCGCGGCAGGATGTCCAGTTTTGTGAGGAGCTGGAGAAAGCTCGAAGAGACTGATTGAAGGTTTGCTGTGTGGCTTTTGGGTAGAACGCGTCGCTTCGCTCCGTGGCTGAAGGCAGATGCGGGGGTTCCTCCCCATTCGACTTTGCTCAGGGCCGGAATGACAACTAAAAGTTACAGGAGAACTGGCGGAGGCGGCGGCGAAAGGATGTTGCCGGAATCGAGCGAAGCAAGCAGACTCTAGAGATGGCGACGACGGAGTTTCGAGGGAAGGCTGCGAAGCGGGTGCTGATTTATCGTCTGGGAAGTTTGGGGGACACGCTGGTGTCTTTGCCGACGCTGAAGCTGGTGGCGCGGGCATTTCCGGAGGCGGAGCGGCGGCTGCTGACGAGCTTTCCGCCGAATGCGAAGGCGCCGGCGTCAGCGATCATTCTGGACGGCATGGGGCTGGTCTCGGGGTATTTTCGCTACACGTATGCGACGCGCGATCTGCGGGAGCTTGCGAGCCTGTGGTGGCAGCTGCTGCGCTGGCGGCCGGATGTGCTGGTGTATCTAAATGGGTCGGGAACGGTGGCGTCGGCGAAGCGGAACGAGCGATTTTTCAAGGTGTGCGGGATGCGGCGGATGGTTGGTGTGCCGCTGACGGAGGATATGCAGCGGGCGCGGCCGGTGGTGGCGGCGGATGGGCGACGGATCTATGAGCACGAGGCGTCGCGGCTGGCGCGGAACATCGCGGAGCTCGGGGATCCGCGGCTGGAGGCTCAGGAGAGCTGGAGTCTCGAGCTGACGGCCGCGGAGCAGGCAAAGGCGCGGGAGGTTCTGGCGCCGGTGGGCGGCAGGCCGTTTTTTGCGGTGAGCTTCGGGACCAAAAACCACTCGAATGAATGGGAGGAGCCGAACTGGCGGGAGCTGCTGGGGCGGATGGCGGAGCGGTATCCGAACTACGCGCTGGTGCTGACCGGGGCGGCGGTTGAGGCGGAGGCTAGCGAGGCGCCGGCGGCGGGCTGGCGGGAGCGCGGCGGCGGGCCGGTGGTGAACCTGTGCGGGAAGCTTTCGCCGCGGGAGAGTGCGGCGGTGTTTCAGCAGGCGGTGATCTTTCTGGGGCATGATTCGGGGCCGACGCATCTGGCGTCGGCGGCGGGCGCGACATGCGTTTCGATCTATGGGGGACGGAACCTGCCGGGGATCTGGTTCCCATATGGCGAGCGGCATCGCGTGCTGTTTCACGAGGTGGAGTGCATGGGCTGCCGGCTGCATGACTGCCTGGTCGAGAAGAAGAAGTGCATTCTGTCGATCACTGTGGATGAGGTGATGGCGGAGGTGGTGGGTGTGGTTGAGCCGACGGCGAGTACCCCGGCTTAGGGTCTTGTTCTGTCTTGTACTTGAGGTAAGGCCTGCCGGGTGGAGGCAGGGCCTTGGTGGCGGGTCAGTTGGATACAACGAGAGCGTGCGTTTGCCTTGATCGTAGAGGAAGCCGGGCGTCAACGGGCGCGGTCTTATTTGTAGACCTAAAGTAACTTGCAGACTTTATTCCCAAAGATTGGGAGTTTCTTCCGGATGCGTGGAAGTTATGGTTTGCGGCGGCAAAAGAGATCACTTAGTTTGTAACTACATCTGCTACAGAAATGTACATAGTGGCTGCTTTCTAGACTGTGAGTAGTATCTCCCGCAATTTGTAGAAGATGGATCGATCTGCCGACGAGTTTTAAGAAGCTTGACCACGCACTTCCCACGATTCCCAAAGAAGCTTCCGAGAAAAAGTCGGATCTTTGCATCGTCTGCTGTTGCAACTATGCAATGATTTTGCTTAGTTTCCAGACAACTAGATCTCACCTATGTTCCTGCTCTGCCCTGAAGGGGAACCTCTTTTGCGGGGCGGAAGTTTCGGGGATGATTTGCGATCTGCTGTCTATCTTTGGGGGTTCCAACTGATCTCTATCCTGGGCACAACGGGCACAATGCGGGCGAAACGAAATCGGGACAGGTTTGTTTTTGGTTTAGGGATGCTGCTGATGCCAGCTCTAGCCGCGAACGGCAGTGTAGTCAAGGGAAGTGCTGGTGATTGGTCGCTGGCGGCTCCAGTCACGGCGGCGATGGCGGCGACGACGACGCCGACCTCTCGCCTGTCACTCGAAACGTCGACGCTCCCGCTGTACACAACGGCGGGTGCCTCGGTGACGATCTCTGCGGCGGTGAGCACGCCGACGTATGTCACTTTGACGAGCTCGGATCCGAGCAAGGTAAGCGTGCCGGCGACCATCACCATCGCGGCGGGCAAGACGGTCTGCACGTTCAGCTACACCTCCCGGGCAGAGGGAAGCGTGGTGTTGACAGCGGAGTTGGCGAACTTTCCCACGGCCAAGGCGACAGTCGACGTGGTGGCCTCTGCGATCCCCAAAGGCTTCTTCGGTATGACGGTCCACTCGCCGACCACGGTGAAGCCTGCGCTGAGCTATGGAACGATGCGGAGCTGGGACGCGACGCCGGGACTGGGATGGACAGACCTGAACCCGGACTTCGGCGTGTATAACTTCACAGCGCTGGACGAGTTTCTGGCAGTAAGCGGATCGCGCGGGGCGGATGTGGTGTACACGTTCGGCAAAACTCCGCAGTGGGCATCTTCCCAGAAGACGAAAGCAGGCTCATATGCTCTGGGCGAATGCGCGCCAGCATCGTCGATGACGGACTGGGACGACTTTGTGACGGCGATTGCGACCCATGCAAACGGACGCATTAAGTACTGGGAGCTATGGGATGAACCGAATAATCCGGGAACCTACTGTGGCTCGATGCCTACACTCATCACGATGGTGCAGCATGCCTACCAGATTATTAAGAAAATAGATCCCTCGGCGGAGGTGTTATCTCCGTCGACCAGCTCTTCCGGCGGGCCTGCCTGGATGTCCTGGTTCCTGAACTCCGGTGGCGGGCAGTACTTCGATGTACTGGCGGTGCACGGATATTGGAGCGCGACGGCAGAGGATATCGAGACGGTCTATGGGAAGTACAAACCGTTGCTGGCGGCTCATGGCATGAGCGATAAACCGATGTGGGACACCGAGACCAGCTGGGCGGGCGATGGCAATCTGGTGACGCCGGTGATGGCAAAGCAGGTCAGCTTTATTGCGAAGGAGTTTCTGTTGAACTGGTCGGTTGGTTTCAGCCGGGCGGGATGGTATGCGTATGACGGAGGGAACATCTGGGGCGGTCTGTGGACGGCGAGCGGCGGGGCAACGCCGGCGGCGACCTCATACCAGCAGACCTACCGATGGATGGTTGGTGCATCCTTGACTTCGCCGTGCGCGAAGGACGCGGAGGGAACGTGGACCTGCGAGCTGACGCGGCCGAACGGCTATAAGTCGGAGGCGGTGTGGAACTCGACCAAGTCTGTGACGATGAGCGTGCCGACGACGTACACGGAGTATCTTGACCTGGCGGGAGGGGTCCACCCGGTAGAGCAGGAGAAGGTGACGATCGGCGATGCGCCGATTCTGCTGGAGTCGGGTACGCTGCCGAACTAGGAGCTCCGAAGAGGGGGCTCCCGAACCAAGGGGGCTCCCAACGGACTATGAGGCTGGTCGGCGATGGCTCATGGGTGTGGCGGTCGAAGGCAAGGGGACGAGTTGGCCTGCCACAGCACTCAGGGCGCGATCAAAGGGCTGCTTTAGTATCCGCGCGGCTCACTTTCACCAGTCGCACAGCCCTCGTGCTAACCAAAGCCGCGCGGTGATAGTCTCCGCTATATGGCCCCTCTGTCTCCCTTGCTGCGGCTCTGGATGGGCGCCGCATTCACGTTACCTTTGGCGCTCAGCGCTCAGACCACGCTCGTCCTGCCTCAGTCGCCGCTGCTGCCTGTCCATTTCGCTACCTGGCAGGCGGCTGCGGGTTCCTCCTCCGATTTAGCTTTGCTCCAGGACCCCACCACCGCGGGCGTTGCGAAGGAAGACGGCCTCTCCCGGACCGAGACACAGACGTACACCCACGCCGGCCGCACCCTCACGGCGCAGGCCATGCAGTTTGCCGACGCCACGGGCGCCGTTGCTGCCTTTACCTTTCTCCGCCAGCGCGGCATGACCGAGACCGCCCCTAATCCCGGGGCGCGTAACCACACCAACATCGCCGCTAACGGCAGCCACACCCTCCTGCGCGAAGGCACCTCGCTCCTCATTCTTGATGGCGCCTCCGTACCTGCCGCCGACCTCCGCGTCCTTGCGGACACCCTGCCCAAGGTTGGCGGTCCCAGAGGCCTGCCGCCTCTGCTGCCGTCCTACCTGCCTGCGGCCGGGCTCGTCCCCGGCTCGGTCGAGTACGCCGTGGGGCCTCTTGCGTACAAGACGGCCGGCGGCCCACTCCCCGCCGATCTGCTCGGCTTTGAGAAAGCCGGTGAAGCGGCCACCGCCGACTATACGGGTCGGGGTGTCGGTACTGGCAAGCTGACCCTGCTTCTTCTGCCCACGCCGCAGATCGCGGGCGATCGTGGCCGGGCCATCGAGGACTGGCTCAACTCGCCTACCGCCAAAGCCGCCGATCTCGGCACCCTCAAGCTCCGCCGCATTGGCCCAATGCTCGCTCTTACTACCGGCAGCTTCACCCCTGCGCAGGCCACGGCTCTGCTTGATGGCCTTCATCTGCGCACCGAGCTCACGTGGAACAAGCCGGTTCCACCGGAGTTTCACGTCGAGGTCCGCAAGACGGCCAGCCTGTTGACCAGCATTATGGTCTTTAGCGGCGTTGGTGCCATTGCGGCAATCCTGCTGGGGGCATTCCTTGGCTTTGGCCGCGCCTGGATGCGTGTGCTACTTGGCAAGCCGGCAGCTACTGAGCCCGAGTTCCTCCGCCTCGACCTGCGGGGAAATGTTCTTCCGCAAAATGGGGAGAAATAGTGGTAAAGCTTGCTGGGTAAGCGGAGCGCCACCAGGCAGCGCGTGCGGGCGTTGGCTTTGCTTGGGAACGGCGGTCTGCACCTGTGCTGAGGCAACATGCCCGCTAAGCGGCTCATTTCAGGCTATTTTGCGACGCAGCACAGGCAAATGGAAGGCGAAGCTAGAAGGGCCTCGGCTATCTTGTTGGAACTGGTAAGCAGTTATGCGTCAACAAGTTACAGCCGCCTGGATTAGTTCTTGACACGGGAAATTGTAAAACTTAACATGCTGCCAGAAAGTTCTGACGGCTTTGCCTCCGTCGGAGCTATTCTCCCTAGCGAGAAGGCTGCCCTGTTGCCGGGTAGCCTTCTCCATTTCTTTTTGCGGGACGCTAAGTTGTTGATTGGGCGGGGTCTTTGCGTGGGTTGCAGGAAGCCGCTAGAATAAATGCTTAGGTTTGCCGACGTAGCTCAGTTGGTAGAGCAGCTGATTCGTAATCAGCAGGTCAACGGTTCAAGTCCGTTCGTCGGCTCCAGTGTTTTGTTGGAGATACAAGGAAGGCCCATCCCTGGGAGGATGGGCCTTTTTCGATGGCGAGAGAGCGTTTTCTGCTGCGGCGGGGCAAATTTTCGCTGAGGTCAGGGTCTGTTTCGGGGCGATCTGGTGGAGGTCTGAATGAGCCTCTGGCTAGCGGGCCAGACGACGACGGCCAACGGCGACAAGACCCAGCAGGCCGGTGCCAAAGAGCGCCAGGGTGGAGGGCTCAGGAACGGTTGAGGGGGCGGGCGTTACGTCGAAGCTGGTGATGGCGAAGGGGGTCACGTCGCCGGGATCGTTGGGGTCGACGACATCTACCTCGTAGCCGGTGCTGCTGTTGTAGTAGACGTGGGCGAGGCTGAGACCGCGGGGGCTGGTGAGGTCGAGAAGGAAGCCGTCGGCGTCGACGTGGTTTTCTCCCGTGCCGGTGTAGAGGACGTTATTGAAGGTGAAGCCGTCTTCGGTTGCGGACATCTGCGAGTTGGTCTGGGGAGAGGCGTTGACGATGCCGGAGAAGGTGTAGATGGAGGCGGCGCCAGTGATGCTGTTGATGTCGAAGGCACCAGCGGTATAGGGATCGGCGGGGCCGCTGATGGTGCCGGCGACGGTGAAGCTGGAGCCGGGGGTGCTGCTGGTGTCGGCGGTGGTGATGGCGAAGTTATAGGTGTTGGCGTGCAGCGCGAGGGGAGTGGCGAGAGCTGCGAGGGCGAGCGAGGGAAGGCAGGATCTGAACATGGGATGCCCCAAGTGGAGGATGGCCGGAAGGGGGAGCAACGTGGCTCCGCGGGGATCGCTTCCATGCAAGGAGGATGTGCAGCCCGGCTGGAACCGGGT
Organism: uncultured Acidobacteriaceae bacterium; assembly: GCA_964236325.1. GTDB lineage: Bacteria > Acidobacteriota > Terriglobia > Terriglobales > Acidobacteriaceae > Edaphobacter. The sequence goes on along the minus strand of CAXSEC010000126.1, from coordinate 3,169 downwards.
CGGTTGGTGGCCGCTGGTCGCGTGAGATGCCAGCGATGCAAGCATACGCCTGCGTATGGACGGCGGCGAGCGAAAGATGGTGCCGCGCATGCGGGAGATGAGCGCGGAACCAGGTTTGGTACGCGATATCCACGGGTATTCGTGAGGGAGGGGCCGCAAGCCCTTGATTGCCGGGGGTTTTACCCGCATACTCCCGGCAGGTGCGGCCCTTCCGCGCGTAAGGAGAGGGCCCTCTGTGAGGTTGAGCGTGAACGGATTCGGTCGACGGGACGCCGTGCGCATTCTTCATCTGGATCTGCGGGAGCTGACGCGATGGGAGCGCGCGGGTCTGGTGGCCGCACAGGAGCAGTACAGTTTTACGGAGCTGGGCGATCTGCGAACGCTGCGGGATCTGCGGGCGCGAAGGATTTCGGCACGCAGGATCCGGACGGCAATCGACGCGATGCAGCGGACGAGCGGGATTCTCGGGACGAGCGGGACGGGGCATGCGCTGCGGGCGGTGGCGCAGGCGGTTGGCGGGGCGGGGTTGCGGTTCCGCCATGAGGGATCGCTGCTGGACCCGGTGACGCAGCAGCTGGCGTTTGACTTCGACATGGGCGGCGGCGCGGCGGAGCGGCGGATGCAGGTGGTGGGGCCGGCGGTCGGCCTGGCAGCGGACGGGCGCCGCAAGATGCAGGTGCAGGAGATGTTTCTGCAGGCGGTGCGCCTCGAAGAAGACAGGTCGACGGTGCCGGACGCGATGGAGGTGTACGAGGCGATTCTGGAGCTTCGGCCGGCGCATGCTCCCTCGCTGATCAACCTGGGAACGATCCATTACAACCTGCGGCAGTATGGCGAGGCGGAGCGGCTGTATCGGCGCGCGACGGAGGTGGATCCGCGCTATGCGCTGGCGTTCTTTGATCTAGGTAACGTGCTCGATGAGCTTGGACGGCTGCAGGAGGCCACGGCTGCCTACAAGCGGGCGGTGGAGCTGGTGCCGCACTATGCGGATGCTCACTATAATCTGGCGCTTTCGTTTGAGCGGCTGGGCGAGCGCCGGCGGGCGCTGCGGCACTGGCTGACGTATGTGCGGCTGGACCCGGTAGGACCGTGGAACGCGCATGCGCGCGGGCAGGCGAAGCGGACGTTGAAGCTGGAGAAGCTGTCGATTGTGAGCCGGCGCGGGCGGCTGGTGCAGGCGGGATAGGCTGAGCTGCTGGCGGGTGCTTCGGCTTGAATCTTGTCCAGGGATACATGATCCGCTTGGTCTGGGGCGAACGCGTCGCTGCGCTCCGTAGTTTAAAGCGAATGCGGGGGTTCCTCGCTCCGCTCGGAATGACAACCAACGATTAGAAAGGCGGCTAGGATAGGATTTGAGAGTCAGGCAGGAAGGGGTTGGGAGATGCGAGCTGTGCGAGAGTCGGAGTATGGGGTGGGTCACGAGGTGAGGCACGAGCCGGCGCACGGGCATGATGCCGGGCATGGGCATGAACGGGAGAGCTTCTGGAGTGCATGGTGGCCGCTGTTTGTGATTCTGTTTGGGTTTACGTTCTTTTTGATTGTTGCGTTATGGAAGCCGAGCTACTAGGGCGATTGGCGTGGAGTGGGGCTGTGACGGTGAGAGAACACCTATCGTCAGAAGGACGAAATACAGGGTCTCTCCACTCCGCGAGACGATGAAACTGTCCCGCTTCGGTCGAGATGACGGCGTCTTAAGGAGTTAATCGACGGGTTCTCAGGGCACCCTGCTGGCCGGCGCTGTTGTAGATTAGGGGCTATGGTCGATACCGGTCTTATCACCCAGCAACTGCGCGCGAAGGGCTATACGGTGGAACACGTCGAGGCGGTCGCCGAGAACTCGGGCGATTGGGTCTTCATCGTTGATGGCGAGTCGCTCACGCTTGAGGAAGCGCGAGCGCTTTTGGAAGACGAGAGCGCCGAGTAGGGCTTGTGATGGCGACCTTTGACAGCATTCCGCGGCAGCATGCGCGGACCGGACCGGCGGCGCCGCAGGTGGCGGAGCCGAGCCATGCGGAGCGGGTGCGGACTCTGTTGGCGGGCGCTCGAACGGCGACGCTTTCGACGATGTCGCGCAAGCATGCGGGATTTCCGTTTGGATCGCTGATGCCGTACGCGCTCGATGATGCGGGGCGGCCGCTGTTCCTTATCAGCAACATGGCGATGCATACGCAGAACCTGAAGGCGGATGCGCATGCCAGCCTGTTTGTGGCGCAGGCGCCGAGCGACGGGGACGTGCTGGGAGCGGCGCGAGCGACGCTGGTGGGGCTGGCGGAGGCTGTTGCCGCGGCGGAGGTGGGCCGGGCGCGCGAGCTGTACCTCGGGGTGCATCCGGGGAGCCGGTACTGGGTGGACTTCGCGGACTTCAGCTTTTTTCGGCTGGCTCCGGTGGACGTGTACTTTGTGGGTGGGTTTGGCGTGATGGGGTGGACGACGGCGGAGGAGTATCTGGCGGCGGTGCCGGATCCGCTGGCCGGGGTGGCGGACGGGATGATTTCGCATATGAACGCGGACCATGCGGACAGTATGGTGCTGCTGGCGCGGACGCATGCCGGGATGATCGCGACGGCGGCGACGATGACTGCGGTTGATCGGCTGGGGTTAACTTTGCGGCTGGTGACGGCGGAGGGTGTGAAGGGGACGCGGATCAACTTTGGCGGGGAGTGCCGGACGGCGATGGAGGTTCGGCAGGAGCTGGTGGCGATGGTGCAGCGGGCGCGCGCGGGCGGGTAGAGCTTCTGAACGCGTCGCCTCGCTCCATGGTTAAGGCAGATGCAGGGGTTCTTTCCCGTTCGACTTTGCTCAGGGTCAGAAGGACAACTAAACATCGCGCAGCGGGAGTATCTTGTCGTGCTTAGGCTGCAATGCGGGGAGCGAAAGGATGTGGCTGGATGGAGATGAAGCGAGCTGGGTCACAGGCCTCGGTCAAGGGGCCGGCGGACTGGTTTACTGGGACGGTACGGGTTGATCCGCTGTTTGAGGCGCCGGATCCGGGACGGGTGACGGGGGCGAGCGTGACGTTTGAGCCGGGGGCGCGGACGGCTTGGCATACGCATCCGCTGGGCCAGACGCTACTCATACTGTCGGGCTTCGGGCGGGCACAGCGGGAGGGTGGGCCGATCGAGGAGCTTCGGCCGGGCGATGTGGTGTGGTTTGCGCCGGGTGAGCGGCA
>CAXSEC010000125.1:7288-10578 GCA_964236325.1 uncultured Acidobacteriaceae bacterium | reverse complement strand
GCTCCTTCGCCCGCACCTCATCGATCGCGTCTCCAAAACCATCCTCGCCGACGACCCCTCCGTCCATGCCGCCATCTGGGACCTCATCGCCACCTTCAACGTCAGCGATCGCCTGCACGAGATCCACTGCCCCACCCTCATCCTCACCGGCGAGCTCGATCCCAGCACCCCACCCGCCGCCGCGACTCTCCTCGCCGAGCGCATCGCCGGCGCCCGGTTGCTTCTGCTGCCGAACACCTCGCACATGGCAAACCTGGAGCAGCCAGTTGCCATCTCCGCGGCACTCAAAGAGTTCTTGAACGCCCTCTAAGCTCTCCCCAGCCTTCACGTACCCTTGCATTGCGGCACGAAACCCCACCTTTCTCCCGCACCCGCGACCCTCTCCAGCCGCTCTGAAACCCTCCATCATGGCACGCGGAGTACGCTGCCAGGTCGCCATTCAAAGTGTGCTACAGTGATCCCACTTCCTGAGGAGCCTGGGCCAGCCGGTTAAATCGCGGCTCCTACCGTCTCGTCCGCGCAAGTTCCCTCCATCCGGGCCATCTTTACCCAATCTGGAATAGGAGCATCCTCCATGAGCCATACCCTCTTGTCCTGCGTTGCGGCCCTCGCACTCGCATCCATACCCTCGCTTGCCCATGCCGATACCGCTCAGTTTGGCTTCACCGGCGGCGGCGTCAGCGGTTCCGCCACCTTGACCTACGGCCCAGTCACCGACGCCACATACTCGCAGGCCTTCGAGATCACCGGCATCAGCGGTACCTTCTCCGACACCAACATCGGCATCTCCGACGCATCCTTCACCGGTCTCGTGCCCGTCAACCACGCCACGCCCGAACCCGGAAACCTCCTCACACCCGCCGACTTCAGCCGCTACTTCGTCGCCGCCGGCACCCAGCACGGCTCCATCAGCTTCGACAACCTCTTCTATCCCGGCGGCTCTCCGCAGACGGCCACCGACTACCCCTTCTCCGGCGGCTTCCTCGACATCTACGGCATCCTCGCCACTCTCGGCAACGGCGAGGTCGTCAACATCTGGAGCAACGGTGTCGAACCCGGAGAGTCCCTCCCCGACTACGGCGTCTCGGTCGCCACCAGTGCACAATCCCTCGATGCCGTCGAAGGCGGTGTCGCCGTCACCCCGGAACCCGGAACCCTCGCTCTCCTCGCCACCGGTGCCCTCGGCGTCTTCTTCAAGCGTCGCTCCTGACATCTGCCAACCTCGCTACGCAGGGCTGCGGCGGCGACATCCAGAAGCTGCACGGATGTCGCCGGCAGTCCGCAACAGCTCGCCAGGCAGCACCCCTTACAACTGCTTCCGTACGCCCGCCTCGCGCGTAATTGCCTCCACCTGGTCCTCAATCCGACCCTCCATCGCCGCCTTCGCTGCCCCCGTCCGAAAGGTTAGCGGCGAGATCCGCGACGTTACATCCTCCTCTAGAAACGCCAGGGCGCAGTAAAAAGCCAGCCCCGCCAGCACCATCCCCGCCACCCCCGTCGCCACTCCCAGACCCCGCCCACCCACCAGGGCCTCCGCTCCCCCCAGGCTCGTCCGCACCACCGCCACGGCCAGCACTCCCCCCAGCAGCGGCTTGCCCGGAAACGTCACGATCGCCAGCATCACCAGGCACATCGCCAGACAGATATCGAACACACCGGCTGTCCGACTGCGCTCCGGCAGATGCAGCAGCATCTGCAGCCCCTGCGAGATCCAGGCCGCGCCAAAGATCGCGAACGCCGTCGCCCCGCCCGTGTCCCGTGCCAGAAACGCCATCACGCTTGGCACCAGTTCAAGCGGCGCCACAAAGCACAGCAGCACCAGCGCCAGCGCCGTCATCTCACTCGCCGGAATCCAGTGCAGCAGGAACGCACCATAGAGAGCATTGCCCGTCGCAAACGCGAAGCTCGCCAGCGGAATCGAACTGGCATATGGTCGAAGCACAATCCGTATCGGTACATCGGTCACTCGGTGGACTCCCGTCGTACCTGGTTGAACTCTGTCGCTTTACTGAACCGCTGCCGCAAACGAAAAGAGACTCCGGCTAACCCTCACCGGAGTCCCCTTTCTTCAGCACAACAACCGTCTACACCAGCGTAGGCTGCGAGATCGGCGCCTTGGCATTCACGCCCGATGCCCCAACAAACGTCAGCAGATCCTTCGCCAGCCGGTCTGCCGATGTCGCCGTCAGCCCATGCGGCTCGCCGTCATACTCCGTCAGCGTCGCCCCCGGTACCAGCTTCACCGCACGCCGAGCCGAAACGTCGATCGGCACCGTCTTGTCGCCTGTTCCATGGATAAACAGCGTCGGCACCGAGATCCGCTTCAAGTCCTCGCGAAAGTCTGTCCCAGACCACGAATCGACGCACGCCAGCGTCGCGCGCGAGCTGCCCTCGAGCGCCATCATCAGCGTCCAGTCCAGAACCTCGGCTGAGACCGGCGTGTGCAGCACACCGCCCCCATAGAAGCTCGGGAAGAATTGCTTCATGAAGTGGGCCCGGTCCTTCACAATGCCCTCCTTCATCCCCTCGAACACCTTCGCATCCACCCCATCCGGATTGTCGTCGCCCTTCAGCAGATACGGCGTCACCGCCGCGACAAACACCGCCTTCGTTGCCCGGCCCGAGCTGCCATGCCGGCCAAAGTACCGCGCCACCTCACCGCCACCCATCGAAAAGCCCACCAGCGTCGCGCCCTGCACATTCGCAGCCTCCAGCAGCGTCTCCAGATCATTCGTCAGCGTGTCATAGTCATACCCGTTCCACGGCTGCGACGATCGCCCGAACCCACGTCGGTCATACGCCAGCACCCGGCAGCCATTCTCCGCCAGACACCGCGCCTGCCCCTCCCACATATCCGATTGCACCGGCCAGCCGTGCAGCAGCACGACTGGCGTCCCCGTCCCCCAGTCGTTATAAAAAATCTCTGTCCCGTCACTCGTCTTCAGAAATGCCATCTCGTCTCTCCTTTACCCTGCTCATGACCCGACCTGGTTCGCCTGCAACCTTCGAGCGATCGCCAGGCCTTCAGCAACCCGCTCTCCCGTACGATGCAGACCACCAGGCGACGGCTAGCGCATCTTCCTGAAGGTGCAGAGCAAGCAGCTCCCGCTCGTGCCATTTCTCTCAAGGAAAATGGCCTCCACTCCACTGCAGCAACGCCATCGCATCAGGAAAAAATGCTCTAGTGTCTCTCCGCGGCAATCACAACACCGCCGATCACGATCAGCATGCCGCCAATCGCAACCGAGGCAGACGGCGGCTGCTTGAAGACAACCCAGGAAATCAGCTGC
>CAXSEC010000125.1:0-7188 GCA_964236325.1 uncultured Acidobacteriaceae bacterium | reverse complement strand
CCCCTGGTCAGTCTATAGAGATGAAGATAGGTAAAGTCGTCAGAGCGAACTAACCCTCAACAGACTCGCCTGCAATCCCGGCCTTGCACTCACCCAAACAAGCCACTCTGTCTCCGCGGCATCTCGATCCCCAGGTGCTCATACGCCAGCCGCGTCGCCACCCGCCCCCGCGGCGTCCGGTCCAGAAAGCCGATCTGGATCAGAAACGGCTCGTACACCTCTTCAAGCGCATCCTGCTCCTCCGCCAACGCCGCCGCCAGCGTATTCAACCCCACCGGCCCACCGTCGTACTTCTCAATAATCGTTCGCAGCAGCCGCCGATCCAGCTCATCGAATCCATGCGCGTCCACCTCCAGCAGCTTCAGCGCCGCCTCCGCCGTCGCCCGGTCAATCGTGCCCGCCGCCCGCACCTGGGCATAGTCCCGCACCCGCCGCAGCAGCCGGTTCGCAATCCGTGGCGTGCCGCGCGACCGCATCGCAATCTCCGCCGCCCCATCCCGATCGATCGGCACCCCCATCACCTCGGCCGATCGCTCCACCACAAACCGCAGCTCATCCTCCGTATAAAACTCGAGTCGCAGCAGTATCCCGAACCTGCTCCGCAGCGGGCTCGAGAGCAGCCCCGGCCGCGTCGTCGCCGCCACAAACGTGAATGGCTTAATGTCCATCACATGCGTCCGCGCCGCCGGTCCCTGCCCAATCATGATGTCCAGCTTGTAGTCCTCGAGCGCCGTATACAGCTTCTCCTCAAGCACTGGCTGCAGTCGATGAATCTCATCCAGAAACAGCACCTGCCGCTCCCGCACATTCGTCAGGATTGCCGTCAAATCGCCCTGGATCTGCAGCGCCGGCCCGCTCGTCTGCTGAAACCCAACCCCCAGCTCATTGGCGATAATCGTCGCCAGCGTCGTCTTCCCCAACCCCGGCGGCCCAAACAGCAGCACATGATCAAGCGCCTCGCCACGGTTTCGCGCCGCCTCCAACGCAATCGCCAGCTGCTCCTTCGCTCGCTCCTGCCCGATAAACTCCCGCAGATGATGCGGTCGCAGCTTCAGCTCAAACGCCGCATCCTCATCCACCCGCCCCGCCGATACCAACCGCTCCGCATCGTCAGCCAGCTGCTTCTTCGCGCGCGTCTCCGCCTGAGCCATACACATCATGGTAGAGCACATGTGGCAACCGTTCCCACACGCCCAAGTGCCCGTGTCTGATTCTTCTCCGTCCTTTTTGGCCATTAAACGCAGCGAAGGCCCGCAACCGCGGGCCTTCACCAGTCCACCTTGTACCTGGTTCTACGACCGCGGAAACTCCCGCACAACCGGGTTCGCAATCGTGTCCTGCCACGGATCAATCACGATCTTCGTCACCCCCGGCGCCTTCTCCTGCCACAGCTTGTAAAACTCCGGCGCCTGGTTGATGCCGATCATGTGCGAAATCATGAACGTCGGATCAATCTTCTTGTTCTCGATCGACTTCAGCAGCGGCTGCAGATAGTTATGCATGTGCGTCTGACCCATCGCCATGTGAATCCCCTTGCCAAACGCCGCGCCGAAGTTCACCTTGTCCAGCACTCCGCCGTACACGCCAGGGATCGACAGCGTACCGCCCTTGCGAATCGCCATAAACGCCTGCCGCAACACAAACGGCCGATCCGTCTCTAGCATCAGCGCCTGTTTCACCTTGTCGTACATGCCGACAAAGGTCGACGAATGCGCCTCCATGCCAACCGCATCGATGCAGCAATCCGGTCCCACGCCGCCCGTAAGATCGCGCAGCGCCTCGACCACAATCACGTCATCATCGCTGTAATTGATCGTCGTCGCGCCGACCTGCCGCGCCAGCGCCAGCCGCTCCGGAAACCGGTCAATCGCGAACACCTTGCCCGCGCCCAGCATGTACGCACTTGCAATCGCAAACAACCCGACCGGCCCGCATCCCCATACAGCCACGTTGTCGCCCGGCGAAATGTTGCAGTTCTGCGCCCCCATAAACCCCGTCGGATAGATGTCCGACAGAAACAGCACGCTCTCGTCCGACAGATCGTTCTCGATCTTGATCGGCCCCACATCTGCAAACGGCACCCGCGCATACTGTGCCTGTCCGCCCGCATACCCGCCATAAATATGCGAGTACCCAAACAGCGCTGATCCCGAGTACCCGTACATCTCCTCCGCCACATGCGCATTCGGGTTTGAGTTGTCGCACAAACTCCAAAGATCATCCTTGCAGAAGAAGCAGTTCCCGCACGCAATAGTGAAAGGAACCACCACGCGATCGCCGCGCTTCAGCTTCTTCACATCCTTGCCAACCTCCTCTACGATCCCCATAAACTCGTGGCCGAGAATATCCCCGGCCTCCATCGTAGGAATGTAGCCGTCGTACAGATGGATATCGCTGCCGCAGATCGCCGTCTTCGTGATGCGAATGATCGCATCCTGCGGATTGATAATCTCCGGATCCTTAACCTCATGCACCTCAATCGAGTGCGTTCCCATCCAGCAAACAGCCTTCATACCATCTCCTCATCTCTTCCGCGCCGAAACGCCCATTGCCTCAACCGCACCTCGCGCCGCCACACGTTCTAGCAGCCAATATCACGCGGTACCCTATCCGCCGCTTACTTCTCTGGGTTCCCGGTACCCGTCCCCGGTGGCGTCGGATTCGTCTCGCCCAGCGCCCATTCCTTGATGCCGCCAGTCACGCCGCGCGGCCCATGTGGCTGCCCCGCAACCGTGGGAATCTCGCCTGCCTCCGCCATCTCCTTGAAGTGCCGCAGATCCTCAATCACAATCTGCTTCGGCCCGCGCTTCGCCACCGACGCCACGGCATTGCCCAGCACGCCGCCCGGCACCTTCTGCTTCTGGATCAGCGTCACAATCGTCCCGCGCCCATTCATCGCCGGCTCAAACGTGACCACACCCTCCTGCTCCACACCCTTGGTGATTGACTTCCATCCAATCCGCTTGCCCGGCTCATCGCGCTCAATCTGCGAGTCAAACTCGATCCGCGCACCGTTCTCGTCCTCCGGATTGCCCATCACCCAGTGGCTCTTGCCACCGCCCAGCTCCGTCACCGAAACCACGTACTCCTGCCACAGCGGAATCGATCCCATATCGCGCCACAGGCTGTACAGCCGCTGCGCATCCGCGCCAATCGTCTGCACCGCGTGCGCCGTCACGTAGCCGTCCTCGGTCTTCTGCGGCAGCGGCTTGTACGCCGTCCCCTTCGGAACCTGCAGCGCGCTCGTCAACGTCGCTTCATTCGTCGGAATCACTTCAGTTGCCATCGCTACCTCACTCCTGTCAACGCAAAATGGTCGACCCATGCGTCATGCCTCCATCGGATGCCCTCAATCCCCTCGCCTGACCTTCATCCCGCTCGCCCCGCAAAGATCCGCTTTCATGCCACGCGCACATCCACCTTCCGAATCAAAGTCACCGCCCCCTGCGCGAAAGATCTCTCCCTGTCTTTACCAGCGCAGCAGAAGAACCCAGCACCGCGCAAAAGGGTAATTTTTGTTGTCATTCCGACCCTGAGCGAAGCCGAAGGGGAGGAACCCCCGCATCTCGCCCTTCATGACCGAGCGCAGCGACGCGACACTCGTCCTCGAATCCCCCTTGAAGCCGTCATCTCAATCGACCATCGCAAGCGGGGAGATCCCCTCGCATCTCGCCTTTACTGCAACCGCCGCGACCCGCCACCTCCGTCGCGATCAAAAATATCCCACCATGCAGTACCATCATCCCAGTATGTGGAGGCACCCCATGCCACGCTTTACCATCGACATCGACGACAAGTTCAACGACGTCCTCGGCGACCTTGCCAAAGGAACCACCAAAGCCGACGTCATCCGCCGCGCCGTCGCCAGCTACCAGTACCTCAAGGCCCAGACCACCGGCGCCGCCACCGGTTGCCGCATCGCCATCACCGACGACGCCGGCAACATCCAGCAGGATGTCGTCCTTCCCTAAACCCTAGGAAGACCGCCTCCATGGAGCTCACCCCGCCCTCCATCACCACACCCGAGCCACCGCGCGAAGCAGTCGCCGCCCAGGGCGCCTTTACGCCCTCCACCGTGCGCGTCTCCGCCGCCGACATCGGCTCCATCCAGCTCACACCACCATCCTTCCTGGAGCGCTGGGGCGTCATCTTCCTCGCCTGCTTCGCCTTCTGGATCATCGTCGTCGGCACCATCATCCTCACCTTCTACCTCACCCACCAGCCAACCGAACCCAGCCTCGCCGGCCTCACCTCCGATCAGGTTCGCGAAACCCTCGCCAACCAGAAGCTGCTCGAAGACCAGTGGCGCGACTCCCTCAACTACATCTTCGACCTGCTTATCACCAAAACCGCCCTTCCCCTCGTCACCCTCCTCCTCGGCTACCTCTTCGGCAAAGGCCAGGCCACACCCTAGCCATCAGCCTATGCCCCCAAAAACCTTCGTCTACAAGCTCACTAGCGATCGCGGCGGCGCCCCCTGCGCGCCCCCCGTCCGCGCCCCCCAACTCCCTCTCCTCACCCTCTCTATCTGCAAGCCCGCCATCCGCCGCACAGCGCAGCCCGGCGACCGTCTCCTCGGCCTCACCAGCCGCTCCCTCCACCTCGCGGAAAACTATCCGCCCAACGCCGTGATCTACGCCGCCATTGTCACCGAGGCCCTCGACGCCCGCGTCTACTACGCCCCGCGCAGCCGCTTCCGCTCCCGCCCAGACTGCATCTACCAGTTCCACCGCGACCTCGGCACCCTCACCCACGCCGGCCGCTCCCCACTCCACGCCGACCCCGCCTACCGCGCTCGCGATCTCGGCCAGTACCCCTTCTATAAGAACGGCCGCACCCTGCTCAGCCGCGACTTTCGTTACTTCGGCCCCGCCGCCGTCCCCATCCCCGAAACCCTGTGGTCTCTCCTACAAATGTCTGCCGCCCTCGGCCAGGGCCACCGCGTCTTCACCGGCAGCGCTCCCGAACTCTCCGAACTCGACACCCTCTTCCGTCAGCTCTGGAAGGTCCCCACCCGCTTCACCCCATCCCGCGTCGACAATGAAGCCGCCGGCCATACGCCAAAAAGCCGCGTCAGCATCGGCGCGGCTCTTTATCCAGCTAACTCCGGGCTTATCTAGGAAACCTGCCGCCCTAACCGTATCTTGCTCTGCGCCCCGCTAATGCGCGACAGCGTCCGCGCCGCATCAGAGGCAACCGGCTGCATCGTCACAATGATGATCGCCGTCGCCGGAACATCCCCGCCGCACAGGTAGCTGTGGATGGTCGAAGCGTCAAAATAGATGCCGTCGCCCTCCTGCACCCGGTGCATCTCATCCCCGTGCCGCACGTCGAGTTCGCCCTTGGTCACATAGAGGAACTCATTACCCGCATGCTGGTGCGCCTTCCCCTCGGTCCCCGCCTTCTGCGGCACAAACTCCGCGAAATACGGGTCGAGATTGCGCTCCGGCGTAATGAATCCCAGGCTTTCAAAGAAGTACGTCGGATCCTCAACCCCGGACTGCGGCAGCCGAGTCCGATCCTTCGCTCGATGAATGCGGAACAGCTTCTGCGGCTCCGGCTCAAAAAAGTAACTCAGGTCCTTCGAAAACACCATCGCAATCCGCGCCAGGTTGCGCAGCGTCGGCACCACCCGGCCCGTCTCCAGCTGTGACAGAAAGCTGGCCGAAAGACCCGTGTGCTTCCCCAGCTCCACCAGGCCCATCGTCTTCTTCAATCGCAGATGCTTGATACGCTCACCGATCCGCTTCTCAAGAATGAACGCCTCAGCCTGCTCGCTCGCCACCTGCAGCGGAGATGCCTTCGCACCCGCCTCAATCTCCCCGACGCCCTCAATCTCCGCCAGACCGCCAGAAACCACGTCCATCGCAGGAAGCACCGTCGTCATATCCATCAAGTTCGCTGTGTCAGCCATAAAAGATTGATCCCCTGGGTCGTACAAAGAGAGACGTGCAATCGCCCCAAAAAGTAGCCTGCCCCGCCGCCATGGATAGATCCTCTGGCGTATTGTCAATATCCATCCTGATGTCGGTGCTAGGGTGAATCTTGTGTGGATCCCATCCAACTCCAGGCGCCTTGCCCGACCCCACCGCGCCGCCTCGCTCTGCCTTCTTCTCTCCCTATCCCTCGCCGGATGCGCCAACCCCGGCCCACCTCGCCCGCCGTCGCTCAACCTGCCCTCTCCCGTCAAAGATCTCCACGCCGAGCGCATCGGCTCCGACGTGCGCCTCACCTGGACCACCCCCACGAACTCCACCGACGACCTCGCCCTCAAACCACCGCTCTCGGCCGAGATCTGCCGCGATGTCGATCAACGGGCCCAACCCGCCCCATCCGTTGCCCTTTGCACCCCCGTCCAGCACCTGCCCGTCCAGCCCGGTCCCGGCACCGCCGTTGATCCCCTGCCCGCAGCCCTCCTCACCGATCCCGCCCATCTCCTGCGCTACCGTATCCGCCTCCTCAACGCCTCGGGCCGCTCCGCCGATCCCTCAAACCCCGCCTTCGCCGCCACCGGCCAATCCCCATCCCCGGTCACCAACCTCCACTCCACCACCTCGTCCCCGGCCGGAACCCGCCTCCTTTGGAGCGCCGTCGCTACCCCCGCGGCCGCCGTCCTGCTCGACCGCACCACCACCGCTACCCCCAGCTCAACGAATAGCCAGCCCGGTGGCCAGCCCGGCAGCCCAATCCGCCCTCCGCACCCCAGCAGCAAAGCGCCCGCCGCCAGCCCCAACAGCAAACCAGCCGCACTCATCACCACCCGCCTGCAGGCCTCACCCGCCGGCCCCGACCCTGGCGGCACCATCGATCCCTCCACCCAGCCCAACGCCACCTACAGCTACATCGCCTGGCGCAGCCGGTCCGTGCAGATCGGCGGCCAGACCCTCACCCTGCGCAGCCCCGACTCCGCGCCGCTCCTCCTCACCGTCCGTGACACCACTCCTCCCGCCACCCCCACCGGCCTCGTGGCCATCGTCGACCGCGCCCAGACTCTAGCCGGCCCTCCAGCCGCCGCTGCATCACCGGCGCCCGTCGGATCTTCCGGTGCCTCCGGATCTGTCGCTGCTTCTGGATACGTCGACCTCTCCTGGGAACCCGACGCCGATCCCGACCTCGCCGGCTACTGGGTCGAACGCGCCCCCCCCCCCCCCCCCCCCCCCCCCCCCCCCCCCCCCCCCCCCCCCCCCC
>CAXSEC010000124.1:301-10661 GCA_964236325.1 uncultured Acidobacteriaceae bacterium | reverse complement strand
GCCCGCACTCCGCGTACGTCGGCGTAAACGGCCGCCCGCTCTCCCAGGTCGTCTGCCCGGCGAGTGTAAAGCCGCCGACCGCATAATCAAGAAGATGATTCGCGCTGTTCAGGAACTGCTTGCCTCTGCCGAAGGGCAGCGCATACACACTGCTAAAGACGAAGATGTGGGTCCGGTTGGTATCGTTCCGGCCAAAGCTCGAGCTTGGCTGGATAGCGAAGGCAGGATCGTTGGCATAGTTCTCTGCCTTCGACCAGACGTAGTTCGCGTTGAACGACAGTCCATTCTGCAGACGCTTGTCGAGCTTCGTTTGGAGCGAGTTGTACAGGGCATGCCCGGCAGGCGAGGCAGACGTGATGCCGTTGTTGCAGCACAACGTCTGTGCCCCTTGGTAGGTGCCAACGAAGCGATTGAAATAAGGCCGGCGAAGCGTGTTCCCAGCAGCGATATCGGCTGGCGAAGAGGGCAGCCGCGGTGTGTTGAGATCGTAGCCGAAGGTCTCACCCGGGTACACCCGCTCACCGATGTTGCCAACGTAGGCGATCTCAAACGCTGTTCCAGAACCAAACTGCTGCTGTACTGCGACGTTGTACTGGTCAACTCGTGGCAACTCGATCTTCGTCGGCCGAATCGTCTGACCGAATGCATTCTGGAACGGAATGATGCCATTTGCAGGAATAGTCGGCTGCAGAGGACGTACCGGCGGTGCAGCAAGCGTGGTCGCAAACTGACCCGCTGCACTATTTCCGATGAAGTCGGAGTCTTCATCGGTCTGCACCGGCAGGTTATGCGAAAGCACGCTGCCGAACAACGTTCCAAAGTAGCCGACCGTATCGTACGTCTGTCCGACGCCTGCTCGGACCACTGTATCTGGCGCGACCTGGTAGGCAATGCCAAGCCGTCCGGCAAAGTTCGTGTAGCTGTTCTGCTGGTTGCCGTTGGTTCCGATACCGTTAGCGCCTGCCACCAGAATGCCTCCAGCCGCAAGCGAGGGAAAACCGCCATGCCCAAGACCGTTCACCGTCTCCGGGAAGATGATGTCCCAGCGAACGCCGTAATCGAGCGTTAGCTTCGGGATGACGCGCCACGTGTCCTGAACATAGAAGGCGCCCCGCTTCTGGTAGTTGTACTGGTCGTTGATGAACACATCAAACCGCTGGAAACGCGACGCTGTACCTACCAGGTACGAAGCCAGGTCGCTTCCCGTGCTGACAACGTTTGTGCCGTTCGAAAAACCAGTCGAGGAGTTATCAAACGTAAAGAGACCCGCGCGGTTGTTATCGCTCGCATTACGTATATTTTTCGCGTAGCGAAGGTCTGCGCCAAACTTGATCGAGTGATTGCCTCGGACCTTGGTCCAGTTGTTTGTTAGTTGGAAGACCTGCTCGCTCTCGGTCAAAGGGCAGTTGCAGCCCTGATTGCCCAGGGGGCTGATCGAACCTTGATTGAAGTTGAAAGACGGCAAGCCTCCCGAATCGGACGTCGTATTCAGGTTAGGGATGCCAAGCGTCGTTGCATCAGTTCCGGTCGCGTACTTGTTCTCCGACACGTGATAGCTCAAAAAACCGACGCGAAGATCGGTCAGCAAAGAGGGCTTCACTGCATAGTCAAAGCCCACCGTCGCGCTCTGGTTCTGCGTCACCGTGTTCCCCGTCGTCCCGCCGATGCCGAAGCCGTTTCCACCCGCCGCACCAAAGATCGGCACGCCCACCAGGCGGAAGAGCGCGTAATCGTATCGGCCAAACGCGTGGATCTTCTGGTTTACCTGCTCGTCGAGCCGCGTGTCCGCCTGATCGCTGTTCAGCTGCCCATTGCCGGATCCAACGTAGTTGTTGTTAATGCCGTCGCCTGCTGCGTTTGGCGCCGGCAGAAGACGAAGCAGGTTCAACGCTTGGGGGTTCAGCGCCGACACTGGGATCTGCCCGGGCTGCGTGCTGTACGGCTGCTTCGTAACCGGGTTATATAGGATCTGACTGGTGTACTCGGACAGATTGCAGTTGCCCCCTGTCGCCGTCAGACACGTGCTCCTCAGCGTGGCGGTGGGCACATTCTGCTGCAGGCTGTTTCCCAAACGGTTGCGAAGCCCTTGGTAGTCGAGAAAGAAAAACGACTTGTCCTTCTTGATGGCGCCGCTTACCGATCCGCCAAACTGCCCGTACACCTCGGAAGGAATGACCCGGCCCGTCACCGGGTCAGGCTGAAACTGGGTGAACGGATTGCGCGCATAAAAGGCATCGGAGTGGCGGAAAAAGAAGACATCGCCGTGCAGATCGTTGCCGCCCGACTTTGTCAAGACGCTCACGATGCCACCCGCTGCGCCTCCTAGCTCAGCGTCATAGTTCTGTGTCGTCACCTTCGTCTCCGAGATCGAGTCGAGCGTCGGATTGATGACGATAATCCCCAGAATTGGATCGCGATTGTCCGTTCCGTCCAGGATGAAGCCCTGCTCCCCATAGTTCGAGCCGTTAGTATTCAGCGCAAGGCCGCCCTGTGGATTCTCGGGTCCGGCGATGTTGAAGCTTGAATGCTGGACGCCCGGCGTCAGCAGCAGAAAGCTTGTGAAGTTCCGCTGAAAGTTGGGAAGGTTGCTGATCGAACGTTCGTCGAGCACCTCAGAGACATCGGCCCGGTCCACCTTCAACGCCGGCTCCTCGGTCGAGACCGTGACCGTTTGTGCCGAACCGGCAACGGATAAGGTCACGTCGATCTTCTGCGCGGCATCAGCATGGATCTCAAGCGGCTGGGTCGTGGAGCTTGCAAAGGCCGTAGCCTCCACCTTCACCGTGTAGCTATCCGGCACCAAATGATCCGCGGTCCAGTTCCCGGTCGCATTGGTTGTAACGGTTTGAGTGGTGCCCTTTTCCACATCCGTTACCGTCACCATCGCACCCGGAACGGCTGCACCGGAGACATCGACAACGGTTCCAAAGATCGATCCATAAACCGCTTGACCGACGAGCTTTGTACCGGAAAGCAAGACTCCGCCGGCTACCAACACCAGCGCACAATGTCCCACGTACTTTTGGTGCTTCATATTGCCCCCAACCAAGTGCAGCTTGAAACTCTGTGTTTAGTAACGCCCGAATCTGCCTCATGCGATAGAGAGTTGTCACCATGTTTCACGGGGAGGTATGATGACTTCACGGTGAAGTTCAACGGCCGGACTACCACTAAGCAGTTGATTCGAAACAAGATACCATGTTGCCAGGAGTCCAGGAAAAACGAGCGCTCGCAGACCGTGTCGCTTCGAGCTCGCAGCTTGTAGGCTCTCCCAAACTACGCTCGTTCTTTCTCTATGTGGTCGACTGCGCCATTCGGGAGCATCCTGAAGAGGCCACCGAGCAGCAGATCGGAGTTCACGTCTTCGGTCGCCGTCCCGGCTACAGCTCTGGCGACGACAGTATCGTTCGCTCCCAGGCGCGCCTGCTGCGACTCAAACTCGCCAGCTATTTCGCTACCAACGGTGCCGCCGAGAGCTTGATCATCGACGTGCCGAAGGGTCACTACCTGCCCCTTTTTGTCCTGCGGAGCTCGAACGTCACGTCCACCCTCCACACTCAGCGGGATACGCTCCAGCCGCATCTCCTCCAGCAAGACTCGCCGCGTCCGACCGTGTCGCCCTCGATCCATGCGACAAACCACGGTCCGGACCGGTCGATGATGGACCCAGGCCATGGGATCTCACCCGCCGCCACCTCGCCCCAACTCATCGCAATCGGGCAACCAGGCATCTTGCCTGCCCCCGTCGCGTCGTTGCAGACCGTGCGGTCTCGGGCTAGGGCCGCCGCATCGCTTGTGCTGATGCTGCTTGCAGGCTTCGCCGCAGGTTTCTGGGGATACCAGCACTGGTCTACCTCCAAGTTCCGTCTCCGCGATCCCCTCTGGTCGCCCTTCCTCACCAGGCCGGCCAGGACTCTGGTCATTTACAGCAACCCTCTCTTTCGCGGAACCCCGGCCGAAGGTCTGCACCTCATCTCCCCTGAAGTTATCTCCACCCTGCCAGACCCTGAAGACGAGACCTACACTGGCACTGGGGAGGTCGGCGCCATCTACCAGCTCACCCGGCTCTTCGATGCCAGCAGTGCCGGCTTCACTCTGAAACGCAGCCGTCTCGTTACCTGGGACGAGGCGCGCTCCGGCAACCTCATCTTCGTCGGTGCCCCCAGCCAGAACAGCGCTCTACATGACCTGCCAAGCCTGACCGAGTTCTCCATCGTTCTCGATCAAGATCACCACGGTTCGATCGTCAATCAACATCCGCGTCCGGGCGAACCGGTGCATCTGCCGCCCGACGACAAAAGTCAGGAGACTGCCATCATTGCGCTTCTTCCCGGCCTCGAAGCCGGAACCCGCATCCTGATCTTCAGCGGCTTGACCACCGTCGGAACTCAGACCGCAGTCGAGTTCGCCTGTAAACCGGAAAATGTTGCCAAGCTGGCGCAGTACGCGGGAGTCCAGAGCGGTGAGCTCCGACCCTTTGAAGCGGTGCTTCATATCGGCGTTTCAAAGGGCGTCGGGGTCAGCGCGGAGCTTGTCCTGCTGCATCGCCGGTAAGCCGCCCACAATCGACACATTTGCGCTTGCCAGATGGATTCGCTGACCTAGAAAAAGCTTGAATCTCCCGCCATCAGGCTCATAATTCCTAAGGCGCTTGATGAACTGACGCCGCGTAGCACCGGCAGCTCATGCGCCGGCAGCAGATAAGACCTATGGAGTCCGGTGCCCTGCCGGACCTGGCACGAGCCCAGTAGACCCGTCACAAGACCACACCATTTGCAGTTTCTTCAAAGGTGAAAGACTATACCGAAAGCTCGGGGATTCGGATTGAGAATAGCAAGGGGTGTTGCATGAGCTTGGTCCGCTGCTTTGGCTCGCTGATGGCTGTCGGATGTCTATGTTGTGTTCCCGAAGCTCATGCGCAGACGTCGGATGCTCCTCTACCTAACTTCCCTCCACTGCAGGCGTTTGCCAAGCCATCGGCGGCGCCGCAGATTCGGCGCGACACCAACCCAAACAACCCCATCTCGGTCGTTGGACCACGCGGGGCGCTGCTGGGTGAACAGGACGGCACCTTCGAAGGATGGATCTTTCCGTGGAAGATCTTCAGCAACCTGCGCATTTCGGCCCGGATGCAGGACTACCCGGTCCCGATCGATGTGAACGAATACGCGGCGAGCATCGACGTCCAGCCGGACCACACAACCATCACGTACTCGCACGCAAACTTCACCATTCGCGAGACGCTGCTTGCGCCCAGCCAGCCAGCGAACGGATCGGGCATCGCGGCGTTCTTTGAAGTGGAGGCCGTCCGCCCTCTGGATCTCACCTTCAGCTTCACCCCCGAGATGAAGATCATCTGGCCAGCACCTTCGGACGATCTTCCGTCGCCTGAGTGGGTGAAGACCGCAGATGGCAGCGGCTTCTACATGCTTCATCTCAATCTTCCGGATCAAGCCTCCGCAATCGGTATGCCGGGCGCTGTACCAGGTATTCTGGCGCCCTATCAAGAAAGGCCTAAGACGTATCCGTTGCAATTCATAGAGCATTTTGATCCACGAAAGGACGCAAAGACGATCTACCCCCTGCTTATATCCCTGTCCGAGGATCGCAGCACAGCCACCAAAAGCAGGTTAGGCGCCGCACTGCTTGATCAGGAGCATAATTTTGCGGCCACTTACTTGGCTAATCGCAGCTCGTATCAGCAGTTTCTCGACGCGCATACCGCAATCGAGACACCCGATCCCCGGCTGGACGAGAGCTTTCGCTGGGCCGAACTAGCTATCGAGCAGCTGCGTGTTCAGACTGTGCCTTCGCATGCCGAGACTGCACTTGTCGCCGGCTTTTACACCTCCGGAGACTCCGCGCGGCCGGGCTTCGGCTGGTTCTTTGGCCGCGACGCGCTCTTCTCCCTGTATGCCGTCAACAGCTTCGGTGATCTGCAGCTTTCGCGCGACCAGGTGGAGTTCCTGCTCAAGCGGCAGCGCGCGGACGGCAAGATCGGCCATGAATGGGCACAGTCGGCCGAGCTGGTGGATTGGAACAGCCTGCCCTATCAGTGGGCTTCTTCCGACGCGACCCCGCTCTTGCTCATGGAAATGGCAGACTATCTCAAGGTCTCCGGCGACGTCAAGTTTCTCAACACTCATTGGGTGCAGCTTGCGAAGGCATGGAACTTCGAGACCACGCATGACTCCGACGGGGACGGCATCTACGAGAACACTGAAGGGTCGGGCTGGGTGGAGTCATGGCCGCCTGGTATGCCGCACCAGGAGATCTACCTGGCGGCAGTCGATCAGCAGGCCAGCACCGCCTTCGCGCAGATCGCCTCGGCGACGGGCCACACAGAGCTTGCCGGCGCGGCCTCGGCGCGAGCCAGCCACATCAAGGCGCAGATCGAAAAGGAATATTACCTGCCGACAACAGAGAGTTACGCATTCAGCAGGAACGGGGATGGGTCGACCGATCCGAGCGCGACCATCTTTCCCGCGATGGCCTGGTGGGACGGCAGCTACTCACTTGACCGCGCGGGACCGACGCTGACGCGTTGGGCTTCAAGCGAGTTTTCAACTGATTGGGGAACCCGCGATCTAAGTCCGAAGAGCTCCTTTTATGATCCGATCAGCTACCATCAGGGAACGGTGTGGCCGCTCTACACCGGCTGGGTTTCGCTGGCAGAATATCGGGCGGGCCGTCCGCTATCCGGCTATGCGCATCTGAAGCAGAACAGCAATCTTACCTGGTCGCAGGATCTTGGCGCAGTCACTGAACTGCTTTCGGGAGAGTTCTTTCACCCGCTTGGCCGCAGCACATCGCATCAACTTTGGTCATCTGCCATGGTGGTCGTACCTCTGCTGCGCGGCTTGTTTGGGGTGGAGTGGGATGCTGCCCATAACACGCTCGATGTCGCTCCGGACCTACCTGCTACCTGGGACCATGCTGTGATTCGACATCTTCCCTTGGGAAGAGGCACTACCGACCTGACCTTTCTCCGGAGGAAGATGTCGTTAGTGGTTACAGCAACTAATGGAGTGCATCTTCGCAGCCGCCAGCCTGGAAGTAAGTTAGTCGGTTCCGACCTGGTTCTTCCTCTGCCCGGCCTCGAGATCCAACTCGACTCTGACCTACCCACACCAGGCGCGAAAACCTGCCAGACAAAGGTGCTGGATCAGCAGCAGGGCGAGCACGGCGCTACGTTCAGACTCGCCGGACTTGCTGGGACTACGCAGACCGTTCTAGTAAGGCTCAACGACCCTAATCTTCAAGTTAGGCTCAATGGTCAACCGTTCACCGGAACGAAGCCACAGCAGTCTTATCAGGTTACGTTCCCGCAAGGGACGGGTTACACCGAATCGGTTCTTTCATTTACATGGTGAAGCCCTTCTTCCACTCAAAAACCTTCAAAAGCTCGCTGCAGCTCTGCCTTGTGCCGCTTGTATTCGGTTCGCTGGTTGCGCAGGCGCCATCGACTCAGCCTAGCCCGAAGCCCATCGAGGAGTACATCCATGAAAGTTGGGATCGACTCAGTCGTTCCATGACTGAATGTAACTCGCTCGTCGATCCGAAGGTGACAACCACGCCAGTGCTTTACCTCCCGGCGAATATGGCGATGCCTCCCGCGGTACAGGCGATGCAGAAGCAATGCTCGGTACAGGTCTCTCATTTGCCAAGGGTGATCCACCGCATGGGTGATGTAACAATTGCGAATATCCCGAAGGAAGGTCTGCTCTATCTTCCAAACCGCTATGTCGTTCCGGGCGGACGCTTCAACGAGATGTACGGTTGGGACAGCTACTTTATTGTGCTTGGTCTGGTGCAGGATGGGCGCCTTTCCCTTGCGCAGGAAATGGTCGAAAACTTCTTTTTCGAGATTGAGAACTATGGCTCTGTCTTGAACGCGAACCGGACCTACTTTCTTACAAGGTCGCAGCCTCCGTTCCTGAGCGCCATGATTGAGGAGATCTATCGCCACACGGGAGACAAAATCTGGCTGGCGCGCGCTTATGGTTATGCCGAGCAGGACTATGCACTTTGGACACGCGCCCCGCATCTCGCCGGAGCAACTGGCCTGGCGCGCTACAGCGATCTAGGATCGGGACCTGTACCAGAGATGGCGGATGACAGTACATACTATGCGGACGTCGTACGCTGGCTGCTCGCTCATCCTGAGTCAGGAAAGCAATATCTCGTTCGAGGGTCCGAGTCGCCCGGCCCTGCCGAGTCCCGGGCACTCACCGCCAAGAGCTGTGATGTTAATTCTTCAAGAGTATGCCTGCGAGCATACGCGGATGGCTACCGTCTGAGTGCTGCGTTCTACCGTGGAGATCGCGCTATGCGAGAGTCTGGCTTCGATACAAGCTTTCGCTTCGGCCCCTTCAGCGGATCCACCGAGGAGTACGCTCCCGTCGACCTGAATAGTCTTCTCTATCGATACGCTATGGATTTGGCCGGCTTTGCCAAGGAATTAAATCGTCCAGCGCAGGCGGCCGAGTGGAACCGTCGTGCACTCAGACGGAAGGCAGCGATCAATCGGTATCTCTGGCGACCCGATAAAGGCCTTTACGAAGACTTCAACTATGTAGGCGGAAGAGCATCGACATATGAGTTCTTAACCACCTTCTATCCGCTATGGGCCGGACTGGCGACGCCTGCGCAAGCAGCGTCGGTCCATAGCCACCTAAGATTGTTCGCCCGTGACGGCGGTCTTCAGACGAGCACCTTTGTCTCCGGTACGCAGTGGGACGCGCCTTTTGGCTGGGCTCCGACGAACTATCTAGCTATAACCAGCTTGTCACGGTATGGCTTCGATCAAGATGCCTTTCGTCTGGCGAACGCCTTTCGTCAGACGGTGAAAAGAAACTATCTGCGCGATAGAACGATACGCGAGAAATACGATGTTGTGAGTGAGTCAGCTGATATATGTGTCGCGGCAGGGTATAAGGCCAATGTAATAGGGTTTGGCTGGACGAACGCCGTCTACGCCCGGCTCGGTGCGTTCTTGAAAGATGGAAAAGACGATCGCTCCGCAGAACTCCCGGTTCCGTGAAGACTCCCGAGAGGTCGCGTCGGCCACGGCTGTGCCGGTGAATGTAGACAAAGGCGTGTTTTTATCTCCTTTCTTCTAATGCGGCGCTCCCGTTAGCTCTGCTCGCCTGCCCCATGAGCCATCGCCCGCAACTTCATATTTGTGCGTGAACTACGTAATGGTCCTACTTAGGATTTACCGTCTCTCGCCTCTTACATACGTCGGTTGGCATTTAGAGCAACGTCGCTTGCACAGCAACCTCGTCGGAAGGCCTCGCAATTACGGACTCCGGCTCGCCGCTCTCCACAGTCGCCCCTGCCACCGCCCCATTCACAAAGCACACACTCCGCCCCGGACTCGCCGCCACCCGCTCTCCCGGCACCACGATCCCCACCAGGTTCATCGGATCTGCTCCTGCCACAGTTACAGATACGATCCCTTCCACCCGCCGCGACGCCCGCAGCGAGTCCACCGCCTCCGGCAGCGCAAACTGCTCGCCCGAAACCCCCGAAACGAACCGCCCTCCGCGCACCTCGCCCCGTCCTTCCAGTCTACGGAGCATCACCGCCAGATCGCGCCACTTCGGCGCATTCGACTCCCGCGTCAGCAGGTCGCGAAACACCACGCCATACCGCAGCAGCAGCTGCCGCGCACTTGACTCCAGCGCCGTCTCCCGCAGCCGCGCCTTCGCAATCGGGTCCTGCGGCGTCAGCTCCGCCGCATCCGCGCACAGCAGCGACCATCGCCCGGCAGTCATCCGCGCCGCTGCCCGTCGCCGCGTGCTGGTCGGCGCCGCCTCCGCCGTCGCACTCTTGCGCCGCGGATCCATCAGCGCCCGCAGCTGGTCAAACCCATCTGCCGCCGCCAGGCCCGCCGTCGCCAGCTCCCACAGCGCATGCTGCACCTGCTGCTTACTGAAGCCCAGCACTCGCTGCAGATCCGCAGCAAAGCTCGCGCCTCGCTCCTGCAACACACCGCGCACCTTCAGCCCTTCCGCGCTCAACGCCCGCAGCAGGTCCCTCTCATCCACACACTGCTCCGCCAGTGCCACCGGCAGCCAGTCAGCCGTATCGCGCAGATAGAACGTGATCGGCGCCGCATTCGTCGGGATCACTCGCCGCGGCGCCACCCCCTCACCCACCGACCACGCCGGATGCGGCGAGATCCTCCCCCATCCCACAGCCCCCGAAAGACACAAAGCATCGAGCCATTGCGGATCGTAGTTCGCCACCCTCGCCGGCAGCAGCGTCCGCTCCCACTCCACCGCCGGCGCCTCAAACCCCTCCATCTGCGAGATCGCCTCAAGCACCCCCTCTTCGCCCGCCAGCTGCGTCTGCG
>CAXSEC010000124.1:0-291 GCA_964236325.1 uncultured Acidobacteriaceae bacterium | reverse complement strand
CGCCAGATGCTGCCATCCCAGCACCCATCGCATATACACCGCCGGCGAGACTGCCTCCACCCCCTTGCGCAGCGTGCTCAGCGTCAGCCGATGAATGCGCTGCAACAGCCGCCGATCGCACCACTCCATCGCATAATCACGAGCCGCAGTATCCCCGTCATCCGCATCCGGTGCCGGCATCTCGAACACCCCGCGCATCACCAGCCCCTGCATCTCGCCAGCCAGCATCGCCTGAAAGATCATCGCCGGCGGCAGCCGCAGCATCGCCCCCAGCGCCTCCGACGTCACCGG
>CAXSEC010000123.1:0-10676 GCA_964236325.1 uncultured Acidobacteriaceae bacterium | reverse complement strand
CGGATGCTGCTGCTTCGGTGGGAGAGCCGCAACCGCTGAGGTGTGAAAGGATCGGCTGCTATGAACACGTCTGAGTTTGCAATTGCCATTATGGCTGCCGGGAAAGGGACGCGGCTCAAGAGCAAGCGGCCCAAGGTGCTGCACGAGATCGGCGGCAGGGCGCTGCTGCTGCATGTGATCGCAGCCGCGCGCGCCATTGTTCCGGCAGAGCGCATTCTTTGCATTGTCGGACACGAGGCGGATCGAGTGAAGGCCGCGATGGCCGCGACCGGCGTGCACTTTGTCCTGCAGGCCGAGCAGCGCGGTACTGGCCACGCACTGCAGCAGGTGAAAGGCTGGTTTGCTGGTCAGCCTGCCGCTTCATTGCCGGCCAATCTGCTGGTGCTTTCGGGCGACGTGCCGTTGATCCGCCCAGAGACGATCGCCGCCATCTGCGAGACCCATCTCCGCGAGCGGGCGGCGATGACGATCCTGACAGCGGTGCCGCCAAGTCCGGTTGGATATGGTCGCGTGCTGCGCGTTGCGGAGGACTCGCCCGAGGTGACGGCCATCGTCGAGCAGAAGTCGCTCAAGCCGGAGCAACTGGCGGCGCCGGAGATCAACTCCGGGATCTACTGCTTTCAGACGTCGGCGCTCTTCAGCAAGCTCGATCTGCTGTCGACCGACAACGCGCACGGCGAGTTCTACCTGACGGATGTTGCGGCCATGCTGGTTCAGGATGGCCAGCGTGTGGTGGCGGTGAAGGCAGACAGCGTGGATGAGGTGCTCGGCGCCAACACCATTGCGGAGATGATGCATCTTGACGCGGCAATGCGCCTCGAAACGGCGCGGAGGCTGATGGCGCAGGGGGTAACCATCCTGCGGCCCGAGACATGCGTGATCGATGCCGGGGTTGAGGTTGGTGCGGACACGATCCTCGAGCCTTTCGTACAGCTGCTTGGCGCGACGCGTGTTGGGTCCGAATGCCGCATTCGCTCCTTCTCGGTAGTGCAGAACTCAACGCTGGGCGATCACATCCTGCTTCGTAATGGCTGCATTCTTGATGGCGCGGAAGTCGCGGATCACGCGTTGATCGGACCGTACGCGCATCTGCGGCCAGAGAGTCATATAGGCGAAGGCGCGCACGTGGGGAACTTCTGCGAGACCAAGAAGGTGCGGCTGGGCAAGGGTGCGAAGGCGAACCATCTCAGCTATCTCGGCGATGCGGAGATTGGGGCGAAGGTAAACGTCGGTGCCGGCGCCATTACTTGCAACTACGATGGCGTGCACAAGCACCTCACGCGCATCGGCGATGGAGCTTTCATCGGCTCGGACTCGACGCTGGTTGCACCCGTGAGCATCGGCGCTGGAGCCTATATTGCTGCCGGCAGCTGCATCACGGAGGACGTTCCTGAGGAGTCGCTTGCGCTCGGACGAAGCCGCCAGGTCACCAAGGCCGGCTGGGTGGCGGCACGCCGGGCAGCGACGACAGAAGCCAAGTAGGTGTTAGCTCACTAGCGCGGTTCAGCTTGCCCGCGAGCAGACCAGAATCGGAGCTGCAATGGCGGGAGGTAAGCGGACGCAAGCTGCAGCACGCTTGTCGCCACCAGACTGCCGTAGAGGATCTCGTTGGCGAGAAACATTTTCGGGCCTGGAGCCCCGAGCGCCGTCGTGTACAGGTAGAAAAAGCCCATCACGTAGCCGAGCGCAGGAAGTAGTGGCAGGAGCGTAAAGATGGGTACCAGCCAGATCACGTACCAGGCGTAATGCGGGCTGAACAGCAGCATTAACGCTCCAGCGAGAGCGAAGGCAGGCGGCAAAAATGCGGCAGGCTGGTGGGCGCGAAGCTGTTGCCGCAAGGGGAGCTGACTTCGCTCGGCGGGGTCAGCGGGACCGGGTTCAGGCGACGCGGTCTGCCACGACCACCAGAGGATCGCGGCGAAGACGAGCCCGGCGAAGACGAGGAAGACCGCGGTCGGCAGCTGCTCGAGACCTGGAAGATGGTGCGCGAGATCAAGCAGGAAATAGCGAGCGCCTGAGGCCATTCCCTCCTCCTGCACATAGCCGCCAAGGAAGCCGAAGACAAGCCGGCCCACTGAGGAGTACGCGGCGTAGCCGGCAACGATGAGGGCCGCC
The DNA here is from genome assembly GCA_964236325.1 of uncultured Acidobacteriaceae bacterium. GTDB lineage: Bacteria > Acidobacteriota > Terriglobia > Terriglobales > Acidobacteriaceae > Edaphobacter. The sequence continues at coordinate 8,561 of CAXSEC010000123.1, read as the reverse complement.
ATAGTCGCTGGCATCGTCCACTCCCGACCCTTGCTGACGCGGCCGGTTTTCTGATCGCCAGGGTGCCGCAAGTAGAGCGCCGGGAACAGGACCAGAGGGTAGAGCTTGGTGAGGACCGCGAGGGCCAGAAAGACGCCCGTCGCGACAGGCCGCCGCTGATACCGGGTGACGAAGGCAAGGCCGATCAGCGCCATCGCCAGCGAGTCGAGATGGCCCGAGCCGGCGATCTCCCAGATCAGGATCGGCGACCAGGCGTACAGGATGATCTGCTCGCGCGGCCGGCCAAGGGCGCGCAGCAGCCACAGCAACGACCAGATCGTCACGCCCTCGCACAGCACCAGGGCGGTCTTCATCATCACCAGCGTCGGCGAGAGGAACGTGACGAACCAGAAGAAGATCTGCGCAAACGGCGGATAGATGGTGTGCGCGTAGGTTGCGCGATTGATCGCCGGAAAGATGTTTCCTTCGGAGACGCTGCGCAGCGCGGCGATTGCCGGGTCTGCTGGAACGTAACGGTAGGGATTGATGCCGGCCTGCTGCACGATACCGTCCCACACATAGCGATACACGTCTGACGACAGAAACGCATCGGCGAAGAGTGGCGGCAGCCGGCAGAGGATGCCGATACCCAGAATGATCGGCAGGGTCCATCGATTTGCCGGCTGGGTAAGGACGACGAAGCTGGCGAGAAGATAGCACCACACCGACCAGCCAGACGTGCCGGAGAAGCCAATGGTGTAGACGTCGTACTCCGCTACCAGATGGCGCGAGAGCAGGAACAACAGAGCGCCTAAGAACAGCAGGGCCAGATTTGTCTGCCAGGCGCGTGCTAGCCACCAGGCATCCGGGCGGGAGAAGCTTGAAGAGGACCTTGTTGCGGATGACTCCGGGATCATCGTGAGGCCGGCCGATGCGCGGCGTCGCTGATGCTCATGGCAGGAGTGCTGTCGTGCGCCTGGAGGAACGCTCGCGTTGCGGTGGCCTCATATCCATCACGATCCGCGAAGGCCGGCCGCCTGTCGTAGAGCAACTCCTCCCGTAGCAGGTTGAGGGTCTGCTGATCGTCGACGTCGTACCAAAGCGGTAGTTCGACCAGGTCAATCGCCGCATCGCGACAGCGCTGGCGAGTCTCATCAGAGACCTGCGCGGTCGACCAGGTGATGCGCTCAAACGGTGCGGGATGGGCTAATTTCAAACCGATCAGATAGTAGCCGCCGTCGTGTGATGGCCCGAGGACGACGCGATCCCCAGGTGGTGCGAGCGCCTTCACTGCCTTCTCGAATGCCGCTTTCGGCACGGTGGGCGAGTCCGAATCGATCAGGCAGACGCTGGCAAAACCGCAGCGAAGAATATCCTCCGCCGCCAGGTGCAGACGCTCGCCAAAGCCGTCGCCACGCTGCGGGATCAGCGCAAAGCTTTCAGGCAGCAGGCCGTCAAAGGCAGCCTCATCACCGATGGGAGTGTAGCAAAGGAGGCCGCTGGCGCCCGCAACGGTGTTCAGGTTGGCAGCGGTGTCCCGCAGGAAACAGACGTTCAAGGCGGCGGTCTCAACCAGTGTCAATGGCGGGGAGAGCCGGGTCTTCACCTTGCCGGCGCGCGGTGCCTTCGCCATCACGGCGAGAGCACATCGGCCCACGGCGCGCGGATCAGGGTAGTTCGGGTCGAGCATATGGTAAGGCATGGGTTTTACGAGCCTAGCAGAGGAGTTTGGCGCCTTCGCGATCTTTGGGTCGTTACGGGCCGGTATAAGAGAAGGGCTCAGGCATGCTGCAACTTGCCGTCGCGCAACGCAGACTCGCCAGAGATGGGCAGGCCAGCATCCTGCGTGGATATTGAGGCATCAAGCGGCTGTGGATGCGCCGGCTCTGATCCGCGAACACACACCGCATACTGATACCAGCCATCCGCATCAAGCGCCATGACCGACCAGGGCTGCGTCTGCACCAGACGATGAAACGCCTCCGCGCTCATGACGTCGGCCTGCTGCGGTTCGCGATACTTGCCCGCTGGTGACGTAGTCAGACGAGCAAGCAGCCACATCAGCGCAAGGGGCAGACGTGTCCGGAAGCCCGAGGTCGGTTCCGCAATGAAGCAGCGACCGGACGGCTTCAGAACGCGGTAGATCTCCCGCACGATGCCCTCCTTGTCCGGGACAATCAGAAACAGGCGCGACACAACGATGCAGTCGATCGATCCCGAAGCGTACGGAAGCGAGTGCGCGTCGGCGTGCTGAAAACTGCAGTTTGAGAGATGGCGAGCAGCGGCACGATCCTGAGCGCGGCGGATCAGGGTCTCCGAGAGATCGACGCCGGTGGTGCGCAGATTGGGGTACTCCGCCGAGAGACGGCAGGCGTAGAAACCAGGGCCGCAACCGAGTTCCAGAAGCCGCGTCCCGGGTGCGGGCGTGTCCTCGGGAAAGAGGCTGTGAGCAATCTCCTGGGTGTGGTCGCGGAAGAGATACTCGCGACACAGAGCGTAGAACCACGCGACACGCTCGAACAAACTATCCGGTCTGGTCTGCGGACTACAGTCGGAGATTTCGGCGTTACTCTGGCTCATGCGGTCGGCCCCGTCTTCAAGATAGAGCAAGTAGCGCCGCCGGCGTGGCAGTGTGACATGCTCCCTGCAGGCGATTGTACCCTTCGAGTCTGTCGTTCCGGCGAGTCTATGCGGTCCAGTCGAGCACGACTTTGCCCGAGTTTCCTGAACGCATCGCGTCGAAGCCCTGTTCGAAGTCCTGCCACGGGAGACGGTGGGTGATGATGGCCGAGACATCCAGACCGCTCTCGAGCATTACGCTCATTTTGTACCAGGTCTCGTACATCTCGCGGCCATAGATGCCGCGGAGGGTGAGCTGGTTGAAGATGACCTGGTTCCAGTCAATAGCAATTGGCTCTGCCGGGATGCCAAGCATGGCGATCTTGCCACCGTGGCTCATGCTGCCCAACATGTCCCGGAAGGCATGCGCGTTGCCCGACATTTCGAGACCCACATCAAAGCCTTCGGTCATCTGAAGCTCGGGCAGAAGCGAGGCGATGGAGGTCGATCGTGGATCGATCGCGCGCGTGACTCCAACCTTTTCAGCGAGCGCCAGCCGGTAGGGGTTCGGGTCCGAGATCACGACGTGGCGAGCGCCAGCGTGCTTTGCCACCGCCGCGGCCATAATGCCAATGGGGCCGGCCCCCGTGACCAGCACGTCTTCCCCGAGTATCGGAAAGGCAAGCGCCGTGTGCACGGCATTGCCCAGCGGATCGAAGATGGCGGCGATCTCGCGCGGAATGTGCGGCGAGTGGCGCCAGACGTTCGTCATGGGAAGCACGATGAACTCGGCAAAACATCCGTTGCGCTGAACCCCTGTACCCAGAGTGTGGGCACAGAGATGCCGCCGCCCTGCGAGACAGTTGCGGCATCGACCGCAGACCACATGGCCCTCGCCCGAGACCACATCGCCGGGGTGGAAGTCGGTCACGTTCGAGCCGGCTTCAACCACCTCGCCGACAAATTCATGACCGATGGTCAAGCCGATAGGAATGGTCTTCTGCGCCCATGTGTCCCATTCGTAAATATGCAGATCCGTACCACAGATGCCGGTGAACAGGACGCGAATCTTGACGTCATTAATACCTGTCTGCGGCTCCGGAACATCCTCCAGCCATATGCCACGGGCACTTTCACGCTTTACCAAAGCCTTCAACGATCTCTCCTCGTGCGCGCGGTGTGTTGCGCTCCTACCCACGATTCGTATTCTATCTGCGGCGTGCTTTTTTCTCTGGCACGCAGCGTTGCCGGAGACGGAAAGATGTCTCGCCGTAGCCTGAGCCGCCGCGAAACAGAACAAGCGCCTTTGTCAGATTCGCCGGATTGTGTAACTTTGGAGGGTGTGGATGTCTGATGAACGATCTTTGAAGCAACCTCAAGGATCAACATGCCTTCTTAGTAGCTAAACTGTTTATCCCAGCGATTGCGGTAGGAGTCTTGAAGGGCTCCTTGCAAACCCAGTCAAAGTCCGCTAGAAGTCGCCGCTTGATCTATGTGCGGCCCGTCTGTGTTTGGAGAGCGTTTGATGGTGGAAGCAATTGTTCTTTGGAACGAACCAAATAATCTGTCGCATTGGAACTTCCATCTCGATCCCGGTTGGGAACGCTTCGCCGACATGATCAAGCAGGCTTCGGTCGCCATTCGCGCTGCCAACCCCCTGCTTCCCATCGTTCTCGGCGGCGTCTCTTCCTGCGATGCGGACTTCCTTCGGCTGATGGTGGCGCAGGGTGTGATGGAGTTTGTCGATGCTGTAGGCGTCCATGGGTTCCCACTCGACTGGAACCACTGGAATATTTCGGAATGGCCCAGCAAGATCGCTGAGGCGCGCGAGATCTCCGGTCTGCCGGTTTGGGTTACCGAGGTGGGTGTTTCGTCTTTTGGCGCGGACGAGGTGCAGACCTTTGGTCTTACGCGCACCATCGACCTGCTTCGTGGGGAGGCTGAGCGCATTCATTGGTACAGCCTGTTTGATCTGCCGCCCACCTGGCATGCCGAGACCCGCCACAAGGAGGCAGAGGGATCCTCGTACTATCGTCATTACTATCTTGGGCTGATCCGCAGCAACGGGCAGGAGAAACCGGCGGCGCGCGACTTTCCTGGTGATGGCAGCGTGGGAATCTGCCAGTGGTTTCATTTCGAGGATCCACGCCTGGAGGACGCCGTGGACTGGATGGCAGAGCATCAGGTGCGCCACATTCGCACCGGCCTCAGCTGGGCGGACTCCTACCGACCAGGAGCAACCGAGTGGTTCGACCAGCAAATGCAGGCACTCGAGCCCTTTCAGGTTGCACTTACACTCTGCTTTACGCCGGCGCATCTGGGTCTTGAAGGCCACCACACCAGCCCGCCCCGCGACAACGCCGACTTCGCCGCGTTCGCGAGTTGGGCGGTCTCCCGGTATGCGCCGCTGACACACCAACCCGAACAGGAAGCACACGCAGCCGAGGAGGCTGCAGCGCGATGAGCACCAGCGGGAAACAGATCCTCATCACAGGCGGTGCAGGCTTTGTCGGATCGCATCTGGCCGACGGGCTGCTGCGTCAGGGCCATCGTGTGCGCGTGGTGGACGACCTTACCCCGCAGGTCCACAAGGATGGGCCTCCTGACTATCTTTCTCCGCAGGTCGAGCTGGTAGTCGGAGATGTGCGCGATCCGAATCGCCTGCGCGATGTGCTGCAGGGTGTCGATGTTGTCTTTCACTTTGCCGCGACCGTGGGAGTGGGTCAATCCATGTACGAGATCAGCCGCTACATGAGTGTGAATACCCAGGGCACGGCAGAGCTTCTACAGGCGATGCTCGATGCCAAGATGACGCCTGAGAAGCTCATCGTTGCCTCGTCCATGTCGATCTATGGTGAAGGCCGCTATCAGTGTTCGAAATGCTCCCGCGAAGCAACTCCGCCCGTGCGTCCAGTCGCGCAGCTGCGAGCCAACCAATGGGAGCTGCACTGCAGCTTCTGTGAAGGCACGCTAAAGCCGCTCCCCACCAACGAGACCAAGCCGTCGGAGATCAATTCGATCTACGCCTTGTCGAAGCGAGATCAGGAAGAGCTTTGTCTCATCTACGGTAGAACCTACGGCGTTCCCGTCACCGCGCTTCGCTTCTTCAACATCTATGGAAGCCGGCAGGCCCTCTCGAATCCCTACACGGGTGTCGCCGCGATCTTTGCGGCTCGTCTGCTCAACGACCAGGCCCCTATGATCTTTGAAGATGGGGAACAGATGCGCGACTTCGTCAGTGTGCATGACATCGTGCGCGCCAATATCCTTGCCATGGTGCGGCCAGAGAGCAATGGAGAGGTGATCAACATCGGCTCTGGCACCCCGATCTCGATTCGCCGCGTCGCCGAGATACTCACCAGGGCGCTCGGCAAGGATCTGACTCCGATCATCTCCCAGAAGTACCGCGCCGGGGACATACGGCATTGCTTCGCCGATCTCACCAAAGCCCGCTCTCTGCTTGGCTATCAGCCGGAGGTCACGCATGAAGAAGGCTTTCAGGAACTGGCCTTGTGGCTGGCCGGACAACAGGCGGAAGACAAGGCCGAGACTATGCTCGGCGAGCTCAACACGTACGGGTTGACCGCCTGATGAACCAGCGCAAGAGCCAGAGAGCCATGGACCAGCAGCTCGGCGACGCACCCGCCCGCCGAACCGTGCTCGTGACCGGAGGCGCGGGCTTTATCGGGTCAAACCTGGTGGAACGCCTGCTACAGCAGCCGGGTACACACGTTCGCGTGTTTGATAATCTCGCACGTCCTGGTGTGGCGCATAACCTGGACTGGCTTCGCTCGCCCTCCTCCAGCAACCGTCTTGAGGTGATTGAGGGTGATGTTCGCGACGCGGAGGCAGTAGCGCACGCCGCTCGGGATGCCGATGAGATCTATCACCTTGCCGCCCAGGTCGCGGTGACTACGTCTGTCGATCAACCGCGGCCGGACTTCGAGGTCAACGCACTCGGAACCTTCAACGTTCTTGAGGCCGCACGCCGTTCCGGCCGGCACCCCTTCCTTCTCTTCACGTCGACCAACAAAGTCTACGGCGGTCTGCACGCGGTGCCGGTCGAGGTTGACGGCATGCGCTATCGGGCCGTTGATCCCCTCTTCCGCGGTGTCGACGAACTCGCCGCTCTCGACTTTCACTCGCCCTATGGTTGCTCCAAGGGGGCCGCCGACCAGTACGTTCGCGACTACGCTCGGATCTACGACATTCCCTCCGTTGTCTTTCGCATGTCCTGCATTGCTGGGCCGCGGCAGTTCGGCAATGAAGATCAGGGGTGGGTCGCGCACTTCCTCTACAGCGTTCTCGAAGGCCGACCGATCACCATCTACGGCGACGGGTATCAAGTACGAGATATCCTTCACGTGGCCGACCTGATCGATGCGATGCAGGCAGCCAGCACGCATCGCGCGGCGACCGCGGGCCAGATCTTCAACGTGGGCGGGGGCATGGATCAGTCGATCTCGGTACGCGAGATGCTCGCGAAGATCGCGACAGTTGTTGGTCAGCGACCCAACCTTCTCTACAGCTCGGTTCGCCCCGGCGATCAGCCGCTCTACATCTCCGATACGCAGAAGCTCACACGCCAGACCGGCTGGCGTCCAGCGCGATCGATGAGCGACACGCTCGCTTCGATCCACCACTTCTGGCACACCCATCAAAGTCTGCTGCAGACGCAACGAGGGTCACTTCCCTGCCCGGTCCTGGTCCCTGAGGAGGTCGCGTGAGGTTCGCTCTCGTCAACCCGCGCTGGACCTTTGAAGGATCGACCTACTTCGGTTGTGCTGAGCCCCACTTCCCGCTTGAACTTCTCTCCGCGCGAGAGATGCTGCGCGCTGCAGGACAGGAGGTTCTTCTCGTCGATGCATGGATGGAAGGCCTCGGTCCTGTAGATGTGCAAGGCCGGCTCGATGCCTTCCAGGAGGACTTTCTTGTGCTTCCCTCCGCACCCTCGTATCTGTTTTGGCGCTGTCCGCAGCCGGAGCTGCGTGTGCCCAGGCAATGGATCGATGCACTCGGACGGAGATCGAAGACGGTGGTCATCGGCCCGCACGGCTCCGTCACCCCACGAGCCACGCTGCAGAAGACAGGGGCCGACATCGTGCTTCGTGGCGAACCGGATCAGACCCTGCCGCAGCTCGCCACGCTGCCCTGGGAGATGATCCCCGGCTGCTGCTGGAAGGATGCAAGCGGCACTATCCACATTACTCCCGGCTTGGGCGCAACCGACATGCGCGCGGTCGGCCAGCTCGATTACTCCGACTATCCTGTCGAGCGGCATCATCATCTGCACCACGTCTTCCCGGGGAATGGCGCTGATCACCTCCATCACGGAGCCGAGGTCGAGTTCGCCCGCGGCTGCCCCTACGCCTGCACCTTCTGCAACAAGACGCTGTTTCGCAACAAGTATCGCGAGCGCGATCTTACCCAGGTCATTGCAGAGATCGATCAGCTTATCGCGCGTGGAGTGGATTACATCTACTTCATCGATGAGATCTTTGGTGTCGGCAAGCAGGTTCGATCGCTCCTTGAAGCTGTCGCTGCGCGTCCTGTCTCCATCGGCTTCCAGACGCGCATCGATCTGTGGGATGAAGAGTCGCTTGATCTGCTCGCGCGCGCGCACTGCGTCTCCTTTGAGTGCGGCATCGAGTCCATCACCGACGCCGGCCGGGACGCCATGAACAAGAACTGCCGCGTTACGACGGATCGCATCAGTGAACTTCTCATCTATGCGCGGCAACGACTTCCCTGGGTGCAGGCCAACTTGATCAAGACCGCGAGCGATGATCCAGTCGAAGTTGCGGTGTGGCAAAGCCATCTCAAGGCTCACGGCGTGTGGGTCAGCGAGCCCGTTCCCATGTTTCCGTTCCCTGGCAGTCCAGAATATGTAACTACCTTCGGCGCTCAGCCAGATGACGCCGCTTGGGAACGCGCGCACTCCTTCTATCTGCGGCTCTTTGCGGACAAGGGTTTCAGCGACATCCAGGTGCAGGCACCCGCCTCGCTGCAGGAGCTGGAATGCG
>CAXSEC010000122.1:0-10692 GCA_964236325.1 uncultured Acidobacteriaceae bacterium | reverse complement strand
AGGCGCGTCATCGGCTCGGCAAAGCGCGCCATCGTCTACTCCAGTTCGGGCATCATTCCGCCCATCAGCCCGCTCGTCATCCCGGCCACGCTCGTCTGCATCGCCGCATCCGCCTTCCGTCCCGCCTCGTTCACCGCCGCCGTAATCAGGTCTTCCAGCAGCTCCAGATCGCTCCCCGCACTCCCGATCGCCGACGGCTCAATCTTCAGCCGCAGCACCTCCTTGCGGCCATTCATCCGCACCGTCACCACCCCGCCGCCACTCTGCGCCTCCACCACCGTCGCCGACAACTTCTCTTCCATCTGCGACTGCATCGCCTGCGCCTGCTCCAGCATCTCCTGCATCTTTCCAAAATCCATAAACTTTCTCCTTTCAAAAAAGCCGTCATCTCGACCGAAGCCGGGGTCCCCGACGAGCGAACTTGCTCGTTGGGGTGGGGAGCCGTGCAGTCTCATCGCACGGCGTAGTGGAGAGACCCCTGTATTTGTTCTCGCCGTTGCCTGTTCTTCTTATTGTTATCCGGTAGGGATCTGCTTCTCTACCGCAAACCCCCGACCTGCTGCAAACTTGTCTTGCCTTTCCTGTTTTGCGTTTCTGTTTTGCCTTTTTGCTTTGCCATTCTTCCTTCTTCTTATTGCAACCTACTTCCCGCTCAGATCGATCACCTTGCGGATCTCCGCCTGAAACAGCTCCTGCGCCTGCCGAACAATGGGATGCTCCTCCGCCTTTGCCTGCGCCGTCCCACTGCGCGCCGCCCGCTTGGTCGCCGGAAGCTTCTTCTCCGCAGCCACTCCCGCCAGCCACACAATCTTCAAGGCGCCGCCACCGGCATCGCCATTCGCCTGCAGGATCGCCGCCCGCGCAATCTTCTCCGCGTCCGGATTCAGCACCATCGCTAGCATCGCCTTCGAAAAACTCGTCTGCACCCGCAGCACCCCATCCTCCATCCGCCACTCCGCGTCCTCAAGCGCCTCGCCCGCCGAGACTTGCTTGCCCGACCTCAGCAGCGCATCGAGTGCCGCCTGCCGCAACCCATCAGTCAGGCCCTCACCTGGAGCTGTTTCCGTCACTCCCCAGCCGTTCTTCGCTGGCGGGGTCGGCTCGAGCGCCGGATGCATCGGCATCCCCACCACCTGTTCGGATCGCTCGGCACCAAACGGCCTTCCAGCAGCCAATGGAGCTTCAGCTTGCCTGCCACTCGACTCCGTAGACTGCGCCTCAAGCCTCGCCGGCGCCTCGATAGCCAGTTCGGAACTTCGCTCCGCAACCTCAGCTCTCCCGCTCTCAGACGCCGCGCCGCCTCCGTCTGCGTTCTGCAACTCAGGTTGCTTTGAAGGCCGCAGCGGCTCTCGATCCTCCGGCTTCTCCTGCACAGCCTTCCCGGCAACAGGAACCGGCGTCGTGACACTAGGCCGTGGAGCAGCCATCGCAGCACTCGCTGCCGCCGCCACCTCACCCTCAACGCCAAACCGCTTCCGCTGCGAATCCGCCGCAAATGGCGAAAACGCCGGCTTCCCGGCACCACCCGCCGGCGGCTCTACCGGACTTCGAGCTTCCGCCCTTACTACATCAGCAGCCACCCGCCGCTCCGCCACCACCTTCGCCGGCCCCCCAGCCAATCCGGCACTCGGCCGCGCCGCACCACCCGCACCACCTACCGGCAGCTGACTAAGCAGCTCCTCCATCGGCAGCAGCCGTCGTAGATGCACCAGCTTCAACAGTCCCAGCTCAAAATGAAATCGCTGCTCCTGCCGGTATCCCAGCTCGTCAAACGTCCGCAGCATCACCTGCATGTACCGCGTCAGCTCCTCCTCGGTAAACATCCCCGCCGTCCGCGCCGCCCGCCGCCGCTCATCGGGCGAGATCTGCAGGATCTCCGTCGCCACCCCATCCTCGCCCGCCGTCTCCGCCGTCAGCCCCGCCACCTTCGCCATCAGCACGTTGCGCAAAAAACGCACACATTGCCGCGCCAGCTGCGACGCACTATTGCCCGCGTCCATCAGCTCGTTCGCCAGCCGGATCACCTCGGCGCTCCGGCCCCCATCCACCGCCTCAAACAGCCGCTCAAACACGGCGTTTGAGACCGTCCCCATCAGCTCGCGAATCTGCGCCGCACTCAGCACCGCGCGGCCCGCTCCTCCGTCGCCTCCGGCAAGCACCGGCGCACTCGCAATCGCCTGGTCCATCACACTCAGCGCATCCCGCATACTGCCGTCGCCGGCCTCCGCCAGCAGACTCAGCGCCGCATCATCCGCCTCCACACCCTCGCGCGCCGCAATCCCCCGCAGCTCGGTCAGAATGTCAACCATCTTTACCGCATGAAAATTGAAGTGCTGGCAGCGCGATCGCACCGTCTGCGGAATATCCTCCGGCTGCGTCGTCGCCATCATGAACACAATGTGCTCCGGCGGCTCCTCGAGCGTCTTCAGCAGCGCGTTGAACGCCGCATCCGTAATCTGGTGCGCCTCGTCCAGAATGTAAATCTTGTACTTGTCCCGCGCCGGCCGGTACCTCGCCGCGTCCCGCAGCTCGCGAATCTCATCGATGCCGCGATTCGTCGCCGCATCAATCTCGATCACATCGACCGCATTGCCCGCCCGAATCTCCGTACAGCTCTCGCACACCTCACACGGCTCCGCCGTCGGGCGCACCTCGCTGCCAATCACGTTCCGGCAGTTCAGCGCCATCGCCAGAATCCGCGCAATCGTCGTCTTCCCAATGCCGCGATGCCCGCTGAAGATGTACCCATGCGCAATCCGCTGCTGCCGCAACGCATTCATCAGCGTCACCGTCACATGGTCCTGCCCCGCCACATCGGCAAATCGCTGCGGCCGGTACTTCCGAGCTAAAACCTGATACGCCATAAGTCGTCATTGCAGGCACAATCTCCCGAGCCCGCAGCCTCAATTGTAGCCGCCGATCTCCCTGCCTCTATCCCTTCGCCGCCCGCCGCGCCGCCGCCTTCGCCCGCCGCTCCCGCCGCTTCACCTCATCCTCGCTGAACATCGTCCCCCGGCACGCCGCCGCCCCGCAGTAACACAGCCCCGGCTCATCATCGGAGTCGTGCAGGTTGTACGCATACGTCAGCTCCTCACCCGCCGCAATCTCCCGGATCGCCGTAATGAAGATCCGCCCACCCTCCTCCTCGGTCTCGCAGTTCCCATCGCACGAGTGGTTCAGAAACATCGCCGTCCCAAACCCGTCGATCACCGTCCCGTCCGCCCCGAAGCTGAACAAATACGTGAGATTCCGTTCCGCATACCGCTCATCCGCCACCTTCTTCGCGAACCGCGGCCCGTCGTACTCGCACACCCGCTCCCCACGCCGAATCCGCCGCATCGTGTAACACCCCGCCGCATGAATCGCCGACGATCGAATAATCAACCCCGACCTCGCCACCCTCACCCCCCAAAACCACCTCCGCCGAGCATACCGCGCCCTCCAGCTATAACCCGTGCCACCCACAACCTGTCATCCCGACCGAAGCGCAGCGAAGTGGAGGGACCTGCTTCTAAGCGTCGTCACAACATCTCCGAGACGACCCGCCCCACCCGCCGCGATAAACTATCCCCATGCCGCCCCGGACCCTCCTCCCGGCTCTCCTCGCTCTCGCCGCCAGCCTCTCCGCGCCAGGGCAGGGAACCCCCGCCAAGCCCGCCTGCTCCACAGACCCCAAAAGCTCCAACCCCTGTCCCACCCCACCGCCCGCCCCAGCCCAAGCCTTCCCCTACCCCGGAGACTCACCCTCAGCCCCTCCATCCCAGACCCCCGCCAAGCAGTTCCCCTACCCCGGCGACGCCCAGCCACCCGCATCCCCATCCGGAGCCCAGCCCAGCCCCAACCAGCCCTTCCCTTATCCCGGCGATAAATCCCCCGGCAAGAAAACTCCCACAGGCCAGCCGTCCGACGACAGCTCCTCGAGCTCCAGCTCCAGCAGCTCCTCCAGCGCCAGCGACCCCGACGACCCCCTCGATCCCTCCTCCAGCACCCCCGCGCCCTCCGCCACCGGCAACACCGTCCGCCGCAAACTCCCCAAACCCACCCATCTCCAGAGCGACGAAGAGCGCGAAGCCGAAGATGTCAAGGTCGCTCAGTTCTACTCCGATAGCGGCAACACCCTCGGCGCCTACAATCGCCTCAAAGACGCCGTCAAACTCGCCCAGGACGACGCCGACGCCTTCTTCCTCCTGGGCTCCGTCGCCTCCCGCCTCGGCAAGCAGCCCGAATCGCTCGATGCCTACACCAAGTTCCTCGCCCTCGAGCCCGACACCCGCCGCGCCAAGTCCCTCCGCCACACCCTTGAAGACACCCAGGCCAAAAAGTAGCCGTCAGTCCTCCTCCGGCAGCAGATCCTCCTCATCCACAATCACGATCGGCCGCTCCGCCGGCGTCTCCGGCACCACCAACTCCTCTTCCACCCGCAGAAATCGCCGAATATACCGCAGCGGCTCCTCCTGCACAGCCATCTCCTTCAGATGAAATCGCCACGCATGCTCCCGGACTATCCGTCGTGAATGCCCCTTCCGCTGCACCGTGCCGATCGTTCCATCCGCCATCTTCCGCTGGAAGCTCTGCTTCGGCATCTGCAGCATCATCTCGCTTCCGGCCTTCCAAAAGCTCTGCGCAAACTCGTGCGAAAACAGCAGCGCGTAGTACCGCCGCTCGTTCGCCAGCAGGTCCACACTCGCCTCCGCCCCCGTCCACTCCTGCCCCAGCCGCTCCACATACCATCGTTTAAATGGAAATCCCTGGCTGCGCGCCTGGGCCACCACCAACCGCAGAAGTTCCGTACGTGTCACCCTGGCCACTCCCTCCGCCGCTGCCCCGGCTGCCGCGGATAGTTTACGCTGTCGCTGATGCGCCGCTCTCATCTCAGAGCCATCGCCATGCGTCCGCTGTCCCACGTCCCATCCCGCGAGAGTAAAGAAAGGTTGCAGATCATCCCGCCTACCCGCCACACGCCCCTGCCCGCCTTCGCCCGCCTTGTTCTGCTTCTCGCCCTGACCCTGCTCCCCTTGCCGGCCGCCGCGCAGCCAGCCTCTATCCACACCGATCCCATCAACCTCCTTCCCGAGGTCCACGACGCCCACGAGCACTTCTACAACCTCGACTACGACGGCGCCCTCTCCCGCTTTGAAGCCATCGACCACGCCCATCCCAACTCGCCCCTCGCCCGCGCCTACGTCCTTCAGGTCCTTATCTTCCGCGAGCTCTACCACCAGGACCTCCTCGACACCACCTACTACGCCCACGACAGCTTCCTCTCCTCCAAGCGCAAAGTCGACGTCCCCGACGACATCCGCCAACGCATCGAAACCCTCACCGACCAGGTCACCGATCTCTGCAACCAGCAGATCAAGGCCGACGCCAACAATAAAAATGCCTTCTTCGCCCGTGGCTACGCCCGCGGCCTCCATGCCTCCTTCGCCACCCTGGTCGACCACTCCTTCGTCTCCGCCGCCCGCCAGGGCCTCGCCGCCCGCAACGACTCCGAGCAGACCCTCAAGCTCGACCCCGACTACACCGACGCCAAAATGTCCATCGGCATCCAGCAGTTCGCCGTCGCCAGCCTCCCCCGCGTCGTCCGCCTGATGGTCGGCATCGCCGGCGTCGGCGGCAACAAGGAAAAAGGCCTCGATCTCCTGCGCGACGTCGGCGCTCACGGCCTCGTCAACAACGTCGAGGCCCGCACCGTCCTCTCCCTCTTCCTCCGTCACGACGGCCGCTACGCCGAGGCCCTCACCGTCCAGGCCACCCTCGCCCGCCGGTACCCCCGCGACTACCTCTTCCGCCTCGAAGAGGCCAACCTCAGCAAGGATAAGGGCGACGGACCAACCGCCATCGCCATCTACCGCAAAGTCATCGACGACGCCCGCCGCCCCAACTTCTTCATCGACCCCCGCCTCCAGATGGCCTTCTTCGGCCTCGCCGAGACCGCCCGCGGCCAGAACGACCCCGCCACCGCCGCCACCAACTACCTCGCCGCCGCCGCCCAGCCCCACTGCTCCGACTGGCTCCGCAAACGCGCCCAGCTCAACGCCGGCGAGATGTTCGACCTCCTCCACCAACGCGACCGCGCGATCGCCCAGTACCAACTCGCCGCCGCCTCCACCGGAGACCAGTCCCAAGCCGACCAGGCCCGCAAATACCTGAAATCCCCCTTCACCGCCCCATAACCCGCCCAGTCCCATTAGCCCCGCCTAAGGCACACAGCACGGAGCAAACCGCAAACCCGCGACCAAAGTAATTTTAGTTGTCCTCAGCAGTTTTGGTTGTCCGAAAAAGTTTGGTTGTCATTCCGAGCGCAGCGAGGAATCCCCGCATTCGCCTCTAACTACGGAGCGCAGCGACGCGCCAACCCACCCACGAACCCTGTCATCCCGACCCAAGTGGAAGGACCTGCTTCTCTCCCCACCCCCCAAAGAAAGCCGTCATCTCGACCGAAGGCGCGAAGCGCCGCAGCGGAGAGACCCCTGTATTTCGCCTTTGCTTTTGCTGTTGCCGCCGCCTGCCTTTCTTGTCATCATCCCGCAGCGCTCCGCTCCTCTACCAACAGACCCGCCCCCCAACAATTCTTGGTTGTCATTCCGAGGCGCAGCCGAGGAACCCCCGCATTGCGCCCTTAACAACGGAGCGAAGCGACGCGCCTATCCGCCGACCGACGGAACCCACCCCTCCCTCCCCGCGTATGACAAAATAGAAACCTCCGGAGCCACCTCATGCACTGCACCCACTGCGGCAAAGACATCCTCCCAGGAACCCGCTTCTGCCCCGCCTGCGGCACCCCCGTCGCCCACGACGCCACCACCAGCACCTGGCAGTCCACCCCCGGCAGCATCCCGCCGCCTCCACCGGCCCGCCACCGTCCAGAGCTCCTCCGCCCCCGCACCGGCCGCATGGTCGCCGGTGTCTGCGCCGCCTTCGCCCGCACCTACGGCTGGAACCTCCCGCTCATCCGCATCCTGCTCGTCGTTCTCACCCCCTTCCACCTCGGCCTCGGCTTCATCGCCTACGTCATCGCCTGGATCGTCATCCCCGAGGAGCCCTACCTCCTCCCTGTGGAGCGACGCTAAGCCTTGCCCGAACCAGGCCCTCTCGCAAGCCACGTCCCCACACGTCCCTTCAGCTACCGCGACAGCACCCTCTGCATCGACGGCCTGCCTCTACCATCCCTCGCGGAAGAGGCAGGCACCCCGCTCTACGTCTACTCCGCCGCCAACCTCCGCCATCGCCTCGCCCTCTTCGAGCGAGCCTTCGCCCCCACCCCCCACACCGTCTGCTACGCCGTCAAAGCCTCGAGCGCCCTCGCCCTCCTGCAGCTCCTCGGCTCGCTAGGCGCCGGCTTCGACATCGTCTCCGGCGGCGAGCTCGAGCGCGTTCGCCGCGCCTGCCCCGAAGCCCTCCCGCGCGTCGTCTTCTCCGGCGTCGGCAAGCAGCCCTGGGAGATCGACGCCGCCCTCGAAGCCAACATCCTCCTCTTCAACGTCGAATCCGCCCAGGAGCTCGACCTCCTCGCCGCTCGCGCCGCCGCCCTCGGCAAACAGGCCCGCTTCGCCCTCCGCGTCAACCCCGACGTCTTCGCCGAGACCCACCCCTACATCTCCACCGGCCTGCGCGAGCACAAGTTCGGCATCGACATCGCCCTCGCCCGCGACCTCTACCGCCACGCCGCCACCCTCCCGTCCCTCCTCGCCACTGGCGTCAGCGTCCACATCGGCTCCCAGATCCAGGCCATAACCCCCTTCGCCGAAGCCCTCACCCGCGTCGCCACCCTCATCCACGACCTACGCGCCGACGGCCACGAAATCACTCACATCGACCTAGGCGGGGGCCTCGGCATCGACTACCTCGCCCCGCTAACCTCAAACTCTGTCATCCCGACCGAAGCCGAAGGCGAAGTGGAGGGACCTGCTTCACCCCGCCTCGCCTCAGCCGCCAACTTTGCAAGCGATCATGCAATTTTTGGTTGGCATTCCGAGCGCAGCGAGGAACCCCCGCATTTGTCTTTAGCGACGGAGCGCAGCGACGCGCCAGGAACCCGCCCCCCCCACTCTGTCATCCCGACCGAAGACCTCGCGCAGCGAAGTCGCAGCGGAGGGACCCGCTTCTCCGCCGAGCCACCCACCGAGCCCGAGTCGCAAACTACCGGCGAACCTCATCTCGAAGAAGCGAGCCCCGCCGCCCTCACCCCAGAGCAACAGGTCGCCGCCTACGCCGCAGCCCTGCTCCCCACTCTGCGCACCCTCAACTGCCACCTCCTCCTCGAACCCGGCCGCTTCCTCGTCGCCCAGGCCGGCGGCCTGCTCACCCGCGTCCTCGGCACCAAACAAAACGGCGCCAAGCGCTTCGTCATCACCGACGCCGCCATGAACGACCTCATCCGCCCCGCCCTCTACCAGGCCCACCACGAAATCCTCCCCGTACGTCTTCCTGCACCAGCACCACCCATCGATGTGTCATCCCGACCGAAGACGCAGCGCAGCGAAGTCGCAGTGGAGGGACCTGCTTCTCCGGCCAGCCCCATCCCTCCACTCGAACCCGTCGACATCGTCGGCCCCGTCTGCGAGTCCGGCGACTTCTTCGCCCACGACCGCGCCCTCCCACCCCTCGCCCCCGGCGACCTCCTCCTCCTGCTCGACGCAGGCGCCTACGGCATGAGCCAGGCCTCGAACTACAACACCCGCACCCGCCCCGCCGAACTCCTCATCGACTCGGGCCACGCCCACCTCATCCGCCGCCGCGAGACCCTCGACGACCTGCTCGCCCACGAGTCGCTCCTCTGACGCCACAGCCCCATCCCACCCCCAGCCCCACATGCTAAACTCGCTTGGTCGCGGACGCTCGCGGTCAGCCCCCGGCTCACCCCACAGCCCGCATCTCAGCACAGGGGATCGACATGTCCGGCCATAGCAAATGGGCAACAATCAAGCATAAAAAGGGCGCTCTCGACGCCAAACGCGGCAAGATCTTCACCCGCCTCATCAAGGAAATCACCATCGCGGCCAAGGGCGGCGGTGGCGACCCCGATGGCAACCCCCGCCTCCGCACCGCCATCGCCGCCGCCAAAGCCGAAAACATGCCCGCCGACAACATCAAGCGCGCCGTCCAGCGCGGTACGGGTGAGCTCGAAGGCGTCAACTACGAAGACATCACCTACGAGGGCTACGGCCCCGGCGGCGCCGCCGTCATCGTCCGCGTCCTCACCGACAACAAAAACCGCGCCGTCTCCGAGATCCGCCATGCCTTTTCGAAAAACAGCGGCAACCTCGGCGAAACCGGCTCCGTCGGCTACATGTTCGCCAAAAAAGGCCTCATCACCGTCCCCTCTGAGGGCGTCAGCGAAGACAAACTGACCGAGATCGCCCTCGAAGCCGGCGCCGAAGACCTCTCGCAGGAAGGCGGAACCTGGGAGATCACCACCAGCCCCGAAGACTTCGACGCCGTCCTCGCCGCCATCAAGTCCGCCAAACTTGCAACCGAGGTCGCCGAAGTCACCCTCATCCCCTCCGTCTACACCAAGCTCGAAGGCACCCAGGCCGCCGCCATGCTGCGCCTGCTCGACGTCCTCGAAGACCTCGACGACACCCAGAACGTCTACTCCAACTTCGACATGGACGAGGTCGAAGTCGCCAGCTGACGCTGCCTCCGACCGCCCCTCCAAACCCCAGACAACCTCGAGTAAATCGCAGACGAGCCGCCACCCTCGGCGGCTCGTCTCTTGCCCTAAACCCTCTTCCACAGCTTCTCTCTAAGCAGCCCGAGGTGCGCCACTCCACCCGCATCCACCCCAACCCCTCCGCCGAAGCCCACACCCTCCTTCGCCCAGGCCGGCACCGCCCCCGCCCGCGCCCCACAAAAAACCTCCCTGGTTCCAAACGCCGCATCCCCGCCGCGTCCGTCCCAAAGCGCCACACACCCAAATCGTTCTACGATAAAAGACATCACCCCTAGGAGCCCCCCAGCTTGCCTCTCCGCAGCATTGCGCTAGCCGTCCTCACCTTCGCCATCCCCGCCCTCGCCCAGCAAGCCCTCACCAAGCCCGACCCCGCCACCCTCCCCTTCGAGGTCGGCGCCCTCGTCCAGGGCGGCACCGGCATCACCGACATGCGCGGCGGCTTCAAGTTCCTCATGGCCGGCCTCCACGCCGGAAAAGTCCTCACCGGCAACCACCTCCCCGGCCTCCTCCGCGGCAACTTCGAGTACGCCGTCGAACTCTTCCCCTTCTGGCAGTCCTACACCCCCAGATTCCAGAAAAACAACTGCTTCCTCACCCAGCAGCCCGGCACCACCCCCGTCCTCGGCAGCGACGATTACTGCAGCGCCCCCTTCACCGTAGGCGGCACCTTCTCGGGCGTCACCCTCACCCCCATCATCCTGCGCTGGAACTTCGCTGGCACCCACCGCCTCACCCCCTGGGCCCAGGGAGCCGGCGGCGTCCTTTGGACCAACCACAAGTACCCCGCCTACGGCACCACCGACCTCTCCCTCGCCAACAACGGCCCCAGCGCCGACGCCAGCGTCTGGAACTTCACCCCCCAGGGAGGCGTCGGCCTCCACTACTTCCTCACCCCTACCCGCTCCCTCGACCTCGGTGCCAACGCCGTCCACATCTCCTCCGCCTCCCTCGGCGACCGCAACCCCGGCGTCAACGCCACCATCCAGTTCAACCTCGGCTACACCTGGTGGAAGTAA
>CAXSEC010000121.1:0-10746 GCA_964236325.1 uncultured Acidobacteriaceae bacterium | reverse complement strand
ACGGCGCCGATCTCCGGGCGGGCGGAGTCGCCTGCGTGGAGCGTCTGCGCAATCCGATCCACGCGGCGCGTCTGGTCCTCGATCACAGCCCGCACGTCTACTTTGTCGGAACCGGTGCTGAGCGCTTCGCTCGCCAGCATGGCATGCCGCTGATCGACAATACGGAACTGATCGTTCCGCGCGAGCGCGATCGGCTGATGCGGTTTCAGCAGGCAGAACTTGCCGGCGCGCGCGACACCACGTTCTCAGGCGAGGCCGCGCCGACAGTGCCTGCGACTGATCCTTCGCGCACGGCAGCCGCGCTTGCGGCGGAGGTCGACCGCTCTCTCCCTGACTCGTTTCAGCTTACCGATCCCAGCCTGGATTCGCACGATACGGTAGGCGCCGTGGCGATCGATGCGGAGGGCAATTTGGCCGCCGCCACCTCCACAGGCGGAACGCTCTCGAAGGCGCCGGGCCGAGTTGGCGACTCCTCGCTGATCGGCTGCGGCTGCTATGCCGACAACCAGACCGCCGCCGCCTCGCTTACCGGCTGGGGCGAGCCCATTATGAAGCTCGTCCTGGGCAAGTGGGCGGTCGATCGCGTGGCTGCCGGCTTCGCTCCGCAAGAGGCGGCGTCGGCGGCCATCGACTACCTGCACACGCGGCTCGGCGGCCATGGGGGCATCATCCTGCTTGGCCCTGACGGCCGCTTTGGCCTCGCTCACAACACCCCGCGTATGGCCTGGGGGATCGAGGACGGAACCGGTCCTCGCTTCGGCGTCCACTACCGCTGAGGGCAGCGGCCGCGCAGCCCAAGAACCTGCATCCAACGCCACAAGGACAAGCTTCGACCATCTCACGTCCACAACAGGAGCACAGTATGCGCAAAGCCTTCTTTTGGGTCACCGTCGCCTCCGGCGTGTTCGCCGCCTACCTGATGTACAAGCACGGTAAGTCTGTCAATGACATCGCCAGCACCGTCATCAAGGACCCGTTCGGCTCTCTCTACAACGAGATCAAGCAGGGCTAATCTCTTCGCCTCCCGTATCGCTGCACGACATGACAGACAGCCTGTTCCCAGACGCGCACATACCCCCGCCGCCAACGCCGCCGGCCGATCCCGATCGACTGCCGCACATCCATCGCCTCCTGCTTGGTTACTATGGCGAGCCCGAGTTGCGGGAGCGCTGGGATCCGCTCACGCAGTTTATCTACTCCGTGCTTGCCGCCCGCACCCGAACCGAGACGACCTATGCCGCGCTGGCGGCGCTGAAGGCGCGCTTCGGAAGCTGGGAGGACCTGCGCGAGGCTCCGACTGACCTCATTCAGGCCACTATCGCCGACGTCACCTACCCCGAGCAGAAGGCCCCTAACCTCAAGCTCTCGCTGCAACAGATTACTGCTCGCACCGGCGGGCTTTCTCTGGACTTTCTGGCGAAGTATCGCACCGATAAGATCCGCGCCTGGATTGAGCAGTTCCCGGGTGCGGGACCCATGGTCTCTGCCGAAGTTGTCAGCTTTTCCACTCTGCGCCGACCCGCTTTGGTCATGAACTCCCACCATCTCCGGGTTGCGCACCGTCTAGGCCTTACGCCGCGGGGCGACGCTCAGCGTACCGAGGAGCTGCTGATGCGGATGGTGCCCGAGACCTGGACGGCCGACACCCTGCAGCAGGACCATGCCCTCTTCAAGCTGCACGGCCAGACCCTCTGCACCTTTGCCGATCCGCAGTGCCGGAAGTGCCCGGTCCTCAAGCTATGCCGCTACGGCCAGCGCCACGTTAGTCCTGCGCCGGACCAGCAGATCGCCTAGCCGCGCCACCGCCCGAGCGCACTGTCATCGAACCGCTCCAGTAGCTCCGCAACATCCTTGTAGACCTCGATACATCCGGCCTCCAGCAGATCGCTTCGGCTCCACCCGCCGCTCTCCACGCCAATGGTCGAGATGCCTGCCACTCCTGCGGCCTCCGCGTCATACGGCGTATCGCCGAGCGCCAGCACCTTCTCGCATGGCAGCTTCAGCTTCTTCAGCGTCGACTGGAAGATATCCGGATGCGGCTTTGCCCGTTCCGTGTCGTCGGCGCTTGATTGCGCTTCGATCAGGTCTTCCATCCCTACGATCTTCTTGTAGGTCTCGAGATCCTTGGTGCTGGCCGAGGTCGCCAGCGCCGGCCGAATCCCCGCCGCCTTTACCCGCTCCAGAAACTCCTTGGCTCGCGGGAGCGGCTTCACCTGCCGCAGGTACTCGCTCTCGAACAGGAACTTCCGGTAGGCCTTCAGCGGCTCCTCTACCACCTTCGCGCGCCACCACGACACAAAGACCGGGATCAGTTCATCGCCTCCCTTGCCAATCTGCCGCCGCACCGCGTCCAACTCCAGGTTGATGCCGATCTCCGCAAAGCTGCGCTGCCACGACTCTGCATGCAGCCAGTTGCTCTCCACCAACGTTCCATCAATATCGCACAGCAGCGCTTCAACCTTCGGCATCGTGATCCCGTCTCCCTATTTGCTCTATCGGATGCATCCTGGGAAATGTTGAGGGCGATCGCAGGAAAATGGAGTTAGAACTCCAGCTTCATGGATACCTGCCCCGTTCGATTGCCACCAAAGTCCGATCCCCGCGCCTGGGTGATCGTGCCGAAGGCGGGGTTTGTCACGTCCAGAACCGGATCGGCAAGATTGGTGTGATTGAGGATGTTGGTAAACGTACCCTCCGCCCGCAGAGCCACACCGTCGGTGAGGTGAAAGGACTTGCTCGCTCCGGAAGAGAGCGTTACTGTTCCGGGGCCGACCAGATCCCCCACCGACTCTGTTCCAAAGCGTCCGATGGGTGCCTGTACCTGGCCGGTCGTGGGATCGGCATTGGTGCTGCCGACGATGCAGTTGCCGTTCTGTAGCGAAGCAAAGCCGGTGCTTCCACCGGCGCCGACTCCGCCAGGACAGGCGAAGGCCGCCCGGTTGAAGAACTGGGTGCGCGTTCGGTGGCTGGTGTTTCCATTGGCTACGCGGTCTGGTCGCTGCTGCCGGCTGAAGAGCGAGCCGGAGCCGGTGCCGGAAGGATCCGCCCCGCCCGAGGGTAGATACGCGGTAAGGAATGGCCCTGTCTGGAAGACGAAGATGTTCGAGATCTGCCAGCCTCCGACGACCAGGTCCGTGAGGCGGTTGCTGTTGCCCAGGAAGCGCTTGCCGCGGCCCACTGGTAGCTCATAGACGCCCGTGGTCAGCGATCGATGACGCCGCGTTCCGGTCACGTTGCCATAGTCCAGATGGCGATTTGCCGTGGAGGTGGCGTAGTAGCCGCCCTGCTCATCGACGAAGCTGCCGGAGACGCCAAACGAGCCAGAGGTGCCCTGGTTGTCCGACAGATTCTTCGCGTAGGTGTAGGCGGAGTTGAAGGAGAGCCCGTGCGCGAAGCGATGCGAGAACTCTGCCTGGCCGGAGTGGTAGTCTGCCTGCGCCTCCGTGTTCCGCTCGGCGATGGAGTAGAAGTTGGGATAGTTGAAGGCCGCGCGAGGCTGATTGGCTGCCGCAGTCGTGGTCGAAAGCGGCAGTTGGTTCAACTCGGGCTGCCAGACCAGGTGCCACGTATGCAGGCCCACGTAGGAGACGCGCAGGCCGAAGCCGCGTCCGAAGTCATGGTCAATGGAGATATTCGTCTGGAGCGAGTAGGGATCGTGCCAGTGGATATCCACGGCGGAGTTGAAGCCGACCGATCCGTAGGTCGGTGTAAAGTTGCCGCCGGCAAAGCTGTTGGTGCTGGCGGTTGAGATGTTGGGGAAGGTAAAAGCCGGCCCCGCTGGCTGGCCTGTGGCGTTCGTGGTCGTCGTGTTGTTGAACGTCTGCACGTTTGCCTGGAGCGTTCCGGTGAGCGCATAGAAGAGAGCGCCGGAGGTGGTGATGTTGTAGAAGCCCGCGCCGCCGCGGATGGCCGTACGATCGTTGTCAAAGGGCCGGTAGGCAAAGCCGAAGCGCGGCTCAAAGCGCAGTTTGGGATCGGTGCGCAGGCCCGCCGGCAGACCCGCCTGCGTGTTCGATTGCACGGGGGTACAGGGTGCGCCGTTGACCACGCCGCCCGTTGCATAGGGATTGTTCACGCCCGCGGTCGGGCAGGCGTTGAGGTTGGCAAGTTCCTCCGGTGCCAGGTTGCCGACGAAGCCCGCCGGGTAGAGCAGCGTGCCTGAACGCGCCACGGATGGATCAAAGTTGCCGATGTTTCCCCCTTGATCGGCGAAGGCAGGATGCAGCTCGTAGCGCAGACCGAAGGTAAGGTTCAGCTTCGAGCTGGCCTTCCAGTTGTCCTGCACGTACACCGCATAGGCGTCGGAGTTTCCGTTGTTATCGGAGGTGACGTTATCGATCTGTGTCTGGTACGGCGCGCCGATGAGGAAGTCCGCGAACTCTTGCCCGGTAAAGCTGTTGGCATTTGTGAAGTAGAAGTTTCCGTAGTTATCCGAGGAAGAGAAATCAAGCGGAGTTATCGCGGTGAGATGGCGAATATCTAAGCCAAGCCGCAGCGTGTGCGTGCCGCGCTGCACCGTCACGTTATCGACGTACTGGAAGACTCGCGAATGTGAGGTTGAGTTCAGGCGCGATCCGATGGAGGTGATCTGGCTGTCGAAGCCGATATGACTCAGGCCGTTGAAGGGAAAGTTCGGGCCGACGCCGGTGAGGTTGGCCGCGTTGACCGTTGCCGCCCCGTTGAAGGGATTGGTCGTTCCATCCTGCTCCAGCGTGAAGCCGAAGCGAAACTCGTTCGCCACATGCGGAGTGAAGGCATAGTTGAACACCGCGGCGAAGATGCGGTACTGCCCGATCGCGGCGGAGTTCGGCAGGGCCAGATCGACCGGCAGCACCTGCGAGATGTTCTTCGAGGTGTATCGCGCGAAGATGCTTCCCTTCTGGCCGAGGGTCTGATCGACGCGCAGATCGTACTGGTTCGAGCTGATGTCGCGACGACGCGTACTCAGGTAATTGAAGCCGTTTGCGTCGGCGGCCTGCAGGCTCTCATTGCCGCCGACGTTTGGGTCCGGATAGAACTGCAGGAAAGCGGCGGCGCTTGGATTGATGCCTGGCAGCGTTGCATTTTGGTAGTTGGCGCCGGTAAACGGATTCCGCAGTGCAGCCGTCTCCTGCGAGAAGTTGCCCTGCTTCATCAGGACGGTTGGCACCAGCGCCTGCAGCACCGTGGACTGCGGGAAGCGGAGCCCTTCATAGGTCGCGAAGAAGAACGTTCGGTCGCGTCCGTGATAGAGGTGTGGCAGATAGACCGGCCCACCTATCGATCCGCCAAAGTCGTTGGCTACCTTCTTCGGCTTAAGCGGTGTGCTGGTCGCGCCCTGATACGGCACGGCATCGAAGGCAGAGTTCTGGAAGTACCAGAACGCGGAGCCGTGCAGCACATTTGTGCCTGACTTGGTTACAGTTGTGATCTCGCCGGGCTGAGCGTACTCGGCATTGTTATTGACGCCGTCGACGCGGATCTCGGCGATCGACTCCGCTGAAGGAAAGGCGTCGCCCAGAATGTTGTTGGTCGTCTGATTCTGCGCGGAGATGCCATCGATCGTGGTCTCGGACTGCGACGGCAGACCGCCCTGTATGGAGAACTTGATGCCCGGGGCCGGAGAGGCGGAGGGCTGCGGTGGATAGCTGCCGGAGTCCGGCTGCACTCCCGGCAGTGTTTGGATCACGTTCAGCGGCGAGGTGGATCCCGCACCGCGATAATTGGCTGGTAGGTCAAGTACGTCGCGCGGACTGAGCGCCGAGGAGATCGACGCATTGTCCGTCGTGATTGTGCCCGCGTCACTCGCATCCACCTGCACCGTCTGCGTCACCGACTCAACCGACAGATCCACGTCCAGCCGCAGCTGCTGCCGTGAGTCCAGATGAAGATGTGTGCTGGTCTTGGGCGCAAACCCTGCGCGCTCTACACGAACCGAGTATGTTCCCGCCTCGAGGTTCAGTGCGGTGTAGCTTCCATCGTCCCCGGCCGTCACCCGTCGGTCGGTATTGCTTTCTTCCCGGTGCAGCGTGATCGTAGCCCCTGGCACCGTTGCGTCTGTTCCGTCATGGATAGTTCCGTTGATGGATCCAAACGTTGATTGCGCATCGGCCGCGATGCCGCCGCCGAAGATAAAGAGCAAAAACAGGAACTTCCTGGGAACTGTGAACATGGATGGCCTCGAAGTGAAAGTGCGGATGCACGTAGTGACGTGTTGAAGACCAGCCTGAGCAGTCCGGCGGGCGTCGCTTGCCGCGAAGGCGCGGAACGGTACGAACTCTGGTTGGTCTTTCTTTAGTGTGCTTTCTACCATGCGCGTTTGCAGGCGATCTGGCGAGCAGCTTCTTTGCCCGACGGAAGAATTTCTGTCGAAGCTGCGTCGCCGAAAACTAAAAAGTGCTCATTCGCGTGGAGAGACGAGGGGCGCGCGCCAGTTTCGACGAAGGATTGCGCGGTAAGAGGAGTCCTGCATCAGCTACCGGCGCGGAATCTAATAACACCCTCGGTATGTCGCGCCTCCTTGTGCGTGGCCCTACAATCACCTCAGACCCCTGTCATCTCGTCTCGAGGTACCGCCCCTTGTTCCGTTTTATCGCAGTCGTTGCTGCCCTTTGCCTCAACCCCCTTGTCAACCTTGCTCAGACTGATGCCGCCGGCAAAAAGCCTGACGACAAGATGGCCGGACAGGGCACGCCAGCCGCGCCGGCCCCGGACTCAACCACCGAGGGCATCGTTCACGTCGGCGGCCAGGCCATCAGCTATCGCGCAATTGCCGGCACGCTTACGGTTGGTGCAACCGATGCTCAGGATGCGACGCTCGCGCTGGATGGCAGACTCCTGCCGGATGCCGGCGTCCATCCGCCCGATCACGACAAGCCCGAGGAAGCTCCGCCGACCGCGCGCCTCTTCTACGCCGCCTACTTCAAAAAGGCCGCGCCGGGTGAGGTTCGGCCGGTGACCTTCCTCTACAACGGTGGCCCAGGCTCGAGCACTATGTGGCTGCATATGGGCGGCTTCGGGCCGAAGCGCGTGGTCACGACGGACGCGCAGCATGATCCGGCGGCGCCGTACAAGCTGATTGAGAACCAGTACAGCCTGCTTGATGTCACCGACCTCGTCTTCATCGACGCGCCGGGCACGGGCTTCAGCCGGATTATGGGGAAAGACGCTGGAAAGGCGTTCTGGGGGACGGACCAGGATGCGCATGCGTTTGATCGCTTTATTCGTCGCTTTTTGACCAAGTACAACCGGTGGAACTCGCCCAAGTACCTGTTTGGGGAGAGCTATGGCACGACTCGCTCGGCGGTGCTGTCGAACCTGCTCGAAAACCAGGTGGACTTGAACGGAGTGATGCTGTTGAGCCAGATCTTCAACTTCGATATTACGGCAGATGGGCCGGGTGCCAACCCCGGCACCGATATCGCGTATGTTGCTGCATTGCCTAGCTTTGCGGCGACGGCGTGGTATCACAAGCGGGTCCCGAACCAGCCTGCGGAGCTGGTTCCGTTCCTTAAGCAGGTGGAGGAGTACACGCTCGGCGAGTATGCGTCGGCGCTGCTGCAGGGGTCCGATTTGACGGACGCGCGGAAGCAGGCTGTGGCCGATAAGCTCAATGCTTTCACAGGGATACCCGCGGCGTACTGGGTGAAGGCGAACCTTCGGCTGAGTGGTGCGCAGTTTGCGCAGCAGCTGGAAACTGCTGAAAACATTACGGTTGGGCGGCTGGACTCGCGCTACCAGGGGCCGGCGATGGACCCGTTGAACTCGGAATCGGACTACGATCCGTTCACCAACAGCATCAGCTCGGCATTTGCGTCGGCTATTAACTCCTATGTTCGCAACGACTTGCGGTATGGCGAGCAAGCGACCTACATGCCGAGCGCGTATGCCTTGCCGGGGTTTGACTGGGAGCTGCGGCATGCGGCGCCGGGTGGCGGCCGGCCGGATGCGAGCGTGAACGTGATGGGGGATCTGGCGAGCGCGATGAAGCGCAATCCGCGGCTCAAGGTGATGCTGATGGGCGGTTACTTTGACCTCGGAACCCTTTATTTTGGTTCAGTTTACGAGATGAAGCACCTGCCGATGCCAAAGGCTCTCGAGGACAACATCAGCTACCACTTTTTCCCGACCGGGCACATGGTGTACATCAACGAGGACGGGTTGAGGGGGATGCACGAGTATGCCGCGGCGTTCATCCGGGCGAACGAATCGGGGCGCTGATCCCGCCGAAAAAGCGATTTTTCCGCTGAGGTTAAGGCCCATTTTGTGCGATTTCGCGCAGGCAATCAGGGTTTCTGGCCGTGGTTGGCGGAGGTGCTCGGGGAGGCGGTGGGAGCGCCGGCTCCGAGGAGTTCGGTGACGGCGTTTCCGGTGAAGTCGGTGACCCAGACGTTGCCGCTGGGGTCGACGGCGATGCCGCGCGGGTTCGAGATGCCGGCGGCCTCGAGACCGGTGGACGGGGAGAGCGGCTTGCCGGTGGGATTGAAGGTGGAGATGGAGCTGCCGTCGCGGTTGGCGACCCAGACCTGACCGGCGCCGTCGATGGCGACGCCGACGGGACCGTTGAGGCCCCCGCCGGTGAAGCCGGCGGTGGGCGAGATAGCGGCGCCGGCGACGGTGAACTTGCCGAGGGCGTTGTTGGTTGGGCTGGTGAACCAGATGTTGTCGGCGGCGTCGATGGCGAGGCCGTTGGTCTCGGTGCCCGCGGAGGTGGTGACGCCTTCGGCGAACTGGGCGATGGTGGCGGGCGCGGTGAGCCGGGTGAGAGTGCGGCCGGAGCCGATCACCCAGCCGTGACCCTGGCTATCAACAGAGATGCCGGAGGCGAAGGTGTTGGGGGTGAAGGCGGTGAGCATGGTGCCGGAGGTTCGCAGGACGGAGACCTGGGGCGCGCCCGAGACCCAGAGGTTCTGCGCGGAATCGAAGGCGAGGAAGCCGCAGTTTTTGCCGCAGGCGAAGCCGTTTGAGGTGATGGGGGTGCCGTTGGCGGCGAACTCCGAGACGACCGGGGCGCCGGGCGAGATGAGGCCGTAGCTGGAGACCCAGGGGTGATTGGCGGCGTCGATGGCGACGGCGAAGGGTTGGGCGAGACCGCCGCCGGTGAAGCCGGCGTCGCCGGAGAGCAGGTTGCCGAAGGGATCGAACTCGGTGAGGGTGTTGTTGGCGTAGCCGGGAACCCAGAGGTTGCCCTGACCATCGAAGGCGGGGAAGTAGGGGCCGGCGAGATTTTCGGCGAAGTAGGTGATGCCGATGGTCCAGTCGTTGGGCGCGGCGGTAAGGGCGGGCTGGAATGGCTGCGAGGTGGGGAGGGCGAAGAGCCCGGCGACGTTGGCGGCGGGGTTATGGACGATGTTGAGCAGCGCCTGCACGGTGTCACCGGGCGGGTTGCCGGCGGCGTCCGAAGCGAGGGCGAGGAGCGGCGGGCAGGCGGGGGAGGCGTTCGAGCAGGGGACGAGGAGGCTGGCCAGGCTGTTGAAGGTGGCGACGGGGATGACGCCGTTACCGCCGGGGGTGTACGGGTTGACGGTGCCGACGCTGATATCCATGAGGTTGCCGGCATTGAGGAAGGCGTTGGTGATGCCGGTGAGCGCGTTGGCGGAGGGGCCGGAGCCGACGTGGAGGCCATCGGCCATGAAGCCGGCGAGGGCGTAGACGGTGACGACGGTGGAGACCTGGTTGATGGTGATGAAGCTGATCTGACCGGCGAAGTTGCCGGCGGCGGGGCAGACGCCGAAGGTGGAGAGCAGGGAGAGGAAGGGGTTTTGCGACTCGCCGCCGGGGGAGCCGCCGCGGGCGAGGACATAGACGAGCTGGCCGGGGGAGCACTGGTAGGTGCCGGTGAGGCCGAAGTTGCCCTGAGAGTCCGAGAGGACGTAGGCGCCGAAAGCGTCGGTGAGGACGCCGGGGACGGTGGGATCGAGCAGGGAGAGGCTGGGGGCGTCGTAGCTGGAGGTATTGGCGGCGAGGAGGTAGATGTGCGCGCCGGCGATCTGGCTGGGACCGGCCTGGCTGGGTCCGCTTTGGGCATGGCCGCGGAGGGTGCCGGGGGCGGAGGGTGTTGGGGTGGGAGTGGGGGTGGTGCTGGTGCTGGAGGCGGCGGGGGTGGCGGTCGACGACGAGGCGCAGCCACTGAGCAGCAGGGCGAGAGTGGCGAGGGCGAGCGGGAGGCCGAGGGCGGCGCGGATCGGGGTCACGGAACGGGCTCCAGACGGAGACAGACAGTCTGGATCAGACTAGCGGCGATGCGTGGTAAGGGGAGGTCTACTTCCGGGCGGGAGGCTGCGACTTTTGAGGGACGCATGGTTGGAGTGGCGGTAGATGCGTGGCGGTTTTTCGAACTGCTTTGTGCGGTTGAGGAGGACGTACGCGTTGGGGCATTACTGACGAATGCGGCATACGACGACTCTTTGGCTTCGCTTCTGTGGTGCGGACCTATCTTAGAGATGTCAGCGAGATGTCGGCGAGAGTTTTGCTCGTTCTATGTGTTCGATCGGACGTTGGGCTCGATACGCATCGATGAGAACGGGTCCTTTGTCCGCAAGGCGGCGGAGACGTTCGCCCGGGATGATGATTTATAGAAGTTGTAGGACTGGAGATAGCACTGCATGATCTTTCGCCCATTCGCACACAAGCTCGCTTCTGCCGTTGTTCTCACCGGAATCACTTCCGGAACGCTGCTCTGTCAGCAGATGCGGCAACATCCAGTTGACACCCAGCATGTGCTTTTCGTGGGAGACAGCTTCACGCATGGCCGCTACCTTCCGGTAC
>CAXSEC010000120.1:0-10850 GCA_964236325.1 uncultured Acidobacteriaceae bacterium | reverse complement strand
GAGGTCGCGCTGGCGATGGGGGCGGTGATGGTGGGCTGGGCGAGCAGCCAGGCGATGGCGATCGAGGCCTGTTTCGCGCCGGTCTGCTGCTCGACTTCGGCGAGGGCTGCGAGGATCTTTTCGCCGCGAGCGGTGAAGTACGCGGCGACCTTGCCCCCGCGAGCCTTGCCTTCCGCATCGGCCTTGGTCTTGTACTTGCCGGTGAGGAAGCCGGCGGCGAGTGAGAAGTAGGGGATCACGCCGATGCCGAACTTTGCGGCGACTGGTGCGAGGTCCGTCTCGTAGTCCTGGCGGTCGTAGAGGTTGTAGTCGGGCTGGAGTGCGGTGTAGGCCGGCAGATCATTTTTCCTGGCGGCTTCAAGAGCTTCGGTGAGCCGCGCGCCCTTGTAGTTCGAGGCGCCGATGGCGCGGACCTTGCCGTCCTTGATGAGCTGCTGGAAGGCCTCGAGGGTCTCGTCGAGCGGTGTGGACTCGTCGTCCTTGTGCGATTGATAGAGGTCGATGTGGTCGGTCTGCAGGCGTTTGAGCGAGGTCTCGGCGGCCTGCAAGATGTACTGCTTTTTGAGGCCCTGTTTGCCGTCGCCCAGATCCATGCCGACCTTGGTGGCGAGCACGATCCTGTCGCGCGCACCGCTCTGCCGGAACCACTCGCCGAGGATAGTTTCGGACTCGCCGCCGTTGTTGCCGGGCGCCCAGCGCGAGTAGACGTCGGCGGTATCGATGAAATCGAAACCGCGATCCACAAAGGCATCCAGGATCGCGAACGACTTTGCCTTGTCGATCGTCCAGCCAAAGACGTTACCGCCAAGAGTGAGGGGAACTACGGTGAGGCCGCTTTTGCCGAGAGCTCGCTTATCCATGCGGGTTGGATTCGCGAGAGACCTGGACGGATGCAGCCGCCTAACCCGGGGAGCGACGGCTGCGAGCAGGCGGCTGCGGGTTACGAACCGTCAGCGTTCCTTTGAGGTGGTCGGGAACGGGAGGACGCGCGGATCGTTTGCCTTGAAGCCAGCGTTCGCTGTGTCGAGGGCGCCTGGCGGCACGGTCACCAGGAAGACGTCGTCGTTGTCGTAGGAGGAGACGAACTTGCCCAGGTAGTCCACGTTGACGCCGCTGTCTGCCAGTTTACGCGGCAGCCAATCGTCGGAGCTGGGATAGGCGGCGACCATGTAGAACCTTGGGTGCTGGACGACGAAGTCGCGAAGCTTCGCGACGTGCGTGCGCAGTTCTAGAATGCCGCGGATCTTGTCTTCGTTGTCGAAGAGGGTATAGCCGGAGTAGCGCATGGCGGCGTTGTAGTCGGTGAGGTAGTAGATGCGCGAGAGGATGTTGGGTGGCTCGCGGTCGGACATCTCCATGTAGGTCATGGGGCTGGCATCGACGATGGGCAGCGAGGGATCAAGGTCTTGCAGGTGCATGGCGACGCGGCCGGTCTGGTACATGCCGGCGACCTGCGAGCCGACGACGGTGTACTCGGTGGAGGCCTTCTCGATAACGCTGGCGATGAGCGCGAAGAAGATGAAGACCGAGAGCGTCTTTGGAACGCGGGAGCGGTTAGCAACCATCCACGGCACAAGGATGGCCACGCCGATCATGGCGCAGAAGCCATAGCGCCGCCAGAACTGGATGTGCAGGATGGCGCCGGCGATCAGCGTCATCATCGGCAGCAGCGCAAGCGTCCAAAGCATGGCGAGCTCTTCGACACGCAGAGTCTTTTTGCGCGTTGAGGGAAGCTCGCGCGCGTGCGGCATGAAGGCAAGCGCAAGGATGCAGATGGAGGCGGCGAAGAAGAAGTCATTCAGCAGCTCGCCGTAGGTGTTCCAGGCCAGCAGGAACGACGGCATGTTCTGCGTCGGGAAGGAGTTGGTGCGCAGGTGATGGATCTGGTAGAAGAGGCCGAGGCCGAGCAGCGACGGCGTGAAGAGCGCGAGCCAAAGTGGCCAGTCGGCGCGGCGCCGGCGGTAGAGGCGAACAGCCTCTCCGATCGCGAAGGGCGCAAGGCATGCGACGCCGATCAGATGGTCCGCGACCATGGCGACGCTCGCCAGCAGAACGCACAGCACACTGCGCCAGGTACGCTCCGGTGCTGTGGCTTCGTCCCACGCATAGATGAGCAGGGTGAGAGCACACATCAGGATCATGTACGGCCGGTTTTCCCATGCGTACCGGATAGCCGGGCTGCAGATGAAGGCAGCGGCGGCGGTCATGCCGATGGTGTTGCCGAAGTGCTTCGCGGCCAGCCGGAAGAGGGCGATGACGGTGATGAGGCCGGCAATCATGTTTGGCAGCCGCGAACCCAGCCAGCGCGGCAGATCAAGCTTCAAGGACCAGCGCTGCAGCAGGTAGTGCAGCGGCGGATGCAGATCGATCTCGCGCGCCATGCCAAGCATGCGGCGCAGCGTGGGCGCCTGCGCGATGTGCCAGGTGTAGATCTCATCGTTGGTCATCAGGTGCGAGTGCGCCTCGATGACGTCGAGCGGCGCATAGATCAACACCAGCACCCAGATGCAGTAGAGCGGGTGCTTCTCCATCCAGCTGGAGACGTCCTCAATGAAGCGGGAGAAGCCGTTCTTGAAGCGATCGAACCGCCGCTGCCAGGTGGTGGTATCTGCTCGTTGAGAGCTCGTGACGAACACGCCCATCAGAGGGGATTTCCTTTCGGTATGTCGATCGCGTGGGAGAAAATATGCGTGTGCAGCAGATGATGGCAGCAGAATCTACAAACGAAGAGTCTCGTCAAGTGGGTCGTCCCATTCTATTAGAAGCGGTGGGAGTAAGTAGAAGACAACGGCGCGGGGTTCTTCCGGAGCAGATCGTCACGGGCGAGCCATGTATCGTTAAGTGCTGGAGATTGTGGCCTCTATGTCAGTGGAATCAAACGCGAAGAGCAGCAGGACGTATGGCGTGTTGCAGGGCAGACTGTCGCCTCCGGAGGATGGCCGGTTCCAGTCGTTTCCGCGGACGTCGTGGCGGGAGGAGATCGCCCGCGCGCGGGAGACCGGGCTCGACTACATCGAGTGGATTCACGACGACTACGATCGCGGCGCAAATCCGATCTTCACCGAAGCGGGTCGTGACGAGCTGGCCGCCCTGAAGCAAGAGCATGGCATCGCGACACCGGCGCTGTGCGGCGACTGGTTCATGGACTTTCCCTTCGTGCGCTGCACGCCGGCGGAGCGCGCAGAGCGGGAGCAGCACCTGCAGGAGGTGATCGCCACGGCAGCACAGATTGGCGCGCGGCGCGTGGTGCTGCCGTTCGTCGATCAGTCACGCCTGACGAATGAAGACGAGAGACAGACAGCCCTTCAGGTGCTGCGGTCGGCGCTCCCGCACGCGAAGCAGCATGGCGTGGAGCTGCATCTCGAAGCAGACTTTGGACCGAGGGACTTTGCGGAGTTTCTGTCGCGTCTGGAAGACCCGTTCCTGAAGGTCAACTGGGACTCGGGAAACTCGTCCGGTCTGGGCTATGTGGCGAGCGAGGAGTTTGCCGCCTATGGCGATCGCCTGGGATCGGTACACATCAAGGATCGCTATCGCAAGCCGGAGGGCGGGATCGAGACGCGGCCGCTGGGCACCGGGTCGGCAGACTTTAACGATGTGTTTTCTGCGCTCGAAAAGCTGGGGTACGACGGCGGTGTGACCCTGCAGGTGGCGCGCGGCGCACCGGGGGATGAGGTGGAGTTTCTGCGCGGACAGCTGGCGTTTGTGAAGGCTCGCTGGAGCTGATCGGCGGGTGCGACACTCGGCCTCGACGAAAAAGACCCTTGCAGGTTGACAGACCAGAACGCACCGTCCGGGCCCGTAAGGCCTTTCGTAACGCAGCAAAGTACAAATAAAGTTAGACCTGGAGCCCAATGCCACTTTCCGCCAAAGACCTCTCACTTAATAGCCTTTTCTCTCTCGAAGGCAAGACTGCCGTACTGACCGGCGCTTCGGGCTTTCTCGGCCGCACCTTTGCGCTGGCGTTGCTCGCCAACGGTGCGCGGGTGGTGGCGCTGGGCCGCAGCGAGCGGCTGCAGACCGAGGCAAAAGCTTGGGCGAATGAGTTCGGCGCCGACAAGATCTCGGTCAAGCAGATCGACATGTATGACACGGCCGCGCTGAACGATCTATGCGACGCCATCGCTGCCGACGAGAAGACCATCGACATCCTGATCAACAACGCGCATGAGCTGGGCGCGAGCACAGGCTTCAATGTGCCCGAGGGGTCGCTCGAGCAGGCAAGCTTTGAGCATTGGATGAAGAACCTGCAGGGCGGTGTCTACTGGGCCGTGCAGACCACGCAGCGGCTGGGCGTGCGGATGAAAGAGGCGCAGCGCGGGTCGATCGTAAACATCGCGACGATGTATGCGACGGTGGCGCCGCGGCCGCAGCTGTACGAAGGGACGAGCTCGTTGAACCCGCCAGGCTACTCGGCGTCGAAGGCGGCGCTGGCGGCGTTCACGCGCTATACGGCGAGCTTTTGGGGCACGTCCGGCGTGCGCGCCAACTGCATCTCGCCGGGGCCGTTCTCAAACACCGAGGACGTGGGCGGGCAGAATGCCGTCGCCGAAGACTCCCCCTTTGTCACGAAGCTGAAGGGGTACACGGTGCTGAACCGCATTGGCCGGCCGATCGAGCTGTGCGGCGCGCTGCTGTTCCTGGCCTCGGATGCGAGCACCTACGTAACCGGGCAGAACCTGATCGTCGATGGGGGTTGGACCGCAGTTTAGGCATCCATACCGACATGGACTTCGGACTCAAGGACAAGGTGGTGTTTGTGGCGGGCTCGTCGCGCGGCATTGGACGAGCGATCGCCTCGGCCGTGCTGGCGGAGGGCGCGCGCGTGGTGCTCACGGGCCGCGATGCGGAGTCGCTGGCGCAGGCGCATGAAGAGCTGGCGGCTGAGTGCGGCGATCGCAAACGCATCTTCGCCATCTCGGGGAACTTCTCGATCCCGGAGACGATCGAAAGCGCCTTCAACCTGACCGTCGGACACTTCGGCCAGATGGATCACCTGGTCGCGAACCTGGGCTCCGGCTCGGGCAAGCCGGGCTGGCAGCAGGAAGAATCGGAGTGGATCCGGCTGTTTGAGGCGAACTTCTTCTCGTCAGTGCGGCTGGCGCAGGCAGCGATTCCGCATCTGCAGGGCCGCGCCTCGTCGATCCTCTTCATCTCCTCGATCGTGGCGATTGAGGCCACACCGGCGCCGCTTCCCTACTCAGCGGCAAAGGCGGCGCTGACGAACTACGCCAAGAATCTTTCACGACTCCTCGCGCCCGAAGGCATCCGGGTGAACACGATCTGTCCGGGAAACATCTACTTCGCGGGCGGCTCGTGGGAGCGGCACCTGGTGAACCGGCGTGAGGCCGTCGAGACCATGCTGGCAACCGAGGTGCCGCAGGGCCGCTTCGGCACGCCCGAGG
The DNA here is from genome assembly GCA_964236325.1 of uncultured Acidobacteriaceae bacterium. GTDB lineage: Bacteria > Acidobacteriota > Terriglobia > Terriglobales > Acidobacteriaceae > Edaphobacter. Next base: position 5,445 of record CAXSEC010000120.1, on the reverse strand, counting down.
AGATCGCGTCGCTGGCGGCGTATCTGTGCTCGGCGGCGGCGGGTTTCGCGACGGGTAGTACGTACGTGATGGATGGCGGACAGACGCGGTCGCTGTAACGCCGGGCATTTGCGATACTGAGGACTATGTCGACGACCTCCCCGAATCGAGCACACACTCTCTTTGACCTGACCGGCCGCGTGGCCATTGTGACTGGCGGCGCTGGTCTGCTGGGGTACCATCATGGCGCGATTCTGGCGGCGGCCGGCGCGCATGTGGTGCTGCTGGACCTGGCCGTGGCGAACCCGGCGATGCGAGCCGAACAGCTGCAGCTGGCGCATGGGCCGGAGTGCCTCGGCCTTGCCGTCAACATCACCAGTGAGACGTCGATCGAAGAGGCGCGCGACAAGATCCTCGCGCAGTTCGGGCGCATCGACATCCTGATCAACAACGCGGCCAACAACCCGAAGGTCGAGGACGTGAAGCCGGGGCAGCAGTGGTCGCGGCTCGAAAACTTTCCGGTGCAGGTGTGGAACGACGACATCGCCGTCGGCCTTACCGGAGCGTTTCTGTGCTCGCGCGTCTTTGGCGTGGAGATGGTGAAACGGAACGCCGGCGTGATCCTGAATGTTGCGTCGGATCTGGGTGTGATCGCGCCCGACCAGCGGCTGTATCGCAAGGACGGTCTGCCCGAGGACCAGCAGCCGGTAAAGCCGGTGACGTATTCGGTCGTCAAGACCGGGCTGATCGGGCTGACGCGCTATCTCTCGACGTATTGGACGGCGAACAACGTCCGCGTCAACGCGATCTCGCCCGGCGGCGTCTTCAACGGGCAGCCGAGGGACTTTACCGACAAGCTGCACGCCCTGATCCCGATGGCGCGCATGGCGCATAAGGACGAGTACCAGGGTGCGGTGTTGTTTCTGTGCTCGGATGCAAGCTCGTACATGACGGGCCAGAATCTGATTGTGGATGGCGGGCGCACGGTGCTGTAGAGCGCTGGATCCCGATTACCTCGTGGGAAACTTCGCGGTGATCGCTTCCATCCGCCAGATGGGTCCGCCTTCATAGAGCGGGCCTTCCTCGCGGACGAACGCAGGCGGCGCACCATTCTGGATGAAGATGTGGTAATCGGGTGGCTGCTTGCCGATCAGCGGCACGACCACACCTTCGACGCCGCCCAGCTCGACATGCAGCGTGTAGTCCGTCGCCTTTCGTTCGAGCGAGCCGACGGTAAACGGCGCGGTGCCAGTCGGTTTGATCACCACGTGGATGAGGCGCGGGCTGGTACTGGGCATGATGTAGGAGATCGTCGTCGCGGGCGCGGATGGAGGAATGGAGAGCAGCAGGTTTGGGGGCAGGCCATTCGATACATCCGGCGGAAGATCAAAGTGTTTCTCTGTGACCTTTCCGTCGCCGGAGCGCGCAGTGACCTGGCCCGAGACCCCGTCGACCAGAAAATCAAGCGGGTGCGGAAAGGTCGGACCGCGCTGAATATGGTGATCGCTGATCAGGCGGAAGACGCTTCGCTGGGTGAAGATCGTGGTGTCGTCGTCGACGGAACCATCGCGGAAGTGGAAGATCAGCCTCGACGTAACACGGTCGCCGCGAACGGTTTGCGTCTCCTCGCCCGTGGCAACCAGGGCTCCCTCGGGCGTTCTCAGAGCAAGAAAGCCGTGGCTCGAGCCTTGCGGATACCGCACCGGGATCGGCTCCGCATAAGCCATCGGCGAAGGAAAGGTTGCGGCCAGAAGGGCAAAGCTAAAAGCTCCAGCGAGACGGACGTGCATAAGGACTCCTCCACCATGCTTTGATGTCGCGCAGAGGATTACGCGAGGTCCACATGCCGCAGCGTAATTACACTCGTAGAGTTAACGGGCAGGAGTTATTTGTGGATGGCGGCCTAGCGGTGATCCAGCGCCGCCTGGAGTTCACGCGGCACTCCATCGCACAGCCGCGCTCTCGCGCTTTGGCGACGCGCCGAACATGCGGGTGTACTCGCGGCTGAACTGCGAGGCGCTCTCATACCCGACATCGTAGGCGGCCGTCTCCACATTGATCGCCTCGGACACCATCAGCCGCCGCGCCTCGATCAGCCGGAGCTGCTTCTGGTACTGCAGCGGCGTCATGGAGGTTAGCGCCTTGAAGCCGCGATGAAACGCCGACGGGCTCATCCTGGCGACCGACGCAAGTTCATCAATGCGAACGGTCTCGCGAAAGCGATTGCGCAGGGTGTGAATCGCCCTGAGCAGCTGCTGCGGATGATGGCTGCCCAGCGCGATCTTCAGCGCCTCGCTGCCATGCGGCCCGGTCAGAATCCAGTAGCAGATCTCGCGCATGATGGAGGGGTAGAGCACGGGGATGGCCTGGGGCGTGTCCAGCAACCGGACCAGCCTGCTGACACACTCGGCGAGCGGTCCATCAAAGTTCGACACCAGCACGCCGCGCCCATGATCGGCGCCAGGCACGGGTGGCCGGTCGAGCATCTCGAGCACCTCCTGCATGATCGCAAGATCGAACTCGAGAACGATGCCGAGGTAGGGCTCGGAGGGGCTCGCCTCCGCGACACAGCCAAGCGCCGGCATCTCCACGCTGACGATCAGGGCCTGTCCCGCCCGGTAGTCCATTCGCTCATCGCCGAAGATGGCCCACTTCGCCCCCTGCACCACCACGCATAGCGCCGGCTTGAAGATCAGATACGCGGGAACCCTGGTGTGGTCCGATCGCAGCAGCGTGAGGCCCTTGATCGCCGTAACGAACGGGCTCGCGCCAGCCTGCGCCCCGGTAAGACGGGTCAGCGTTCTCGTCAGGTCGCTTGTCATGCTAGCCTCCGCTCCGGTTGCTTCCAGACTCAGCCTAGCGCGGCGAACCCCTCGACCGCCACTCCGCGAGCAGGAATAGGCAAGAAGCTGCAAAGTTCGGGCATGTCGCTTCCGTCCCGAGTTCGCTAGCCTCAAGAAGAACGAGGAGAGACACCCATGTCGACATCAGTCCCCCAGACAGTTCCCCAGACAGTTCCCCCCACACCCGCTACGAAGATTGCCATCGTGACCGGCGGCAGCCGCGGTCTGGGCCGCAACGTTGTCACCAACCTGGCCAAGCGAGGCGTGAGGTCGATCTTCACCTACAACTCGCAGCAGAACGCCGCAAATGAAGTGATCGCCGAGGTAGAAGCGAACGGCGCCAAGGCCGTCGCGCTCGAACTCAACACCGGCAGCGTCGCCAGCTTCGATGCGTTTGTGCAGAACGTGCATGCAGCGCTCGCAACGCTGGGAGCCGAACGCTTCGACTACCTGGTCAACAACGCCGGCACCTCGCACCACAATGCCTTCGAGAAGACGACCGAAGAAGAGCTGGACAGCCTCTATAACGTCCACTTCAAAGGCGTCTTCTTCCTCACCCAGAAGCTGCTTCCGCTGCTCAACGATGGCGGCCGGATCGTCAACATCTCGTCCGGTCTCACCCGCTTCGCCTTCCCGGGAAGCGCCTCCTACGCGTCGATGAAGGGCGCCGTCGAGGTTCTGACGCGCTATCTGGCAAAGGAGCTCGGAGGCCGCGGCATCGCCGTCAACACGGTGGCTCCCGGCGCCATCGCAACCGACTTCAGCGGCGGAATGGTGCGCGACAATCCGGCAATCAACAAGCAGGTTGCCGGCATGACGGCGCTTGGCCGGGTAGGCGAGCCGGACGATATCGGGCCCATGATCGCCGCGCTGCTCTCGTCCGACAATCGCTGGGTCAACGCGCAGCGCATTGAAGTCGCAGGCGGCATGGTGGTCTAGCAGCGGCTAGTTCATCCAGCCGCCATCCGGCTTCCGGGTGCGCGGCGGGTCTTCCGGTTCGATGTAGCGGCCCTGGTCGTCGAAGCGCACCTCGCGATTCTGCTTGCGCATGTAGACCTCGAACTTCTTGGCCGCGCGGCGCCGTCGCATGCGCGTGAAATCGTTCTGCATGCCGAACCAGCGCTCGCTCATGCCGTTGGCCAGACCGCGACGCGGTGCGAATCGAACATACAGATACCCCGACAACGCGCCCATCAGCTCGATGAGCGCGTTGAAGGCGTTCCCCGCCTTAAGGAGGGTGGCAAGCGCCAGCAGCAGATAGATCGCCACCATATACTTCGCCTTCAGCCGCAGCACGAACCACAGCGTAAACTCCTGATCGCCGAAGCGCATCGCGATCGCCATCAGCAGGCCGAAGATGCCCGCCCAGGCGCCGGTCGCCACCAGATCCGGCCGCAGCGTCAGCACATGGGTGAAGGCAATCAGCGAGGCAAGCAGGCCGCCGCCGATCACGGACGTGGCATAGAGCTCAAAGATCCAGCGGCTGCCAAAGCTGGTCTCCAGCAGCGAGCCCGAGAACCACAACGTCAGCATGCCAAACAGGATTCCGAGCACACTGGGCTCGACGATCGAGTACGTGGCCAGCTGCCAGATCTCTCCGCGCACAACGGCCGCCGGGACGAGCATCAGATGCGCCACCAGAAAGTTGATGACCCCGGGAACGAACCATTGCAGCAGCGCGACCGCCAGGAAGGCAATCACGTTAAGCAGAACGAGCTGGCGAGTGGCGCCACCGAAGGGCGGAAGAGCGAGTGTGGTGGACGTGCGCGGCATAGGTGGGTTCAGGCTGAAATCGCCCTGTACCTCTATTTGACCACGCCCTGACGACCCCCCGGCCACACCCAGTCATCGGCAAGCCAGGCGTACCCACCCCCAGCAGGAAGATCTTTGTCACAGGCGAGTGACAGAAAGCCCTTCGAGCGCATCACAGTGAAGCGTCGGCAACCACGGAGACGAAGCGGAAATGCCTGCCGCCAGTCGATGACACGCCGCACCAGGAGACGTCCATGTTGATCCTTTTGATCGTTCTATTGCTGGTCTTCGGCTTCGGCGGCTTTCGGCTCGGTCCCGGCCTCGGCTACTACGGCGGCGGCGGCGTCAGCCTGTTGCTGCTTATCCTAATCATCCTTCTGGTCCTGCACGTCATCTGAAGCCTGCACCTTCTTTGCGACAGAGTAAGCGCCGGCTGCTGTCTTGTGAGCCGCGGCGGGAAATACCTGCACCGCAACCCCGAACGTTTGTGCGATTAGAGTGAACAGCACGGCAGGTGCAGCTTCTGTTTCGCTTGACGACGCGCAGCCGCCCCGATAGAAAGAACGCAACGGCTTCGATTCAAACGGAACGTAACGCCTGAGCGGAAACGCGGAGACCAAGACCATGGCTGTTGTTTGCCCCGAGTGCGACAACCCGCTGCAGGTGGATGCAGACGAGGTAGAACAAGGTGACACGCTACAGTGCGACGAGTGTGGCGTCGATCTCGAGATCGTAGGAACCGATCCACTCGAGATTGCGCCGGTCGATACCACCGGCTACGACGACGAGGATGAGCCCAGAGTCACAGATGAGGATGAGGAGTAGCGCGCGTATACTGGCAGACACTATGGCCCGATTCACTCTTCCTGCA
>CAXSEC010000119.1:0-10877 GCA_964236325.1 uncultured Acidobacteriaceae bacterium | reverse complement strand
GTGAACAATGCCGGCGTGTTCGGTCCGACGCCGCTTGAATCTCTGACGGAAGAGGAGTTCGATCGCCAGTTCAACACCAACGTCAAGGGGCTGCTGTTTGTCAGCAAGGCGGCGCTGCCGCTCTTTGGGGAGTCTGGTGGAAGCATTATCAACATCAGCTCTGTGGTGGCCAAGGGCACGTTTCCGGGCATCAGCGTGTATGCGGGAACAAAGGGCGCGGTGGATACCATCACCGGTGTGCTTTCCAAGGATTTAGGCGCGAGGAAGATTCGCGTGAACGCGATCAACCCTGGCCTCATCGTGACAGAAGGCACCGGGGCTGCGGGGTATACGGGCGAGAACTCGGAGTTTGAGAAGATGGTGCTGGCAACTACGCCGCTTGGACGATTAGGCCAGACGGACGACGTTGCCGATGTGGCTGTCTTTCTTGCCTCGGACGATGCGCGCTGGGTGACCGGCTCCACGCTGGACGTAGCGGGCGGCAACCGCTAAGCAGTGAGCGGACCAGACGGATGAGATGGGCCAGCAGCTTGAAGAAGTATCGGGAAAGGGTCAATGCGGGCGGACCGTTTTGACGCGGAAGCAGCTTCGGCGCGGCTATAAAGTCTTTTCGGTTGCGGAAGAGTCGGGAGCTTCGGACTGTAGGTCAAACCGGGTTCGGGCGGCTTCGACGTCAGCGCGGCGAGAGAAGGCCCACATTGCCAGAGCGGTGACGGGAACGAGGACCTCGGTGCCGAGGTCGGTAAGTTTGTAGTCAACGCGGCGCGGGATGGTTGGCGTGACCTTGCGGGTGATGTAGCCGTCGCGCTCCACTCCTCGCAGGGTCGAGGTGAGAACTTTCTGGGAGATGGAGCCGATGCTTCGTTTCAGTTCGCTGAAGCGCATGCTCCCGCGGGAGAGCATGGCGATGACGAGGATGGACCACTTGTCGCCTACGCGTGCCAGCACGTGACTGACGGAGTGGCAGATGTCCGCGGGCAGGTCGCTGAAGCCGATGGAACGGCAGGGGGTGGTTCCGTTAGGGTGACCTGGTTTCATAAAGGTGCCTTCTTGTGAGTGAATCGTGGTCACCCGTAGTATCTCGGTATGCAAGGGATACCGCAAGAAAACGTTGAAGCTACGCAGCCTGCGACACAGGAGACGGTGCTGGTTACAGGTGGCTCGGGCTATATTGCCGGCTGGGTGATCGTGCAGTTGCTGCGACAGGGATTCAGGGTGCGGACGACGGTGCGGAGCCTTTCGCGCGAGGCGGCTGTGCGGGGCGCGGTGGCGGGGCAGGTTGACGCAGGCGAGCGGCTGTCGATGGCGGTTGCGGATCTGTTGCAAGATGGCGGGTGGGAGGATGCCGTAAGGGGGTGCGACTATGTCATCCATGTCGCTTCGCCGATGGGCCAGGGAGAGCCGAAGGCGGACCTGGTGCGGCCGGCACGCGAGGGGACGCTTCGGTTGCTGAAGGCTGCTCGAGATGCGGGTGTTCGACGCGTGGTGCTGACTTCCTCGACAATTGCCGCGAAGCCTTCACTGAAGCCGGGTGCGGGCGCGGTGCCGGCGACGAACGAAGGCACGTGGACCGATCCTGAGGAGAAGGGGCTTGGCGAATATGCGCGGTCGAAGACACTTGCGGAGCGGGCGGCGTGGAAGTTTGTCGAAGAGGCAGGCGGTGCGATGGAGTTGACGACGATTCTGCCCGGGATGGTTCTGGGGCCAGTGATGACAGGGACGATCTCGGGATCGGTCGAACTCATCTCCCGCATGCTGACGGGACGAGTGCCCGCGTTGCCGAGAGTTGGCTTCAGCATTGTGGATGTGCGTGATGTTGCGGAGTTGCATGTGCTGGCGATGCTTGCTCCAGAGGCGGCGGGCCAGCGTTTCCTTGGGGTGGGCGATTTTCTTTGGATGGCGGATATGGCAAAGCTTCTGCGGGACAGGTTTGGTCAGCAGGCTTCGAAGGTGCCGACGCGTCTCCTTCCGGACTTTGTGCTCCGCGTGGCGGCTATGTTTCAGTACGAAGCGCGTTTCATGGCGCCAATGCTGGGGCAACGGACACACTACGATGTGAGCAAGGCGGCGAGGCTGCTGGGCTGGCACCCCCGGCCGGCGGCGGAGGTAGTGCTGGAGTGCGCGGGGGACTTGCTGCGCCAGGGGCTCGTCTAGGCGATCGACTCGAAGCTTTGTGGTGATTTTGCGAGAGAGCCCGTTCGAGTCAGGCGGCCTCGATGGGGACTGACTCGTTGGTGGTGGCGTGGGCAGGGAGTTCGCCGCGTTCTTTGAGGTTCTTCTCGAGGACGGCGGCGGCTACTTCCGAGTTGAACTCCGCGCCGAGGAGCAGCATGAGGCCCGTGACGTAGAACCAGGTGAGCAAGATGATGACAGCACCGAGCGACCCATAGGTGACGGAGTAGCTGTTGAAGAAGTGGAGGTAGAGGCGGAGGATGGCGGAGGCGGCGATCCAGCAGACGATGCCGATGGCGGCGCCGGGGGTGAGCCAGTGCCACTTCTTGTTGCGGACGTCCGGAGCGTAGTAGTAGATGATTGCGAAGAGCAGCATGAGCAGGGCGGTGGCGACGATCCAGGCCGTGACTCGAACGGCGGTGGCGACGACCAGGGAGAGGACGTGGGTCGGCATGTGAGCGCTGAGGAAGCGGGCGGCGAGGTCTCCGGCGAAGAGCGAGAAGAGCGAGATGCTGATGACGAACGAGAGCAGTAGGGTGACGAGCATGGCGGCGCCGCGGACCTTCCAGTAGGGCCGGGTTTCTTTGACCTTGTAGACGATGTTGAGGGTGTCCTGGATGGCGGTGAAACCGACCGATGCGGCCCAGAGAGCGGCGGCGAGGCCAAAGACGAACTTGCCACCGGAGGAGGCTTTGGCAGTCTGCTGAAAGGTGTCGAGGACGATGCCAAGGGCGGAGGGCGGCACGACCAGCGAGAGGTACTTGAGCAGCTTGGGATAGAAGTCGGAGTTTGTACGAACGAAGAGGCCGATGATGGACGAGGCGCTGAGCAGGGTGGGAAAGAGGGCAAAGAGGAAGTAGTAGCCGAGCTCTGCTGCGCGGGAGAGCAGATTGTCATCCTGAAAGGAGTGCACGGTCCGCTTGAGGATCACCATGAGCGGGATGCCTTGCAGATCCCAGAGGGAGTGCAGCGGAGAGTTCGAGACGTTGGACCAGATGAGCTTCTTGAAGCTCTCGGGATGGTTTGTGCCGGAAGGATCAACCGATGCGGTGGACATGCTGATGTTGCCTCCAAGGCAGGGTGGCCGAATCGTCGCTTAGATTTCGACCGAGGTAAGTGAAAGAGCCAGCTTCCGGCGTAGTGATGATGAATGTCTATCTTATAGATGCTGGGTACCACGGGCGAGGGTTGCAAGCGGATCATGCGGGGGAGCAAAGCATCGAATTTGCAGGGAGTGCCTCGAGTATGAAGCCGGAACGAAAAGCGATGACCCCGGAACGACAGCCAGAATCGCCGGAACGACGAAGCGGGACGGCAGTCCGACGAACTTTCAAGAGGGAGTCGAGGGTGACGCCGCCGATTCTGCACAAGCTGCGGCAGATGTGGCGGCTGGTGCGGGAGAGCCATGAGTTGCCGCTGCAGGGGGAGGCTCGGCGGTACAACGCGCTGCCGCAAGGGGAGAGCGGCGTGACGTTCATTGGCCACTCCTCGTTTCTGATCGAACTAGGCGGCATTCGGGCACTGGTGGATCCGGTGTTTGCGCGGAGCCTGGTGGTTTTGCGACGGCAGCGGCTGCCGGGATTGGACTGGGAGAGCTTGCCAGCGATCAACGCGGTGCTGTTGACGCACGCGCATATGGATCACCTGAATGTTCGGTCGCTGCGGCGGGTGATTCGACGCACGCGCAGGATCTCGGGGCGGTCGCCCGAGGTGGTGGTGCCGCGGGGGGTTGAGGACCTGGTAAACAGACTGGGATTTGCGCGGGTGCACACCATGGAGTGGTGGCAGGAGGCGCAGATAGCGGGGCTGCGGGTGACGATGACACCGGCGCAGCACTGGGGCGCGCGGATGTTCAGCGATGTGCACCGCGGCTTTGGCGGCTATGTGCTGGAGGCCGCAGGTGTACGTGTCTTCCACTCTGGAGACACGGCGTATTTTGATGGATTTCGCGAGATTGGCAGGCGCCTGGCGCCGGAAATCGCGCTGCTGCCGATCGGCGCGTACTTCCCGGACAGCTACCGGGCGGTGCATACCAGCCCGGAGGAGGCGCTGCGCGCGTTTCAGGATGTTGGGGCAAGGCTTATGGTGCCGATGCACTTCGGGACCTTTCGCCTGGGACGAGAGCCGATGGAGGAGCCGCCGGTGCGGCTGATGGCCGAGGCAAAGCGGCTGGGCCTTGAGGCCCAGGTACGGATTCTGGGTGAAGGGGAGCGGCTGCCGCTGCGGGAGGCGGAGGGGCCTTACGGTGAGGGGGAGCCGCAGTTTTCCGCAACGTTTCCGGACGCCATTTCATCCAAATCGCATGACAACGGCAACGAATGCACAGGTGAACGCGGCGGCAAGTGGGACGTTTAAGCTGGGTGGCGATCTTGAGGTGAACCGGCTCGGCTATGGGGCGATGCGGCTGACGGGCGAGGGCGTTTGGGGAGCACCGAAGGATCCTGAGGCGGCGAAGCGGGTGCTCCGGCGAGCAGTGGAGCTGGGGATCACCTTTATTGATACGTCGGACGCGTATGGGCCGGCGATTAATGAAGCGATGATTGGCGAGGCGTTGGCTCCGTACGCGAAGGGCGTGGTGATCGCCACCAAGGGCGGGCTGACGCGGCCGGGCCCGGGGAAGTGGCTGCCGGTGGGCCGGCCGGAGTACCTGGCGCAGCAGGTGGAGTTGAGCCTGCGGTATCTGAAGGTGGAGCGAATCGACCTGTGGCAGCTCCACCGGATTGATCCGAAGGTGCCGGTGGAGGAGTCGCTGGGGCAGATCGCGGAGCTGCAGAAGGCAGGCAAGATCCGGCACGTTGGGTTGAGCGAGGTGACGCCGAACGAGATTGAACAGGCGCGGAAGGTTGTCGAGATTGTGAGCGTGCAGAACCAGTACAACCTGAGCGATCGGCAGCATGAGGATGTTGTTGAGTACTGCGATAAGAACGGGATCGCGTTTATTCCGTGGTTTCCAGTGGCATCAGGCAAGCTGGCACAGCCCGGCGGGGTTCTGGACAAGTCGGCAAAGGAGCATGGGGTGACGGTGAGCCAACTCTCGCTGGCGTGGCTGCTGCATCGCTCAAAGGTGATGCTGCCGATTCCGGGAACCTCGAGTGTGGAGCACCTGGAGGAGAATGTGGCGGCGGCCAACGTGACGCTGAGCGATGCGGAGTGGACTGCTATTGAGGCGGCTGCCAAGGGCTGACTAGCTCTGGCGGTGGGCAAGGAGCCTGGCGTTCGCGCCGGGCTCCTTTTGTTGGAAGGAGGTCGAGGGAGAGCCTGATTAGTCCTGGAAGTAGACCAAGCGGACCTCAGCGGCTAAAGCCGCATTCTCTGAGAGGCACTGAGGGCATGGCTGAAGCCATGCCCTTCATGAAGGAGCGCTTGATCAGAGTTCCCTTAGAGGACAGGGAGGCGGATGGCGTTGCGGATGCCGAGGACGTTGAAGTCTTTCAGATTGCTCTTCATGACATAGATCAGGCGATTATTTCCGTCGGGATCGGTCGGCATCATGAAGAAGCCGGGACCGAGGACGTGGTCGCGGGTGTTGCGGACGAAGCCTTCGATCTCCTCTTCATCCTGGAAGCGAACGCGGACCCAGAGACCTGGCTGGATGGGTGCATGCTGATGGAAATGTAGGGCCTTGTGGTGGGTGTCGCCATCGAAGGTGCTGACAAAGAAGACGGCCTTTGCGTCAGAGATTGGAATGTTTTTCACCTCGCCGGAGTCAAGCATGGTGAGGCGGATGCTGTCGAGCGGGTGCTTGGGTCCGCTGGCGAGCAGCTGCTCAACCGACCCGAGGTCGAGGGAACTGGCGTAGCCGCGAACGGCGTGATCGACGAAGCGGATAACAACTTTATAGCGAGTGGAGGCGGGGGGAGTCAGGCTTGGCCCTGACTGTGCCCCGGAGGAGAGAGTTCGTACTGCTTGATTTTGTACAGCAACGCCTTGTAGCTGATCTGCAGGTCGTTTGCCGCTGCCTTCCGATTCCATCCCACACCCTCCAATACTTGTTGAATCGCGATTGCCTCGGCTTCTCCCTTGAGACTGCGAACCATTTGCTTGAGGCCACCTGCGTTCCCTGCATCGGGATGGGCTGGCTCGCGGTCGACGGGGTCATGCAGGGCGAGTTCTTCCAGGATGGCTTTCTCATCGCCGAGGACAAGGTAGCGATTGATGACGTTTTCGAGTTCGCGGATATTTCCTGGCCAGGAGTAGTCGGTGAGGGCCGTGGTTAGGCTATTGGAAAACAGCAGAGGTTCGCGACTGTAGCGCTTGGCGGCGCGCCGCATGAAGTATTCAGAGAGGACGGGAATCTCTTCCTTGCGCTGGCGGAGGGCAGGAATAGACAGGGTGAAGCCGTTGAGGCGGTAGTAGAGATCCTCGCGGAAGGTCTTGTTCGCCATGGCTTCCTTCATATTAATGTTGGTCGCGGCGATGACGCGTACGTCGACCTTCATGGGGGCGCGGCTGCCGAGGCGCATGAAGGTGCCATCCTGCAGGACCTGGAGCAGCTTGGCCTGGAGGATGGCGGGCATTTCGCCGATCTCATCAAGGAAGATGGTCCCGCCGGAGCAGATCTCGAACTTGCCGGGCTTGGTCTTGACGGCTCCGGTGAAGGCGCCCTGCTCGTAGCCGAACAGCTCACTTTCGAGGAGGTCGGCGGGAACGGCGGCGCAGTTGACTTTGAGAAAGATGTGCTGGCTGCGCACGGACATCTTGTGGGTGTAGAGCGCGAGGACTTCTTTGCCGGTGCCGCTTTCACCGAGGATCAGGACGGGGATGTCGGCTCGGGCGACGAGGGCGGCCTGGGCTTCAAGCTCGCGCATGCGCTTGGACGAGCGAACGAAGGAGTTGTTCTCGGTGAGTTGAATTTCCTTGGGAGCGTCAACGGCGGGCTTGCGATCGGTGAGTGCGAGGTGCTCCTCGATGGCGGATTCGATGTCGTCGGCGATGAACGGCTTCATGACGATGGCGCGAACGCCGCTGCGAACGATGCGCTCCAGTTCGCGGAGCTCGCCGGAGCAGGAGAGAACGATGATGGGGAGCTGCGGCCGGGTAGACCGGATGTGGGACAGCAGGGGAAGCGGATCCTGCATGGGATGGGGCGCGATCAGGAGAAGGTCCGGCTCACTTCCCTGAATGCGGTCTAGCAGCGCTTTTTCATCAGAGTAGGTGCTGAGGGCGTAGTTGCGCTCAAGAGACGCGCGGAGGTAGTTCAGGACGGCAGCGTCCGGTTCAAGAATCAGTACCTGCGATTTGGTCTTCGGAGCCCGCGCGGCAGAGATGGGAAAGGAAGACAAAGAAGCGGACATTCAGATTACCTCGGTGGCGAAGCCAGGATGGGAACCGGTGCTTCCTGACGAAAGGTGCGGTCGCGCATGATCAGAAACGATTGTCTGCGCGGGTAAGCCGACTTTGACAATGCGTGTCACCCCTCCGGTGACCTGAGTTGAGAATGATTCTAGTGGGGCCGCTGAGGAATGCCATAAAAATGTTAGTTGCGATGACCATGGTAGGAAAGCTTTTGCCACTTTTGCGTGATACGTGCAAAATCCTGCATACTAGGTAGAAAGCTGCTGCTTAGAAGGATGCACTTTGTTGAAGGAACGGGTGGTGTGCAGGAGCAGCTTGCTACGAACAGCAAGCGTTGTGTTTTGTGAGAGTTCCCAAGGCGGCAAGAGGTCTTGGCGGGCTGCTGGTCGGGCTCTTCGCTGATTGAAGAAGATGGCACGACGAGGCACCGATTGGCGCTTGACGTGCTGTGAAGGATATTGCAACCGGACTGCAGCGTTGATCTCTCTTTTCAGGATATGACCTTGGCTATCGACAAGAACCACACCACTCTGGATCTTCCGCCGCTCGACATACTTTTTGGCAAGACTGCGATGATGCAGGCGGTCCGGACGAAGCTGGAGCGAGTTGCGGAGACGGATGTTCCCGTGTTGCTGCAGGGGGAGAGTGGCACTGGGAAGGAGATCTGTGTGCGGCTCCTGCATGCTTTGTCGATGCGCACGAAGGGTGCGATGGTCAAGGTAAGTTGCCCAGCGATCCCGCATTCTCTGCTGGAGACGGAGCTCTTCGGATATGAGAAGGGCGCCTTTACGGGGGCGATGTCAACCAAGCTCGGCCGGGTGGAGCAGGCTCATCAGGGGACACTTTTCCTTGATGAGGTTGGTGCACTCGATATAGGGGTGCAGTCCAAGCTGCTGCAGGTTCTTCAGGACGGTACGTTTACGCGGGTGGGAGGCCACGATCCACGATCCATCGCGACGCGGCTGGTCTCAGCTGCGAACACTGATCTTCGCACGCAGGTCGAGGAGGGCACCTTCCGGCTGGACTTCCTGTTCCGCATCAACGCGGTGACGGTGAATCTGCCGCCGTTACGACAGAGGATCCAGGACCTGCCCATCCTGATCGACTACTTTATCGAGCACTATGCCCGGATCTTTCGCCAGACGCCGGAGCTTCTCTCAAAGAGTGCGATGCGGCTGATGCAGGGGTACCACTGGCCGGGCAATATTCGGCAGCTCGAGAATCTGGTTCGAAGCTACGTTCTGATCGGGTCTGAAGAGGCGCTGGTTGCGGAGTTGATGCCGGAGGAGCAGCGTGGCGGAATCACGACGGAGATCGATTTGAGTGAGTCTGTGAGCCTGAAACGGATTACGAAAAAGGCGACACAGGATCTGGAGCGGCAGATCATCCTCAAGGTGCTGCAGGCGAACAGCTGGAACCGGCAGAAGACAGCGAAGTGGTTGCAGATCAGCTATCGCTCCTTGTTGTACAAGCTGAGCGAAGTTGGGATGCCAGAGGTTCCGTCGCGCCCCTTACGCATTCCGCAGCTGGTGCGCAAAGAGGCTGAGACTTCGCGGGGAACGATACTCACACGCAGCCGAATCTCCTAGCTATCCGGCTGGAGTGGCGGTTGATCGGCCGTACCAGGAGGCCACGACAGGTGAGCCTGTCGTGGTAGACAGCCAGCGGGCGCGTCAGGGTCTGCTGATGGTTCTGATTTCCTTCAAAACAGGGTGCTGTAGGAGGGGACGGATACTTGTTCGACCGGTTTGCAGACGTTCAGGGTGACATCGGCCGTCTTCGTACTGTCTTCCAGTGACGTGGCTTCCACGGTGAAGCTTGAACTGGAAGACTCGGCGCTCGCATTGGAGGACCCAGCCATAAGGCAGGGGCCGGCGGTGGCAGGGGCCGTGACGTCGATCCAGGAACCGGTGGTTGCGGAGAGGGTTGCCGTACCTGACTTGACGGTCCAAAGGAGCTGATTGGTGGCGCCGTTACTCACCGTTCCGAAGAGGCGACGGACCGATCCGGGAACGACATTGAAACCAAACGCTGGCTGCCCGATCGAGACCGAGATGGCGTTGACGGCAGGGGCCGGGGTGATAGTCACGGAGGCGGCGTTCGAGGTTGAGGCTGCGTAGACCGAGTCTCCCGCGTAGGTGGCGACTGCGGAGTAGGTGTTTACGGGAAGAGAGGCGATGGTGACGCTCGCGGTTCCCGAGCCATTGAGTGCAGCCGAGAGCGTTGCACCGTTGATCGTGAAGGTCAGAGTGCCGGTGGGGAGGGTACTTCCGGTGGAGCTTGCCACAACCGAGAGCGTGACGCTCTGGCCAACGACGGTAGATGCGGGGGAAGCGGACAGCGTGAGGGAGGTGCTTTGTTTTGGCGGGGCCGGCGGAGCGGGAGGGGCCGGGGGCGCTGGCGGAGCCGTTGGGGCTGGGGGTGCTGGCGGTGCTGTGGGTGCGGGCGGGGCCGTTGGGGCCGGCGGCGCCGGGGGAGTCGCGGCCGAGATGAATTCCAGCGCGCCAATGGAGGGGGGATTGTTGCGGGACGTGCCCGCGAGATCGACGCCCAGCAGGTTGGTCAGCGAGGTAAGAAAGGGGAGGGTCAAATTGGGGAGCTGGATGCCGGTGTACTTCGCAGGGCTGTTGGCAGCCAGGTTGAAGTTGAAGTTATCAAGGACACTCTCGTCGGTGATGGTGAGGGCCGGTTCATTGACGAAGGCGGGGTCTACGCACAGTTCGCCAGTGTTGAGTTTGGTGGGGCAGCCGCCGTTGCGAAAGTTGAAGTAGAGGTTATGGTCACGGACGGCCCAGCCGTTGTTTGCCGGCATGGCGGTGCTTTCGGTGTAGAAGAGGGCTGGCTGTTGGCCGAGCGCGTAGGTGGGGCTCACCAGGCCGATGGCGATGTTGTTCTGGAAGGTGCTCTGGGCGTTAGGGCAGAGCTCGAAGCCTGCTTCGCAGGTCATGTCGAAGGTTGTGGCTCCGTAGCCGACATAGGTGTTGTTGAGGAAGGTGTCGCTTCCGAGGGCGGACATGGAGATGAGGATTCCGTCACCGGCGGCGCGGCAGCCGGAGACGCCGGGGACGATAGCAGATTGGGGCTCATCGCCGACGAGCGAGAGGATACGGTTGCAGTTGCCCAGCGCGAGGTTATTCGCGAAGATGACCGTTCGTCCCGAGCCGATCTTGTACTGCTGACCGTCATTGGCGTAACTCTGCGAGTTGGTAATGCTCAGGGACTTCATACCCGAGTGGAGGAGGTCGAGTCCATCCTGGAAGTTGTAGCGCCAGATGTCGTGGTCGAAGGCCCAGTCGCCGGAGGTGTTTGCGGTGCCAAAGCCGTCGCCATAGGCGCCTGTGTTTTGATCGCGACACTCGATGTAGGGGTAGTTATGCACGATGGGGTATTCTTCTACGCAGCCGGTGAAC
>CAXSEC010000118.1:0-11043 GCA_964236325.1 uncultured Acidobacteriaceae bacterium | reverse complement strand
CTTCGATGACCTCCCCGTCCGTGTCACCTTCGCGCTCCCCGCAAACTCCGACTGGCAAATCGCCACGCAGCTCTACACCACGGCCGAGCCCCGGACCTTCACCGCGCCCAATCTGCAGTACCTGATGGACAGCCCAGTCGAGCTCAGCCACTTCGTCATGCGAACCTTCCAGGTGGCGCCCCTGACCGCCGGCGGCAAGAGCCAGACCATCCGCGTCACAACGCACACCCAGGCGACCAGTGCGGAGCTCGACACGTACGTCGCGGGTATCCAAAAACTGGTGCTCGAAGAGCAGGCCATCTTCGGCGAACTCCCCGACTACGAACCCGGCTACTACACCTTCCTCGTCGACGTCCTGCCGTGGGATGGCCGCGACGGCATGGAGCATCGCAACAGCACCGTCATCTCGGGAACCAGGCTGACTCTCGGCGCCGCGGCCCACGAGTTCTTCCACAACTGGAACGTTGAACGCATCCGCCCCGAAGGTCTGGAGCCGTTCGACTTCCGCGACGTCAACATGTCCGGCGAGATGTTTCTCGCCGAAGGCTTCACCGAGTACTACGGAGCGCTGGCCATGCTGCGCACCGGCCTCACCCCGGCGCTTGAGATGAAAGCCCTCGTCGAGAACGTCGATGAGGTCTTGAACGCACCCGGCGGCAAGTATCGATCCGCCATGGACATGAGCCGCCTGGCGCCGCTCGTCGATGGCGCCAGGGACGACTTCCCCGCCTATTGGAGCAACGACTTCGTCTCCTACTACACCTACGGCGCCGCCGTCGCGATGGGCCTCGACCTAACCCTCCGCGCGCGCTCCCACTCGGCCATCACCCTCGACGACTTCATGCGCGCCATGTGGCGCAGCTACGGCAAGCCCGGTGGTCGAGCGCCAGGCCTGGTTGGCAAGCCGTACACCATCGCCGATGTGCAGACGCAACTGGCCGCCGTCAGCCACGATCCCGCCTTTGCCGCCGACTTCGTCACCCGCTACATCGCCGGAACCGACAAGATCGACTACGCCCCTCTGGTCCTCCGCGCAGGCTTCGTGCTGCGCCCGAAGGCCGGCCCGGCAACCCTCGGTCCGTTACGCCTCACCAAAACAGACAGCGGTCTGCGGGTGACGAGCTCCACCATCATCGGCTCCCCCCTCTACAAAGCCGGAGTGGATCTCGACGACGAGCTTCTCTCGCTAGCCGGCACGACGCTCGCCTCACCCGACGACCTCACCAAAGCCCTCGCGCCCCACAAAACCGGAGAGAGTGTCGACCTCGTCTTCCGCCGCCGCGGGCAGGAGACGCAAGCCACAGCCACCCTGATCGACCCCACCGAGCTCGAAATGGTGCCCGTCGAAAGCACCGGGGCAACACTCTCACCCGAGCAGAAGCTCTTCCGCAACTCCTGGCTGGCCAGCAAAGTGAAGTAAATCACTCACACCCCGATCTCCGCCCGGATCGCCCCCGCGATCGCGTCCGCATGCGTCCGCATCGCCACTTCGCTCTCGGCCTCAATCATCACCCGCGCCAGCGCCTCGGTGCCGGAATAGCGAATCACCACCCGCCCGCTCTCCGCCAGCTCTTCTTCCGCCGCACGGGTCGCCGCCACCACCGCCGGCATCGTCTCGAGCGGCCGCCGCTCCCGTACCTTCACGTTCACGATCACCTGCGGGAACACCTTTAGATCCTCGATCAGCTCCGCCAGGCTCTTGCCTGCGCGATGCATAATATCCAGCACCAGCAGCGCCGTCAGCAGCCCATCTCCCGTCGTCGACCGGCCGGCGAAGATAATGTGCCCGCTCTGCTCGCCGCCTAGCGCCGCGCCCGTCTCCGTCATCTTCTCGAGCACATACTTGTCCCCCACCGGTGCCCGCAGCATCGCAATCCCCGACCGCCGCAGCGCCGCCTCCAGACCCATATTCGACATCGTCGTGGCCACCACCAAGTCGCCCGCCAGCAGCCCGCGCGCCTGCAGATCCCGCGCCGCCAGCAGCAGTACCGCGTCTCCGTTCACCACACGTCCATGCTCATCGGCAAACAGGCACCGGTCCGCATCGCCGTCAAACGTCACGCCCAGCGCCGCCCGCTGTGCCACCACCTCCGCCGCCACCACCTTAGGATGCAGCGCCCCGCAGTGCTCATTAATGTTTCGCCCGGTCGGCGAGGCATGCGTAATCACGATCTCGCCCGCCAGATCGCTGAACAGCAGCGGCGCCACCGCGCTCGCCGCGCCATTGGCGCAATCGATCACAATCCTCCGGTTCTCCAGCGTCAACCCCGGCACCGCCGCCAGCAGGAACCGTACATACTCCGCCCGATCCGCCTCGTTCACCGCCGGCGCGCGCTCTTCCACCACCTCATCGCCCGCTCGCTCCAGCGCCCGGTAGATCTCCTCTTCGATCCGCAGCTCCGTCGCGTCCGGCAGCTTGTACCCGTCCGGTCCGAACAGCTTGATCCCGTTATCCTGCCACGGATTGTGCGACGCCGAGATCACCACCCCGGCAGAAAATCGATGCTCCCGCGCCAGAAACGCAATCGCCGGCGTCGTGATCACGCCCGCGCTCTCGACCGTCGCCCCGCCCGCCATCAGCCCCGCCGTCAGCGTCGCCGCAATCCACCCGCTGGACTCCCGCGTGTCCAATCCCAGCAGCACCTTCGCCGCCCCGCTCTCATGCTTTAGCGAGTGCGCCAGCGCCACGCCAATCGCCTGAATCGTCTTCGGATCAAGTGGCTTCTCTCCCGCCACCCCGCGAATCCCGTCCGTCCCAAACAGCGTCTTCATTCCTGCCCTGTCTCCGTGACCTCAGCCGTCAGCCAGCCCTGCGCCAGCCGCGCCCGAATCCTGCGCCCGGCCGAGATCTCCGCCGATGAGCTTATCAGCCCGCCGAGCTCTTCCCCCGCCTCGCCAACGTTCGTGTCCTCCATGCGATACACCAACGCATAGCCGCGAGCCAGCACTGCCACCGGCGACAGCGCCTCCAGCCGAGCCGCCATCCGCTCCAAACTTCGCCCGCGCCGCGTCAGCGCCGTTGCCACCGCTGCCTGCAGCCGATCCTCCAGCCGCCCCATCCGGTCTCGTCCCCAGATCAGCCGCGTCGCGACATTCTGCCGCTCCAGCCTGCCCTGTAACGCCTGCACCCGCCGCTCCCGTCCCGCCATCGCCCGCTCCACCGCCCGCAGCATGCGCCGCTCCAGCTCATCCACGCGCTGCTGCCGCCGGTCCAGCCCCGCCTGCACCCGCCGCAGCACATGGTCAGCAGACATCCGCGCAAACCGCTGCCTGGCCTCGAGCAGCCGGTACCCGCTCGCCCGCCGCAGCCTGCGATCGAGCGCCTCCACCCGTTCCTCGATCCGGTGCTGCCGCTCCGTCATCATCTCCGCCGCGGCCGAGGGCGTCGGCGCCCGCAGATCCGCCACAAAGTCCGCAATCGTAAAGTCCGTCTCGTGTCCCACCGCCGAAATCACCGGCAGCTCCGAGGCCGCGATAGCCCGCGCCAGCGCCTCATCATTGAAGCCCGCCAGGTCCTCCGGCGATCCCCCGCCCCGCGCCACCAGAATCAACTCCACACGCTCCGCATTGCGATTAAACCAGCGCAGCCCGGCCACCACCGACGCCGCGCAGCCCGCGCCCTGCACCGCGGCCGGGTACACCAGCAGGTTCAGCCGTCCGTGCCGTCGCCGCACCACCGTCACAATGTCGTGCAACACCGCGCCCGAGATCGACGTGATCACCCCAACGCACTTCGGAAACGGCGGCAACGCCCGCTTCCGCTCCGCCGCAAACAATCCCTCCGCCGCCAGCCTCGCCTTCAGCTGCTCAAACGCCACCAGCAGCGCCCCTGCACCGCGCGGCTCCAGCACCTCCGCGATCAGCTGCAGCTCGCCCCGGCCCTCGTAGACCGACAGCCGTCCCCGCACCAGCACCGCCATCCCGGTATTAGGCCGGAAGCGCAGCAGCTGCGCCTGCCGCCGAAACAGCACCACCGGCAGCTGCGCCTCACCATCCTTGAGCGTCAGATACAGATGCCCCGAGGCCGCCGGCCGGCAGTTCGAGATCTCCCCCTCAACCCACACCTCGCCATATCCGCCTTCAATCCGCCCGCGAACATCCGCAACAATCCCCCGCACCGTCCAGACCCGCTTCTCACTCGCGCGCGTCTCTGTAACGTCTACCGCTCCACTGGCCCGAGTGGCTCCTATGCCCGATCGCCCCCACGGCGTCGTATCCGCCGCGGGCGTGACCGCCGGCACCGGTTCCACCCTCACCCGACTCTGCCCGAGAGCCGCATCGGCCGCCACTGCATCTGGCACCCTCACCCCAGACGCCGGCGCCTCCACGGCCTTCAGGTCCTTCGCTCGCACCGCGCGATCCACAAACAGCAACCCCATCTGGGACACTGCCCGCGCCTGCTCGTCTTGATTTATCTTGGAAACCGCAGCCTTGGGACTCGCAGACCCCGCCTCATCCGCGCGCCTGCCCCGGGAGCGAATACCCTGCGCGCGAAGGCTCGCGAGCGTCACCGGTCTGTCGTCATTCTCCGGCATCTCTCGCTGATCCTACACCCGCTACACCAGCAGCCATCCGCCTGCGCAACAGCCACCCGGCTTACGCCAGCAGCAGCAGATTGCCAGCCTCGCGCAGCAGCTCCGCCGGCGCGCACGGCTTTGCCAGGATCGGCAGCTTGCGCTTCAGCTTCGATCCAAACTCTCGCACCCGCGCCATACTGCTGTAAGCCCCCGTCAGCACCAGAATCCGGCATGCCGGATACCCCAGCGTCATGGCCGAGATCAACTCCACGCCATCCTTCTCCGGCATATTGATGTCACACAGCATCAGTTCGGGTGCAAAGCTCTCCGCCCGCAGCATCGCCTCGTCCACCGAGTACACGCTCTGAGCCTCAAATCCGTTCTTCTCAAAGATCAGCCGCAACGTATCGGCGACAACCGGTTCATCGTCCACAATAAGGACACGACGCATAACATTCCTACCGATCCCGACACCTTCAGGCGTCACAACATTGCGTCCAGGCGTTCTTCATACAGGTCTACCTCTCCGACAGCCTGTGTGTCTATGACCTTCCAGACAAGATCGTAGAAATCTCTCTACTTCTTCACGTAATAGCATGCAGCCCCTGTTCGTGGGATTGACATAGCTGCTTGACGATCCATCCGCCGCGAAGTCACCTCACAGCGACGTAATTTCATGCCAGCCAGCGCCACGTGGTCGCAAGCTCATGCCCCGAACGCAGAAAGCCGCAGCACCAGGGCTGCGGCCACATCTGCTTACCCAAGCCAACGTTACATCTGCGGAGCGGTTGCGGCCGCGGGATTCAGCTTCTGCGCCGCGATCACCCCCGCCGCGCTCTTGCCATCCTTATCCTTCAGCTCGGCGTAGATCTTCCGCGCCTCCTCAGGCTTATTCTGACCCATGTAGAGGTCCGCAAGCTGCAGCTTCGCCACCCCCGCCGGCACCGCCGTCGAAGGCTTCGCCGCGATCTGGTTATACAGGTCAATCGCCTGCGACTCCCGCGCCGTCTGCCGATACATCTGCGCCAGCGCCAGCTTCGCCAGGTCACCCAGATCGTGGTTCCACCCCCCAGCCACCTTCTTCAGCGTGTCTTCCGCCGCCGCATTCTGCCCTGCCTCAATGTAGGTCAGGCCGGCAAAATACCGCGCGTTCTTCCCATCCGGCGTCATGCTGTACTGGTTCGCCACCTGCATAAACTCCGCGGCCGCCGCCTTTGCGCGCTCCGTCGTCGAAGGAAACGTCTTCACCCCCGCAGGCACCTGCTGCCCCGGAGCCGCCAGCGGCGTCTGGTACGTCTGCATCGCCGCGCCAAACGCCTCTGACGCCTTTTCGGAGCGCTGCTGGTAGATCACCACCGCCAGCACCGCCAACAGGATCACCCCAAGCAGCACCGCCGCCGACACCAGCGCCGACCGCCGGTTTAAGCCCGCAAGCTGCACATCGCCATAGTTGCCCGCCAGTTCGTCACTCCGCTTCAGTTCCACACTCGTCCGCTGATCCACACACTCTCCAGATATCGCCGGAAACACCAGCTCTCACTCACCCGCCAGGCCCGAACCTACAGTCTACCAGCGGGCTATTTTGCGACTCAACGCTCCCTACTTAATATCCCGCCAGTTCTCCCCCACCCCGACTTCCGCCACAATCGGCACCGAAAACTCCGCTACATGCTCCATCTCGTGCTTCACCAGCGCCTCCATCTCCTCACGCTCCTCCGGCACCACGTCGAACAACAGCTCGTCATGCACCTGCAGCGTCATCACGCTCTTCAGCTTCCGCACCCGAATCTCCGCATCGAGCTTGATCATCGCCAGCTTGATGAGATCCGCCGCCGTCCCTTGCAGCGGCGTGTTCACCGCCGTCCGCTCGGCAAACCCCCGCATGTTTGGGTTGCGCGACTGTATATCCGGAATCGGCCGCACCCGCCCAAAGAAGGTTCGTACCGCTCCCTCGCGCCGCACCGTCTCAAGCGTCTCGTCAATAAAGCCGCGCACGCCCTTGTACCGGTCAAAGTACCGCTCGATATACTCCCGCGCCACCTTCTGGTCGATCCCCAGCTGCACCGCCAGCCCAAACGGGCTAATCCCGTACACAATGCCGAAGTTCACCGCCTTCGCCCGCGCACGCGTCTCCTTGTCCATCGTCTCCGCGTCCACCTCGAAGACCTCAGCCGCCGTCAGCGTATGAATATCCTTGCCCGTCCGGTACGCATCCAGCAGCAGCGCATCCTGCGAAAAATGCGCCATCAGCCGCAGCTCGATCTGCGAGTAATCCGCGGACATGAGCAGGTTCCCGGGCGCCGCAATAAACGCCTTCCGGATCTCCCGCCCTAGCGCCGTCCGCGTCGGAATATTCTGCAGATTCGGGTTCGTACTCGACAGCCGCCCCGTCGACGTGCCCACCTGGTTGAACGTCGTATGCACCCGCCCGTCCTGGTCCACCAGCTGCGGCAGCTGATCCAGATAGTTGCTCTTCAGCTTCGCCAGCTGCCGATACTCCAGCACCTGCATCGGTACCGGATGCTTCTCCGCCAGCTCTTCCAGCACATCCTGCGCCGTCGAGATCACCTTGCCCTTGCCATACTTCATCGGCTTCGCCAGGTTCATCTTGTTGAACAGCACGTCCCCCAGCTGCTTCGGCGAATTAATGTTGAACCGGTGCCCCGACCCCGCGTAGATCGTCTCCGCCAGCGAATCCATGTCCACCGTCAGCCGCCCACTCATCTCCCGCAGAAACTCCGGATCCACCCGCACCCCAACCTGCTCCATCCGCAGCAGCACAGGAACCAGCGGCAGGTCCATCGTCCTGTACACATCCTCGAGTCGCGCCCGCTCTCCATTGCCTTCACCCGCCCGTCCCGAGGCCGACGCCGTCGCATCCGTCATCTGCTCGCCCAGCGTTCCCATCAGCCGCTCCACAGCGCTCGCCGACTCCGCCAGCAGCGTCTCCGGCGCATGCGTCAGCGCCCGATTCGAGCTCCGCGCCGCCACATCCGCCAGCGTATGCGAGCCATGTGTCGGATTCACCAGATAGCTCCACAGCATCACGTCAGTCACCTCGCCCGCCAACGCCACATCCTGCGCCGCCAGCGCTCGTGTCACCGCCTTCAGGTCATGCACATGCTTCGGCAGCGTCGCATCGACCAGTGCCTCGCGCACCCCGGCTGCATCAATGCCCACCTCGATTGCCACCTCCGCCTTCGCCGCCAGACCCAGCCGGCATCCCCGATCCGCTACCTTCACCTCCGCCACCGGCTCCATCGCGCTCATGCCGAACAGCGGCATCGTCTCCGGTTCCACAGGCTCCGGCTCCGCCTCTTCACTCTCCGCCGTCTCCGCCCGAACCTCCTCCGCCAGCGACTGCGCATCCTCCATCACCGCGATTGCCAGCCCACCGCCGGCCCGCGCCTCCGCCAGTACCGCCGCAACCTCCGCATCCGTCGGCCGCGTGTTGAACGTCACCGGCGTCGTATCCACATCCGGCGCCAGCTCCTTCAGCAGCGTCGTAAACTCAAGCTCCGCAAATAGCACTCGGCACGCCGCCGTATCGATCGGCTGCGTCCGCATCTCCTCAATCGAGTACTCAATCGGCACGCTGTTATGGATCGTCACCAGCTCTTTTGAGAGCAAAATATTCTCGCGATTGTTTTGTAACGACTCCCGATACGTTTTCTTCTTCACCTCCTCCGCCCGATCAAGCGCGGCCTCTACCGTCCCGAACTGCTGAATCAACTCCACCGATCCTTTATCCCCGATCCCCGGCGCCCCCGGAATGTTGTCAATCGCATCTCCCCGCAGCGCCATCACATCAATCACCCGCTCCGGCGGCACCCCCAGCACCGCCTCCACGCCCGCCGCATCCAGGATCAAATTGTCCTTCGTCGGGTTCAGTATGTTCACGTCCGCGTTCACTAGCTGCATCATGTCCTTATCGGACGAAACCACAAAAACTTTATGCCCCAGCGCCGATAATTTGCAGCTCAGCGTCCCGATCACGTCATCCGCCTCAAACCCCGCATAGCTCAGAATCGGGATCCGAAACGCATCGAGCGCCCGCCGGATATACGGCTGCTGCAGCACCAGGTCCGGCGGCGTCTCCGTCCGGTTCGCCTTGTACCCGCCATACTCCACCACCTCAAACGCCTGCGCCTTGATGTTGAACTTCTTCACGTCCTTCATCTGCGACGCCATCTCGTTCCGGTGCACCGGCGCGCCCACGTCATACACCGCCGCCATGTACACCGGCGCGAAGTCCTTCCGCAGCTTGTTGATCATGTTCACGAACACGTACGTCGCCGCCGTCGGAATCCCCGTCCGCGTCGACATCGGCCGCGATCGCTGCATCGCGTGATACGCCCGAAAGATAAACGCCATCGAGTCCAGCAGGTAGATAGGCGGCTTACCGCCAGCCTCGCCCGCCACCGCACTCATCGCCGCCGCCTTCGCCTCCGCGGCCTCTACCACCGATCCCATGCCCGAGCCAACCGGCTCCCGCTTCGTCGCCTTCTTCGTCGCCATACCCAATAGGATGACACCACCCATCCCCGCGACCCCGGACAACCCGACCTTCCTGTCTCGCTCCCGACGACATCAGCGCTGGCACTCTGCGGGAGAAGCGTTCCACTGGCTCCTCCCGCAGCCTTCCAGGCGATCGGCCCGCCTACTGAACGTCCGTCAGCTTGCCATTCACAAACGTAATCTTCATGTCCGGGTAGATGTACATCTGCTTGCTCGCAAGATTCACCTTGTTCGTTGGCTCACCTTTGCCCGCAACCACCTGCGCCGGCGTCATCCCCAGCACAATCGCCACCGGTCCAGAGTGCTGCGCCGCAACAGGAGCAGCCGGAGCAGACCCCGCTGTCTGCGTGGGTGTGGACGGCGTTTGGTCCTGATCGTCCCTGCTCGCCTCCGCGACCACCTGCTGCTCGACCTCCGCGCCCTGCTGCGCCTCCTTATCCAGCTCAGCGGCCCCATTCGGATCAGGCGCAGGCGCGGCCGCGGCATAGGGCGCCTGCTTGGTGCCGGCGATCGCCTCAGCCGGCGGCGTGGGCAGACCGCCCTGGCCAGGATGGTCCTTCATCTGAGCCATCCCCTGGTCGATCGACGCCAGAAGATGATTGTGCATCTCCTGCAGATCGGTCATCGCCACGGCAACCGTGTTGCCCTTCGCGCAGTCCGCCTGCTTGCTGGCAAGCACCTTCAGATCGGCGGTCGAGGCCTCGGCCGCAGGTGCGGTCCCAAGCGCGAGAACGTCTCCCTCGGTGAGCCCGCAGTCCTGCCCGTCCGACATCACCGTCAGGCCCGAGGAAGCAACGAACACGTGCGGCTTCTTATCCGCCAGAAGCACCTTCAAACTGGCCGCGTCAGCCTCGCCGCCAGCCGACTTCTGCACCGCAAGCTCGCTCTGGATCTCCTCCGCAACGGCGTCCTTGACCTCCTTCGTCATCGTCGGCGAAGTCGTGCCAGTCGCTGGATCATAGGAGGCATACACCAGCCGCGGCGAGCCCGGCTCCGCAGAGAGCTTCGCCGAGGCGGGAAGCGAGGCGTACGCATTGGCCAGGCTCGCCGCCACCAGGTAGTCCGCAAGCCAGTAGGACGCGCTCGGGTAGACCGGATACGGCGCAAAGTAGGTGTTGTAGTGGCCGTACCACGGGTTGCCGCTCCACCCCCACGTGTAGACCACCGGCGCCGGCCACGGGTTATAGGCCCAACCGTAGTAAACCGGCGGGTAGTAGTACGCCGGCATATAGCCGTTGAGATAGACGCCGTTATAGTAATAGCCGCGATAGTAGGCGTTATACGGGCTGCCGTTGTAGTAGTAGGCGCGGCTGTAATAGGCGTGCCCACCATACGTGTACGGCCGCTGGATATACCCTCGGCCATGACCCTCGGCAACCAGGCGCGAGTGGTCCGCGCGTTCCACTTCGGTGCGCCGCATGCCGCCTGGGCCCCGCATCACTGTCATGTTGCGGGCAGGATCGCGCACCTCGTGAACTCTGCCGTTCGATCCAAACTCGGCAACCTTGCCGCTCGGCGTTCGTACGCTCTCAACTCGCCCGCTCGGACTCTTCGTCACCTCGGCCCCATGCGCCGTCATGGTCCGAGTGCCTCCGCCAGCAGTCCTGGCCGCAGGCGGTTTTGCCCCCGCAGGGCCACTCCGGGCGGCACCAGGCATCTTTGCACCGGCGGCAGCCGCCTTGGCGGGAGGGGCCGCGGGCGGAGCAGCAGTCTTCTTCACCGTCTGTGCGGAAAGCGCAGCGGGAACCAGGAGCAGGCTCACCACAACTCGTCGTATCGCGGCAGCGGAGTCTCTCGCGGGGGCAGGACCTGCCGCGATACCGGAACTGGTTCGAATTCGTGCGCTCATCGTGCTTCCTCCTGGTATGGGCTCTTCAATCGTCGACGCGCGCGAGAAGATTACGGCGCCCTCGCTACTGCACGTCACTCACCTTGTCATTCACAAAGACAATTTTCATATTCTTGTAAACATAGGTCTTCTTCTTGCCTAGATCGACCATCTGCAGCG
>CAXSEC010000117.1:0-11251 GCA_964236325.1 uncultured Acidobacteriaceae bacterium | reverse complement strand
CACCGCATTCCCACCCCCAACAACCCCATCAACCCCACCGCCTTCAACTGCCCAGCCACCCGAACCCCCTGCCAGATCAGCTCCGACTGAAAACTCAGCAGAAACGCCAGCAGCCCCAACGCCGCCGCCAGCCCCCATGATCGATCCCCCTCCACCGCCGCCAGGCTGCAAAGCACCAGCGCCGTCCCCAGATGGATCAGCGTGTAATCGAACGACACCGGCGGCAGCAGCACCGACGCCACCCCCAGGCAAATCATCTGATTCGCCATCGGCAAATGCCGAATCCGCCCAACATACAGCGCCACCCCCGCCACCGCCGCCAACACCACATAGCCCCGCACCACCAGCTCCATCGTCGCCGCCGCCATCGTCGCTGGCAGCAGACTCTTGATCAGGCTCAGCAGTCCGTGATCGAACCCCATATTGATCGACCGCAGCGAAATCATCTGGCCATGCAGCGCCCCCATCGCCGCCATCGTTCCCCGCACACTCTCCGCCATCTCCGGGCAAACCAGCCACAGACTCACCCCCGTCACCACCCCCGCCGTCGCCACCGCCGCGCCCAGCTCGCGGTACCGCCGCCCCGACACAAACAGCGCCAGCAGAATTAACGGAAACAGCTTCATCGCTCCGGCCGCGCCCAACAGCCCCGCCGCCCACCACCAGCGGTCCGTCCACACCGCCCACAGACCCAGCGACACCAACACCCACACCATCGCCTCGATGTTGCCCTGGTGCAGCTCGAACCACACCGGAAACGACAGCAGCAGCGCCGCCCCCGCAAACATCCGCGCACTCCCCACATCCAGCCCGCGCCGCACCAGGCTCTTCGCAAACATCACCGTGCCGCCCACAAACGTCAGCAGCGCAAAGCCAACATACAAGCCCACCGCCGTCCGCACATGGCGCCCGCCATCCAGCACAAACAGCCGGTACAGCGCCACCGCAGGCGCCGGATAGGTCAACGGCGGACCCAGAAAGAACGCCGGTGAATGAAAAAAACCAAACTTGGTTACATAATTGTGGAAGTCGCCAAACAGCTCCTGCGGCGGCATCGCCCAATAGTTATACGGATACGGCCAGCGCAGCAGCAACCGGCACACCAGCTCCGTCCCCACGCAAAGCCCTGTCCAACACATGCTTTGCAGCAGGAATCTTCTCAGCAGCACAGGCAGTTGCATCGGACGATCCTACTATGCAACACCGCCCTCCCTGCAACCTCCCCTTAACGCCCCCGCAACACTCTCCCCGTACCCTCACCTTCATGCCTCAGTTCCAACGCCTCGCCCTCGCAGCCCTGCTGTGCCTGCCCGTCTCCGCCCTCGCCCAATATGAAAATGGCAGCATCGTCGGCACCGTGCACGATGCCTCCGGCGCCGTCATCCCGAATGCCACCGTAACGGTTACAAATACCGCTACCGGCGTCGTCAGCACTCGCACCTCGAACGGCTCGGGCGACTTTGAAGTCCCCGCCCTCCGCGTCGGCGCCTACACCGTTCTCATCGCGCATCCCGGCTTCACCGACGCCAGCGCTACTGACGTCACCGTCTCCGTCTCCACCCGCCAGCGCGTCGATCTCACCCTCGCCGTCGGCGACGCCGGCACCACCGTCGAAGTCACCGGCATCAACCTCCAGGTCGAATCCGACACCAGCCAGCGCGGCCAGATCATCACCAACTATCAGACCGCCGCGCTCCCCCTCGTCAGCCGCAACTACTCCGACCTCATCGGCCTCACCACCGGCGCCCGCGCCACCGCCGGCTCACTCTCGAGCACCGCCAACACCGGCCTCCTTCGCGAAGGCTCCTTCAACATCAACGGTCAGCGCTCCATCTTCAATAACTTCCTGCTCGATGGCATGGACAACAACGCCTACGGCGAGTCCAACCAGGGCTTCTCAAACCAGATCATCCAGCCCCCGCCAGACTCCATCGCTGCCTTCTCCGTCGTCACCAACAACGAGACCGCCGAATACGGCCGCGCCTCCGGTGCCGTCATCAACGTCGCCTTCGCCCAGGGCACCAACAGCTTCCACGGCCGCGGCTACGACTTCCTCCGCAACACCGACCTCAACGCCACCGGCTTCTTCCGTCCACCCGGCGGCGTCAAGCCCCAGTTCATTCGTAACCAGTTTGGTGGCAACTTCAACGGCCCCATCCTCAAGGACAAGCTCTTCTTCTTCGTGGACTACGAGGGCTTCCGCCAGGAGCGCAAGCAGGTCTCGACCGTCACCCTGCCCACGCCCAACCAGCTCAACGGCGTCTTCTCTACCGCCGTGCAGGATCCCTACACCGGTGCTAACTACGCCGCCGGTCAGTCCATCCTCACCGCGACCGACCTATCACCGTCCGCCCGCATCCTCGCGAAGGACATCGCCGCGCTTGGTCCCGGCACCGCCGCCTCCAACAACTACACCAACCCCGCCCAGCGCTCGCAGAACTTCTCGGACAAAGGCGACATCCGCCTCGACTACACCCTCAACCCGAAGAACTCCTTCTTCCTCCGCGTCTCCGACCTCAAGCAGAACGCCACCGACTTCCCCATCTTCGGCCTTCCGCTCGATGGCAACTCGAACGGCAAACAGCGCATTCTCGATCAACAGGCCGCCATCGGCTACACCCGCGTCATCAGCCCCAACCAGCTGCTGGACGCGCGCGTCGGCCTCTCCCGCACCAAGGCCGGCAAGTTCTCGCTCTCGATCGGCGACAACCCCGGCGTCAGCTTCCCCGGTCTGCCCACCGATCCCATCGTCGCCGGCGGCATCCCTGGCATCGCCATCACGGGCATCAACGCCCTCGGCCGCCAGACCACCAACCCGCAGTTCCAGAACCCCGCCCTGCTCGACCCTAAAATCAACTACTCCTGGGTCATTCGCAACCATTCGCTCAAGTTTGGTTACGAATACCAGCACGTCTGGATGGCCGTCGAAGATACCAACCCGCTCTATGGCTCGTTCACCTTCGCCGGCGGCTACTCGCGTCCTTACGTCGCCGGAAAAGCTACCGGCACCGCCACCACCGACAACTACGTCGCCGACTTCCTCTGGGGCGCGTCCAGCGCCTACTCGCTCTCGTCCTACTTCGTCGCGCATCTTCGCAACCAGTCGCACTTCGCCTACGTGCAGGATGACTGGAAGGTCTCGCCCCGCCTAACCCTCAATCTCGGCGTGCGTTACGAGTACACCACGCCCTACTACGAGCAGAAGAACCAGCAGTCGAACTTCAACCCGAACTACAATCCCATCGCCTTCGGTCAAAATCCGCTCTCCGCCTTCATAACCGCCGGCTCCGGCAACAAGTACACCTACCAGCCCGACTACAACGACGCCGCGCCCCGGCTCGGCTTCGCCTTCGCCGTCGATGACAAAACCGCCCTCCGCGGCGGCTACGGCATCAGCTACTCGCACTACGATCGCGCCGGCTCCGGCAACATCCTCGCCATCAACCCGCCGCAGGCCCTCTTCGTCACCGTCACCCAGGCCCCAGCCACCCGCCAGGTCGTCGCCGCCGGCAAATCGCCAGCCGCCTTCACCCCCATCGACCAGGGCTTCCCCACCACCACCCTCACCTTCAACCCCGTCACCGACAACATCACCTACATCGACTCCAATCGTTACCGCGACAGTTACGTACAGAACTACTACGTCGACGTCCAGCGCACCCTCGCCAAAAACACCCTGCTCGACATCGCCTACGTCGGCAACCACGGCTCGAAGCTGCTCCAACTCGCCAATTACAACCAGGCTGATCCCTCGCTGCCGCTGACCAACGGCCGCTTCACCCGTCCCAACCCGGCCTTCGGCGACATCACCATCGCCCTCCACGAGGCCTACTCCCACTACGATTCGCTCCAGATCCGCTACGAGCAGCGCTTCGTCGGCGGCCTCACCCTGCTCAACTCCTTCACCTTCTCGCACGCGCTCGATAACGCCGGCGCCTCGCTCGAATCCAACACCCCCTCGCCCCAGGACTACCGCAACCTCGCCGGCGACTACGGCCAGTCCGAGTACAACCAGCCCCTCATCAACACCACCTCGCTCGTCTACGATCTGCCCTTCGGCCGCGGCCGTCGCTACATGGATCGCGGTGGCATCCTCAACGCCGTCGCCGGCGAGTGGCAGGTCTCGGCCGTCAATCAGGCGCAGTCCGGCTTCCCCTATCAGGTCCTCTACAACCCGCCCACCGCCAACCAGGTCTCCGGCATCGCCGCCACCTACCGCGGCGCCAACGAGTACCGCCCCAACCGCAACCCCGGCGTCGCCCTCAATAACCTCAACAAGGCAAGCTCCAACGGCAGCTCCATTCAGTACGTCAACGTCGCAACCGCCGCCAACCCAACCGGCAGCGCCATCTCCATCCCCACCCTCACCGCCGGCCAAAGCCCCTTCGGCAACATCGCCCGTAACCCCGGCCGCGGCCCCGAGTACAACAACCTCAACCTCGCCCTCAACAAACGCTTCGACACCCCCGTTGACACCCTCAAAATCGAGTTCCGCGGCGAGCTCTACAACGCCTTCAACCACACCAACTTCAACACCCCCGCCACCACCTTCGCCAACTCCTCCGCAAAAACCACCGCCGGCGCCACCGTCCCCATCCAGACCGGCGGAGCCATCACCAGCACCTTCGACCCCCGCATCGTCCAGTTCGGCCTCAAAGCCCTCTTCTAACCCCAACCTAAGAAGCCGTCATCTCGACCGAAGCCGTGCGGCCCTACCCGCACGGCGAAGCGGAGAGACCCCCGCATTGGTCCTTGCTCTTGCCGTTGCCTGTCTTCTTCCATTGCCACCACCCTTCCGGTGCTCCATCCATGGCGCAGTCTCATCGCGACATGGGTGGGACGTACAACCCCCGCCCGCCTGTAATCTTGTTTGTCATTCCAAGGCGCAGCCGAGGAACCCCCGCATTCCGCTCTTAACGACGGAGCGCAGCGACGCGAAACACAACCTCCACCAAACCCCCCTCTAACCTCCCCGAAACCCCGCTTAACCTCACCCAAAAGCACACATAAAGTACCCTCAAAAGCATGCGCCGCCTCTCCACCTTCCGCGACTTCGATTGGGTGCTCCTCGGCTTCGTCCTCCTCCTCTCGATCATCAGTGTTTTCGAGATCAAATCTGCCACCGCCCATACCAAGTTCCACGGCTTCGACGCCAAGCAGATCGAGTTCCTGATCGTCGGCACCTGTCTTATGTTCCTCATTTCATTGATCGACTACCATCGCCTGCTCGACTTTGCCGTCCCCGCCTACATCATCTCCATCGCCTCGCTCGTCGCCGTCAAGCTCGTCGGCACCAAGGTCCTCGGCGGCCAGCGCTGGATCAACCTCGGCGGCGGCATCCACTTCCAGCCCTCCGAGTGGGTCAAGCTCGTGCTCATCATCGTCGTCGCTCGCTACTTTTGGAAGCTCACCGGCAAGTCATTGACCTGGAAAGACATAGGCAAGGCCTTCGCGCTCGTCGGCGTCCCTATGCTGTTCGTTCTCAAGCAGCCTGACCTCGGCACCGCCCTCACCTATATCCCCATCCTGCTCTGCGGCCTCTTCCTCGGCGGCCTCCGCCCCAGGCAGGCCGGCATCATCCTGCTCGGCTTCCTGGTCGTCGGCGGCATCGGCTGGAGCACCGGCAAACTCCTCAAACCCTATCAAAAAGCACGACTTACCAGCTTCCTCGATCCCGACTCCGACCCCAAAGGCTCCGGCTACCAGATCCGCCAGTCCCTCATCGCCGTCGGCTCCGGCGGCATTTGGGGCAAGGGCGCCAACAAAGGCACTCAGACCCAGGGCGACTTCCTCCCCATCCCCTACACCGACTTCATCTTCGCCGCCTTCTGCGAAGAGCATGGCTTCGTCGGCGCTATTGGCATCCTTGTCCTTTATTTCCTTATACTTATGCGCCTTATCCAAAATGCCCAGACTGCGGCGGATCTGCCCGGCAGCTTCCTCATCATGGGCATCGTCGCCGTCATCCTCTTCCAGATCGCCGTCAACATCGGCATGGTCCTCGGCCTCATGCCCGTCACCGGCATCCCCCTCCCGCTCATGAGCTATGGCGGCAGCTCCATCCTCTTCACCTTCCTTGCCCTCGGCATCGTCATGAACATTCGTATGCGGCGCTTCGTCAACTAACCGTGCAGATACAACAACATAGTCTTTGAGCCGCACCATTCTTACAGCAGCTCTGGTCGGCGGGCGGCAGGTCGTGCCATACTGAAGGCGCCGGTCGGTTGTAGATGCCGCCCCGGCAAAACTCCGTTCCTTGGGCGCCAGGTGCCACGAACGGCAATAGAATTCTAAGCAGAAAAGGCCGGCCAGCCAGAGATTCGCTCGAACCCGTTGGCCGGGCAGGTCTTCAGGCGAATGATCGTACCCGGATGGCAAACGGCCCCGCCTCGCACACGCGAGATTGTTTCCGCCACATCCTGTGACTCGCCAGCGTCCCTCGCGTTCTCTCGTTTCTCCACTTCGTCCGATATCGCCGCAAACTCTCCCACCGGGAGTGTAACTGCAGCACCATCAACATCTTCGAAGACATCGGCCGAAGTCCCACGAGCCTCCGCAGACCGCTCCTGCCCGTTCCCTCCAGGGTGTGCCTGAGCCACTTCGGCTCGGTCACTCCGATCGTCTCTCTGTCTTGTCTGCCGTCCGCGACCTCAACCGGGCCGGGCAGAAAGAGCAGAATCGAATGTCAAAAGAGATCTATATCTCCTCTACGCCGCATGAAACGCGGCTAGCAATCGTCGAACACGACGAACTCACCGAGATCTACTACGAGCGCGAGAACGAGTACACGCTCGCCGGATCCATTTACAACGGCAAGGTGACGCGCGTGCTTCCAGGCATGCAGTCCTCCTTCGTCGACGTCGGCCTCGAGCGCGACGCCTTCCTCTATATCACTGATTTCATGGAAGAAGCCGGTGACTCCGCAGACTTCGACACAGCCGACCGCAGCCGAGCCACCCCGCGCCGCAACGATCGCGGACGCGACGGCCAGACGGCCGATATTTCACCGGCTTCCTTCCCGGAAGCCTCTGACCGGCCTAACTACGAGACTCCGCGATCAGCCAGCCCCACCCGCGAGCCAGCTATCGCTACCCCGCCCGAGGGCCGGTCTGCCGAGCGTGGAGAGCGCAGCGATCGCAACGAGCGAGGCGACCGCAACGATCGCGGGCGACGTCGCGGACGTGGCGGAAACCGCGACCAGCAGCCCCGTGAGCCCCGTCCCATCGCCGAAACCCCGGCCTTTATCGACGCCGCGCCCGCACTGGAGGCGCCTATCCAGCAACCGTCTCCTGCCAGTGGAATCGATGCAGACCTCGGCGAGGGCGCGCCTGGTGCTGACGGCAGCCGACGATGGCGCGGCCGCCGTGGTCGTCGCCGGGGCCGTGGTGGCAACCGCGAAGAGTCTTCGAGCGATCAGATCGCCGCAGGCACATCCGCGCTCGACGCCTCGACTCTCCCCCCCGATCCATCCTCCGGCTACGATCTTTCACCACAAAACGACAACGTGGATCTGGAGGCCTCCGCAACCGGCGCCCAGCGAGTCGAAGACCGGACCTACCCTGTAGCCGCGTCACCGTTCGAATCCTCCCCTCGGCAAGAGGTTCAGAGTTCCTCGACGCCGCCCCCTTCTTTCGAGGCGCGCGAGCCGCGTAGCGCCAGCTCACGCGAGGGCAGTGAGCGTGGGCGACGAGAGCGTGGTGGACGAGGCCGTGATCGACGGGATGATCGCCCGCGTGCTCCTCGTGGCTTCGCTCCGTCACAAGCCTTCTACGGCGTCGATGACGCCGCGGATCAGCATGGCGCGGAGAGTGCGCCCGTAGAGCCGATCATCCTCCCTGGCGAGAGTCTGTCGAAGTACCGGCAGGGCGGGGAAGCAGCCCAGAGCCCCGCCGCCGCGCCTGCCCCCGCACCCGCTTTCACGCTGCCCGGCGCATGGGACGGAGGCAATGTTCTTCCCGGGGAGACCCTCCGTCCGCGGTCTCCTTCCGCCAGCGCGGGTGTTGAGCCACGCCGTGACGCGCGGCAAGAGGGCAGTCGCGACAGCAGTAGGCGCGATGGCCGCTCCACCTCCCAGCGGGACGATCGAGGTCGGTCCTCCCGATCAACGGACAGACCAACCGACGCCTCCTTGCGGGTCGCGCCTGCTGTGCCACTTCGCAACGAGCCTGCACCGGTAGAGCAGGATGAAGATGGTCCAGCGATCGCGCCGCCGACTCAGGCCGCAGTCACTCTGGCCGAAGCTGCACCCGCGGTCGTCTCCAGCGACCCGCACCCCACGCCAAGCGCAGAAACTTCGGCGACCGCTCCAACTCCCGAGACTGTCCCAGCTCCGGAAATAGTTACTGCGGCTCCACTCGCTGCGGAGCCAGCAAGCCAGCAGCCAGCAAGCCAGGACTCTGCAAGCCACCAGCCAGCAAGCCAGGAGTACGAACCCACAGAGGGCTCTGCCTCCTATCGCGTTGATCCCGCTCCTCCACGAGAGTTGCGTCAGCCAGCGCCCGAGGCGGCGCCCACGCTTGAGCAGCCGACGCTTGCCCACACCATCACCCCGCCGCCCGGCACCCCGCTCGCGCGGCTGCACAGCGAGAGCGATCTGGAGCCTCACCCGGCAGCCATCGACCAGACCAGCAACCCGGCCAGCGCAGCGCACGACATGACCTCGATCAGCTCTGAAGGCGAGATGCTCTCGCAGGAGCCGCCCCCGCCGCCAGCGCAGGATATCGCCGATCCTACATCCCCCTTGCAGCACGAGACTGCCATTCGGACTGCAGAGGCGGCGAG
The DNA here is from genome assembly GCA_964236325.1 of uncultured Acidobacteriaceae bacterium. Taxonomy (GTDB): domain Bacteria; phylum Acidobacteriota; class Terriglobia; order Terriglobales; family Acidobacteriaceae; genus Edaphobacter. Next base: position 2,470 of record CAXSEC010000117.1, on the reverse strand, counting down.
CCCGGCACTGCAGGAGCCTATCCTGCCGCAGCCCGGTGAGCCCGGAAGCGCCCATTCCGCGGCAGCGCTCCCGGCAGCCGCTCCCGAGATCTCTCACGAGGCGGATGATCTTATCGTCGAAGAGCTCGCCCACGAGGCAGACGATGAGCCCGAGATAGAAGAAGAGGACTTCCGCACCACGACGCTCCACGCCGCCTCCATCGAAGAGATGGACTATGACGATGATGAAGAGGAGACCCTCGAAGGTGCAGCCGATCTTGGAACCATGCTGCGCGAGATGTCGATCGACGAGATCACCCAGCCATCCGAGCCCGCACATGACGAAGAGGATGAAGACTACGCGTTTGAGGAAGAAGATTCGGTCGAGGACACAGCCTTCGCCAGCTCGCGCGAACCTGCGGATCCCGTAGACCCTATGGGCTTTACCGAGGCCGACTTCACTGGAGAGCGGTCGCCGAGAGATCGATCCGACAGGGATCGCAGCGACCTTGATTCATCGAGTGCTGCCCTTGCAGCCGACAGCAACCCGCTTGACGATCAGCGCGGCGATCGGCGGCGGGGCGGGCGTCGCGATGGCCGGCGCGGTGGACGCGACCGCGACCGGGGCTCGGACCGAAGCACCGACCGATCACGCTCCACCTCACCCCTCGCGAGCAGCGCGAGCGTGGGCGGCGAACGGGATCGCAGCTCCGGCAGCCGACCCGGTTCTCGCGATGGCCGGCGCGACGGTCACCGCTCGGCACAGACCACCAACCTGCCCGCCATCAGCGATCTGCTCAAGCCTGGGCAAGAGGTTCTGGTGCAGATCGCCAAGGAGCCGATCGCCAAAAAAGGCGCTCGCATCACCTCGCACATCGCGCTTCCCGGCCGCTTCCTTGTCTTCATGCCCACGGTCAATCACACCGGCGTCTCGCGCAAAATTGAGTCCGACGGCGAACGTCGCCGCCTGAAGGAGATTCTGCTCTCCGAGAAGGGCGAGGCAAGCGGCGGCTTCATCGTCCGCACCGCAGCCTCCGGCGCCAGCGAAGAAGAGCTGCGCAGCGATCTTCGCTTCCTGCTCAATCTCTGGGCCGACATCAAGCAGCGGTCCGAGGCCTCAAAGTCTCCGGCCCTGATCTATCACGATCTCAACCTCGTGGAGCGCGTTCTGCGCGACCAGGTAACCGACAACTTCTCGGCCATCTGGGTTGATACAGAGACAGAGTACGAGCGCGTGCTGCGCTTCCTGCAGCGTTTTCAGCCCTCGCTCATCCGGCGCGTCAAGCTCTACACCAAAGACACGCCGCTCTTTGAGCAGTTCGGCATCACGGAAGAGATCAACAAGGCCCTTCGCTCCAAGGTCTGGCTCAAGAGTGGCGGCTCAATTGTCATCAACCAGACCGAAGCTCTGGTCGCCATCGATATCAACACCGGCAAGTATGTCGGCAAGACGGCGCGGCTCGAAGACACCATCGTCAAGACCAACCTCGATGCCATCCCGGAGATCGTGCGGCAGATCCGCCTGCGCGACCTGGGGGGCATCATCATCATTGACTTCATCGACATGGACGACCGCAAGAATCGTCACAAGGTCATGGCCGTTCTCGAGGAAGAGTTGAAGAAGGATCGCGCGCCGTCCAAGGTCCTTCAATTCAACGACTTCGGGCTCGTCGCCATCACCCGCAAGCGGGTCAAGCAGTCGCTTGAACGAACCCTTTCCACCACCTGCGGCGTATGTGCGGGCACCGGCATGGTCAAATCCGCGGTGACCGTCTGCAACGACATCTACATCGAAATGCGGAAGATGCAGAAGAATCTGGATCGTGGCGATGTCATGCTGCGGGTCAATCCTGAGGTCGTCAAACAGCTCAAGAGCCCCACGGCGAAGTGGCTGCAGGAGATGGAGGAGATGGTCGGAAAGACGATCCTCGTCAAATCCGACCCGACCCTGCATCCGGAACAGTTCGATATCCACTAGAGCACCTGGTCCAGGGCAAGGAGGAGCATCCAGTGTCGGTGCTCCTCCGCGGCGATCCTTTCATCGCATCACAGTGCGGTCATGGGGCAACTGCGTCAAATCCGCAATTGGGCGCGTCTTACATCAAAGACGGGCACAACATCCGTGTGCGTCCTGGGTTAGTGCCAAGCAGGGCAATAGCCCGCATCTCAGGGGAGAGTTCCATTCTTATGACCACGCCACATCGTTCCACTTCATCCTTCGGTCGCCTCAGCGGTCTTGCCGCGGCTGCTCTCTTCGTTGCGCCACTTGCCGTGGCGAGCCACGCGGAGCAGGGTGAAAGCTTCGCCGTCCCTCAAGTTCTGACTCACACCCAGGTGCCTGTCCAGGCCGCCGCGCCGACGACTCTCAATCTGGATCTCCAGGCCGCGCTGCATGCGCCGCTTGATCTCTCCGAGCCCGCTGAGAGCTCCTCGTCCTCTGAGAGTGCGGTCGATCCTGCAATCTCGAGTGATCGCCTCAACCTTATGGCTG
>CAXSEC010000116.1:0-11427 GCA_964236325.1 uncultured Acidobacteriaceae bacterium | reverse complement strand
AGTCAGTTACGTTCCTCACTGGAACAAACTTCCTTAGTCAAAACACTGAGACGTACGACTTCGGGTACCAGCAGGGATTCAAGACGGGAACGCTGCTTAACGTCACGTTCAACAACTCGCGCCAGACAACCAACAGCCTCAACACTCAATTCAGTCCGCTACTGCAATCTTCTCTAAGGGCACAAGCTACGCAACACCTGCTGCAGGGCTTCGGCTACGGCCTCAATACCCGTTTCATTCTGCAGGCGAAGAACGATCGGCGCATTACGGATTCATCGTTCCGCCAGCAGATCCTCTACACGGTGACACAGATCGAGACCATCTACTGGAGTCTGGTCAGTGCGTACGAGAACGAGCAGTCCAAGGAGCGGGCGCTGCAGCAGAGCACGCAACTGGCTTCGGACAACCGGAAGCAGCTAGAGATCGGCACGCTGGCGCCGCTCGATGTGGTGAACTCGGACGCCACGGTGGCGAGTGACAAGCAGGCCTTGATCACGGCGCAGTCGAACTTGGAGTACCAGCAGCTATTAATGAAGCAGGCGATTGCGCGGAACCTGTCGGATCCGCAGCTGTCGAACGCGCCGGTGATTCCGACGGATCGTGTGGGGCTGGATCGGCTGCCGGAGGAGGATACAGGGATCGAGGATCTGGTGAAGCAGGCCTTCGTGAATAATCCGCAGATCGAGCAGGCGGTACTCAATATGAAGAACAATGAGATCACGATTAAGGCGTTTAAAAACGGGCTTTTGCCCACAGTAGATGCTTTTGCTTTTTATGGGGGGTCAGCGCTGGGCGGAGCAGCGAGCCCGATCTATAACCCGGTAGTTGGGGGTGGAACCCCTGTACCGCCTTCTGGATACGGATCGGTGCTGCAGAACACGGTGAACAATAACTTTCCCGACTACGGGGTTGGCGTGAACATGAATGTTCCGCTGCGGAACCGGGCGGCGCAGGCGGATCAGGCGCGGTCGCAGATGGAGTACCGGCAGACGCAGATGCGGCTGCAGCAGCTGTACATCCAGACGCGCATCAACGTGATCAACGGACAATATGCGTTGACGAACGACCGGGCGAGTGTGCAATCGGCGCAGGCGGCGCGGGACTTTGCGGCGCAGAGTCTGGACGCGGAGCAGAAAAAGTACAAGCTGGGGGCGTCGACGACGGCGAATGTGCTGGTGCAGGAGCGGAGTCTGGCGACGGCGGAGAATAATCTTATTTCGGCCACGGCGGCGTATGCGGTCGATCGTGTGAATCTGGAGCAGATCCTCTCGAACACGCTCGACCGGTACGGGATCAGCCTGGTGGATGCGGCGACGGGCGTTGTGAGCCAGCAGCCGCATATACCGGGGTTGACGGCGCCGAAGCCGCCGGAGCCGCCGAAGCCAATCTTGGGGACGCCACCTCCGGCGTAGGTGTGTGCAGGGGCTCGTCGTTGGTCCGAGACGCGACGAGCTTTTGTGCTTTAGCTGGAGCAAGTTACCTGAAGGTGTGTGCTGGTGTCCGCTCTCGAGCGAGGGCGCGTCGCTTCGCTCCGTCAATAAGGGCGAATGGAGGGGGTTCCTCGCTCCGCTCGGAGTGACGACCAAACTACGAGAGCGGCTTGATTTGAACCTTCGGGAAGAAGGCTTTGGATGGCGAATAGACTTGTAGATCTATGAGTGAGATCGCTTCGTTTCCGGAGAGCAAGTTGAACGGGCTGCGGACGGCTTCGTCCGCGTATCTACGATCGGCGATGCATCAGCCGGTGCAATGGGAGCCGTGGGGCGCGGCGGCGTTTGCGCGGGCGAAGGCGGAGGACAAGCCGGTGCTGCTCGATATTGGGGCGGTGTGGTGTCACTGGTGCCATGTGATGGATCGGGAGTCGTACGAGAACGAGCAGACCGCGGCGATCATCAATGAGCACTTTGTTGCGGTGAAGGTGGACCGGGATGAGCGGCCGGATGTGGATACGCGGTATCAGGCGGCGGTGGCGGCCATCAGCGGGCAAGGGGGATGGCCGCTGACGGCATTTCTGACGCCGGAGGGAAAGCCGTTTTTTGGTGGCACGTATTTCCCGCCGGATGATCGGCATGGACGGCCGAGTCTTGCGCGGGTGCTGCTGACGATGGCGGAGGCCTTCCAGAACCGACGGGATGAGGTCAATGAGTCCGCCGGAAGCGTGATGGAGGCAATCGAGCAGAACGAGACGTTTTCCGGGCGTGGGGGAACGCTGGGGCCGGGGCTGGTGCTCACGATGGTGGCGGCGATCCTGAAGCAGTTCGATCCGCGAGCTGGCGGGTTTGGGTCGCAGCCGAAGTTTCCGCATTCGTCGGCGCTTGATCTGCTGCTTGATGCGGCCTCACGCGAGAGTGTGGGCGCGCAGACGCAGATTGCGGAGGGGGCACGACATGCGGTGCGGTTCACGCTTGAACGGATGGCGAGGGGCGGCATCTATGACCATCTGGCGGGTGGGTTCCATCGCTATTCGGTCGATGAACGATGGGTGGTGCCGCACTTCGAAAAGATGGCGTACGACAACAGCGAGCTGCTGAAGAACTATGTGCACGCGTACCAGACGTTTGTGGAGCCGAGCTTTGCGCGGACGGCGAAGGAGATCATCGAGTGGATGGATGCGTGGCTGAGCGATCGCGAGCTGGGTGGGTTCTATGCGTCGCAGGATGCGGATTTTTCGCTGGACGATGACGGGGATTACTTTACCTGGACGCGCGACGAGGCGGCGGCGCTGCTGACGCGGGAGGAGCTGCGGTTTGCGGAGGTGTACTTCGATATCGGGGAGGTGGGCGAGATGCACCACAATCCAGCGAAGAACGTGCTGCACAGCACGGGGTCAATCGAGGCCGCGGGACGGGCGGCGGGGATCGATGCGGTAGACGCGGGGCGCGTTTTGACTACGGTGAAGAACAAGCTGTATGCGGCGCGGCTGGAGCGGCGGACACCGTACGTCGACAGGACGATGTATACGGCCTGGAATGCGATGTGTATCTCGGCGTACCTTGAGGCGGGGCGGGTGCTGGGGATGCCGGAGGTGGTGCAGTTTGGCTTGAAGTCTCTGGAGCGTGTTCTCTCCGCGGCGTGGGGTGGGGACGGGCGTGTGAGCCATGTGGTCGCTTATGGCGAGCGCGGGGGTGCGGACGAACCGGTGGCCGGGTTGTTGGACGATTATGCCTTTCTTGGCCATGCGGCGCTGGACGCGTGGGAGACGACGGGGGCGGGGCGGTACTACCGGGTGGCGGAGGGGATCGCGGCGCAGGTGCTGAATCGCTTTCAGGACAAGGCCGCGGCGGGCTTTTTTGATACGGAGCGGATGGCGGAGGGAGAGGAGCGACTTGGGGCGCTGAGCGCACGACGCAAGCCGCTGCAGGACTCTCCAACGCCGGCAGGGAACCCGGTGGCGGCGGCGCTGCTGCTGCGGCTGGAGACGCTGAACGGACGCCCGGAGTATCTGATTGCGGCGCAGGAGACGCTGGAGGCGTTTGCGAGCGTGGTCGAGCACTTTGGGCTGTATGCGGCGACGTACGGTCTGGCGCTGCAGCGGCTGGCGCAGAGGCCGATCCAGATCTGCATTCTGGGGGACGATGAGGAGGCTCGGCGCATGGAGACGGTGGCGCTGGCGCGGTTCGCGGTCAACAAGTGTGTGATCCGGTTGCGGCGGGAGCAGATGGCGGAGCTTCCACCGGCGCTGGCACAGACGCTGCCAGGAATGGGTGACGGCGGAACGGTGGCTATCGTGTGCAGCGGCAACAGCTGCCAGCCGCCCGCCGGCACGGTGGATGAACTGATGACGATCCTGAACGGGGTGCTGTAGGTGCGCTGAAGCGAGTCTGGTTCCAGTCCTGAGTGGGACCAAGCTATTCGCAGTGGCTCAAAGCACGTTTTCTGGACGGCCCTTAAGGGGAGTGGCTCTGTCGCTCTTGGGTGGGCGGTCGGCGGCTTGCACGGCCGCGGTCCCAAGCAGCATCATTAAGGTCTCACCCTCATGCAGATAGACGGACATCGTTTGAGGACCAGACGAGGGCCGATCTCACGGGAGGGGTGGGTTGAGACAAAGGGGCAAGCGGATGCAGATGGGAATGGGATTGAGGCGCGGAGTAAAGGGCTTGCTGGTGCTGGCGGTGGTGGGAGGCGGCTCTTTGATGGCGGGACAGAATGGCAACTGGAGCTTGCCGGGCAGCTCTCAAGACCGGCCACTCGATGGGACCCATCGACAGGAGCCGCCGGATGCGGGAAGAATCCGGATGCAGGAGGAACAGGCCAAGAAGGTGAACGACGAGCGACAGAAGAGGCTGGTGACGGATACAGCGAGGCTGTACGAGCTGGCGGGGGAGTTGAAGGAGCAGGTCGGAAGGTCGGACAAGAACACGCTCTCGGTCGACGTGGTGAAGAAGGCCGAGGAGATAGAGCGGCTGGCGCGAAGTGTAAAGGAGAAGATGCGTGGGTAGAGCCGAGGCTCTACCCACGAGGGATGAGCGCCAAAGGCGTTTAGCTGTGGCGATGGTGACGGTGATGATGCCGATGGTGGTGGGTCTGAGCATTGGCGGGCGTGACGGCACCGACGAATACGAGGAGGGCGGCGGCAGCGAGGAAAAGACGGTTTAGTTTCATGGCGATTCAGTGACCCCTGTCAGCCGGCGGCGCTTGAAGAGTCTGAGGCGATCCGCATCGGCGTTGGTTGCAGCTTACGTGGAAGATGGGCAAATCCCGGTGATTTTTTTTCAACAGATTCTCGACCTGAACCTGGGCGGATTCCGGGTAGGCGCGTCAGGCAATGTCGATGAGGACGACGTCGCCTTCGATGCGGATGGGGAAGGCGTCAACTTTGGCGTTTTCCGGGGGATTTGCGATGCCGGTCTGCAGGTCAAAGGCCCAGGAGTGCCAGGGGCAGAGAACGGCATCTCCTTCGATCCAACCCTGCCCGAGCGGACCTTGACGATGCGGGCACCAGTTATCAAGAGCCGACAGGGTTCCGTTATGCCGGGCGAGGCAGATGGCTTTGCCGTTTGCCTCAGCTTCGAGGACCTCACCTTCGGCGGGCGCCTGATCGAGTTGGCAGAGCTGAACCCAGTGCGGCATACACCTTGTCTCCTTGTTGGTACGACGGCGCCTGTAGCGACCTGGGACTGAGCGCTCGCTTACTCGCGCATATCCTAGGGAATGATAGCGGAGGTGGGCTGGGATTGATGCCGCCACGCACAGGAGAGACCAAGCATGAGCCAATCTGCCGCTCGACAGGGGCGAAGGGAGCCGATCGAGCCGCCGATGGTGGTCGATCCGCGATGGCTGCTGAAGGCCGGTGCCGTGGTTCTGGGGGTCGCCTTTATCTGCGGCTATGTGACGCTGTGCTGGCTGTTCTACCAAGGGCAGTGGCAGCTGGTGCTGCATCCGGTGAAGACGGCGGCGCGGCCTGCGACGATTGGTGGGGCGAGCTTCGCGATGATCCGTTTCGGGCCGGACAGCTCGGGGCTTCCGCAGCGGACGGCATGGGCGATTCCGGCCGGCGCGAACGACCCTTACCGGCACCTTACGGTGCTGTATCTTCCCTCCGGCGATGGCTCGTTGAAGGATGCCGTGCCAATGCTGGAGGCGCTGCGGCGGGTGGGGATCGCGGTGTTTGCCGTGCAGTATCGCGGGTACGGGGAGAGCGCGGGAGGCCATCCTACTGAGGTGACGATGCAGGAGGATGCGGAGGCGGCGTGGCGCTATCTGGTGCAGGAGCAGAAGGTGGATGGCCGAGCGATGCTTCCGTTTGGGGCTGGGGTGGGGTGCGCTTTGGCGATGGATCTGTTGCAGCGCCATCCGGAGATGCAGGCGGTGGTGCTGCAGACGCCGCCGTTCGACCTTGTGGCACGGGTCAAGGCGGATCCTCGGGTGCGGTTTCTGCCAGTGGAGTGGCTGCTCCATGACCGATTTGCGATGGAGCCTGCACTGGCTGCGAGCAAGACGCCGAAGCTGCTGCTGACCGAAGGCGCGACCGAGCCAAGGGAGGTCGCGGCGGCCGGCGAGCCGAAGATGACGGTCGAGATGATGCACTTTGATGAGGCGCGGTTTGCGGGGGCGCTGCGACGCTTTCTCGACGCCTACGCACCGCCGACGCCAGCGGTGCAGTTGATGCCGCGGGCGACACCTGTCACGGCAAAGTGAGTCAGGCCAAGCTGGCGGACGGTAGGCTGGGGAGGGAGGTACGACGATGTCGGGGTGGCTGCGAGGGCTTGAGCCGTGGGGTGCGACGCTGCTGCGGTTGGTGCTGGGAGTGGCGCTGGTGTACCACGGCTACGGCAAGGTGATACCGAGCCACGGCGTCGCGGCGCATCCGCTGAGTGCGATGCAGACGTATACGCACGTGATCGCGAGTCTGGGGCTGCCGGGATGGCTGGGGTACGTGTCTGCGTTGACGGAGTTTGTGGGCGGGATGCTGCTGGTGCTGGGATTGTTGACCCGGGTGGCGGCGCTGCTGATCGCGGGCAACATGCTGGTGGCCCTGAGTGCTGTGACATTGCATCGCGGGTACCAGGCGTCCGAGTACCCGATCGCTCTGCTGGCGATGGCGGTGATGCTGGTGTTGACGGGCGGCGGGGCGATGGCATTGGATCGACGGATCGGGCTGGGGTAGCAGACGCTGTGGCACACAAGAAGTGAAGGCTCCCGATGTTTTGGGAGCCTTACGGTCTTTAGGTGGGGAGGGTTGTGCGGATAGGGGAAACCAGACGGAAGGAGTTTGTGTCTGGCTGGGTTGAACTACACAGAGTATGACGCAGGTCGGAGGGAAAAGTTGTCCTTTTTTCTGCCACCTTTGTGTTAGCGAATGCTGATTTTTAGAGCTGTATTGAACACTTTCAGGCTTCTTTGACTGTGGGGTTAAAGGCGCGTTAATGCTGCCTACAGGAGGTGGAGAAAGTCTGTTGGAGCGAGTTGCATTCCCGGAAAGATCGTGGCCAGGTTACGGGTTCCGAGGGTCTTGACGGAGGCCTCTGCGAGGACGCGGCGGAAGTCTGTTGTGACGCGAAGATCGCGGCCCTCGTTGAGCTGCTCGGGAGCGAGACCAGGCCAGTCACCGTAGACTTTGCCGCCTTTGACCTGGCCGCCCAGGACGAACATGACATTCGCGTGGCCGTGGTCGGTGCCGCCGGTGCCGTTCTGCCGCGCGGTGCGGCCGAACTCACTCATGGTGACGAGGGTGATGGTCTCGGCATCGTCGCCCATGTCGTGCCAGAAGGCGGCGATGGCATCGGAGAACTCTTTGAGGCGACCGGCGAGCTGGCCAGTGGCGGCGCCCTGGTTGACGTGGGTGTCCCAGCCGCCGATGTCGGCGAAGGCGGCTTCGACACCGAGGTTGGCTTTGAGGAGTTGGGCGATCTGCTTGAGGGAGTTGCCAAAGGGGGCGCTGGGGTAGGTGACGCCGGCGGCGGGCTTATAGTGGGCGGGATCGGCAGACTTGAGCATGCGGACGGCCTCGAAGGTCTCCTGCCCGGTGCCGTGGAGGACGGCGTCGGTGCTGTCGTCGTAGAGGGCCTGGAAGGCCTGGGCGACGGGAGTTGCGGATGCGGACCTGCCGCCGACGGAGAAGTCGTTCAGGTTATTGAGGGCGATGGCGGGGAGCTTGCCCTGGAGGGTGCGCGGGACCTGTGAGCCGAGGGCGACGGCGCGAAAGGCGGAGGGTTTTGCGGCCAGGTGCTCGGCGCTCAAGGCGCGATTGAGCCAGCCGTCGGTCGTGGCTTTGACGCCGGGGGTGCCGGACTCCATGTAGTCCTGGGCGTCGAAGTGGGAGCGGGTGGTGTCTGGCGAGCCGGCGGCGTGGATGATGGCGAGGTGGCCCTGATCGTAGAGCGGCTTGAAGCTGGCGAGGGCGGGATGGAGGCCGAAGGTGCCGTTGAGGTCGAGTACCTGGCCGGGCTTGAGGGCGAGCGATGGCCGCATGGCGCTGTAGTTGGGATCGTTGTAAGGGATGACGATGTTGAGGCCATCGGCGGCGCCGCGCTGAAAGAGGACGACGAGCTTCTTGTGCGAGGCGGCGGCGGTGGTGGCCTCGGCGAGGACGGAACGGGTGAGGAACGCGGGGATGGTGGAGGTGCCGATGAGGGCGAGCGCGCCGCCTTTCATGAAGCCCCGGCGGGTGATGCGACGCGGGGCAAGGTCTCGGCCGTGCAGGTCGCAGCCCCAGTCTGTGGTGTCGTGGATGGCGGTGCGGAGTGTCGTCATTGGGTACCTCAGGTGCGGCAGGCCTTCTGGTTAACGCGGGCAGATGGGTGAAGTTGCGAGCAGGCTAGCGACGCTGGAACTCGGGCGAGCCGAGGAGGAGCCCGGTCATGGTCTGGGTCTGGTGGTCCTGAGGGCCGGGGATCGTAGCGGGCTTTCTGAGCGGGAGGGTCGCGGGCAGGAACTGCTGGGCTGCCTGAGTGGGGAGGGTTGCGTCGGCAGACTGCTCAAGGATGATGGAGCGGGTGCGATCGCTGACGGGCTCGCCAAGGATGCTCCGTTCGAGGAGGCCCTCCTGAACGGCGGGGGTCGGCGGGTTGGCGCTGACGTCGATGGGAACACTCAGCGTGACGCCGGGAAGATGGTTGCCGGCGAGGGTGAGAGCGAAGTTCATGCGGGTGACGAGGGCGGAGGTGGAGACCCAGGGCTCGGAGAGCCAGGAGTAGCCGTTGGGGGTTTGCATGCCGTAGAGGGGCATGCCGAGACGCTCGAGAGAACCTACCAGGGCGGTGGGATTCGAGACGTCGGCTTTGGTGGCGCGGAGGGCGGAGGCGACGAACTCGAGTGGCGTCTTGACCTTGTCGCGGTAGGCGGAGGGCGCCCAGAACTCGGGCGAGTGGAAGAGGGTGCGGAGGACCACGCGAAGATCGCCGTCGCTCCTGAGCCAGGACGCAGTCATACGATCGATGAGGGCGGGTGGTGGAGTGTCGGAGACGAAGCGGATGGCGAGCCTGGTCGAGATGAAGCGAGCGGTGGCGGGGCTGGTGGCGAGGAGGTGGAGGAGCTGCAGGCCCTCGCGATCGCCCTTGCCGGCGATGGTGGTGCCGAGGACACGTTTGTCGCCGGGCTGGTGGCGGCGCTCGTCGTAGATCGCCAAGGATCCCAGGGCTGGGCGATCGACGGTCCACCCGGTGAGGACCTTGGCGACTTCGGTGACGTCGGCCTGGGTGTAGCCCTTGCCGCAGCTGCGGTCGGTGGGGGTGTGGTCTTTCGAGGCCTCGCAGCGGACGCCGAGGGTGTGGAGTTCGAGGAGCTCGCGAGCGTAGTTTTCGTTGAGGCCGCGATCGGCCGCTGGTGGTTTGGGCTTGCCGCTGGGGAGGGTGGCGGGGCCGCGCTTCGGCCGGCCGGCAGCCTGGGAGTCTGGGCCGATGCTTTGGGCGTTGTCCAGGTAGACCAGCATGGCGGGGCTGGAGGCGACGGCGGTGAGAAGGCTTTCGAAGTGGCCGAGGGCGTTGTGGCGGATGGTGTCGCGCTCGAAGGCGGGAAGGAGGTAAGGCTCCTGCTCGTCTTTGTGGAGGAAGACGTTGAAGTGGTTGAGCCAGAAGTCGGTCATGACGGCTTCGAGCTGGCGATCGGAGTAGACATCGCGCTCGAGGCGGCTGCCGAGGACCTCGGCAGTGACGACGCGCTGCGGACTTTCGAGCGCGGCGAGGGTCTCTTGCTGTTCCGGGGTGAGATCGGCGGAGAGCTGCTTGAGTTCGTCGGCGGAGAGGGACTTGCGGAAGGCGACGAGGTCAGCCGGGGGGAGCTGGAGGAGGCCGGTGACGCGGGATGCTGGAGGGAGAGCGAGGATGGCGGTGGCGGCAGCCTGGGGGTAGAGGTCATCCTTGTGCTGTTTGCCGGGCGATGGCTTAGGGGCGGGCTGGGTGTTGGCCATGGTGGTGGCGAGGTCGACGAGCGCGGCGGCGGCGGGTCTCTTGGGACCGTAGGCGATGGTGTAGAGGGAGTCCGGGCCGAGGAGATCAGGGCGCGGAGTGCGTTTAGGCGGGATGGCGGTCGCTTCGGTTGGTGGAACGGCGGTCTGGTCTACGACGGCCGCTGACGCTGCCTTGCGGGCTTGATCGTCGTTGTAGAAGGCGATGTTGTCGGCGTAGATGGCGTGTGTGGCGGGGTCGCGGGGGATGGGAAGCTCGCCACGAGCGGCGACGCGGATGAGCTGGTTGGACGGGAAGCGGGCGACGAGCTCTTTCTGCGAGAGGCGCATGGCGGGGAAGACGTTCAGGCGGGTCTCGAGGGCCGAGTCATCGATCGATTGTGGGTTGAGCTGCTGCTCGAACCAGCGGTCGAGGCCCATGCGCGAGACGGCGGCAACGTCACCAGGCCGCGGGCCGAAGGTGAAGCGGTTCAAGGCGTGGAGGGTGCGCTCCTGCGGCGTGAGCGCGGCGGTGCGGCTGCGGTGCGCCGGAGGGAGGATGGGTTTGCTGGAAGGAGCTTGTGCGGGCAGGGAGGTGTCGATGAGGGTGGCGCAGAGAGCCAGGGCAAGGGCCGGGCGGCATGAGAGGGCGAGGGGTGGCATGGAGATCTCTCCAGAGGGCGATGCGCGCCTGATTCCTGCCTGGATCGGCGGTGGCGCTGTGGGAGTAGACACGGGATGGGGGAGGGTGTTGCGGATGGGGCCGGGCGGGTTGTTTTTCGGTGCGTCGCTTCGCTCCGTCGCTAAGAGCGAAATGCGGGATTCCTCGGCTTCGCCTCGGAATGACAACCAAAGAAAGAAGAGTGCGGAAGAGCCTTGTGGGTGACTTCTGGTGCGGTGGTCCAGGAGCGAGCCAGACACATCGAGCGACTAGACGGCTGCTAGTGGGCCGCCAGCTTGCTGGGAGAGGCCTTAGAAGGCGGCGAGGTCGGCCATGGCGCGGTAGAGGTGGTCGGGCTGGGGGAGGATGGCGTCTTCGAGGAGGGGCTGGTAGGCGACAAAGGTGTCCATGGCGCCGAGGCGACGGACGGGGGCGTCGAGGTCGTGGAAGAGCTCATCGGCGATGCGGGCGGCGATCTCGGCGCCGTAGCCCCAGCTGAGCATGTCTTCGTGGGCGATGAGGACGCGGCTGGTCTTGCGGACGCTCTCGGCGATGGCCTCCCAGTCGTAGGGGGAGAGCGAACGAAGGTCGATGAGCTCGACGTCGATGCCGGACTCGCGATGAAGCTTGACGGCGGCCTGCAGAGCGCGAGGAACGACGGCGCCGTAGGTGATGACGGTGAGGTCTTTGCCGGGACGGACGGTGCGGGCCTTGCCGAAGGGGATGGTGAAGTCTGGGCCGGGGTAGAGGGCGCGGCCGAAGGTCTCGCGGTAGAGGCGTTTGTGCTCGAGGAAGAGGACGGGGTCGTCGCAGCGGATGGCAGTGCGGAGCAGGCCGAGGGCGTCGAGGGCGTTCGAGGGCATCACGACGCGCACGCCGGGGGTGTGGGTGAAGATGGATTCGCCGGACTGCGAGTGGTAGATGGAGCCGCCGGTGAGATAGC
>CAXSEC010000115.1:3249-11449 GCA_964236325.1 uncultured Acidobacteriaceae bacterium | reverse complement strand
CGACGCCAAGAACACCCAGTACCCGCAGGTGCTGGCTAAGCAGTACAGCGAAGACTCGACCGAGGATGCAGCCCGTCAGATCGCCCATCGCTTCGCCGATGAGATCATCTTCCGCCTGGGTGGCGGCATCCCCGGCATCGCCGAAACCAAGATCTTCTATATCAAGCTCGCCGGCGGAACCAAAGAGATCTGGGCTATGGACTACGACGGCGCCAACCAGCATGCCGTCACTCACCTGGGGACGGTCTCCATCTCTCCTCGCGTAGCGCCGGACAACTCCCGCGTCGCCTTCTCTTCCCTCGGTCGAGACGGCTTTCAGATTCGCATGTACTCCCTTCTGCTCGGTCGCATGGTGACTATCCCGGTTGCCGGTGGCACCAATCTTTCGCCGGCCTGGTCGCCGAGCGGTCGGGAGTTCGCCTACTCCTCCTCCCGCTCGGGCGATCCCGAGATCTGGATCGCGGACGCCAACGGCGGCTCGTCGCGGCGGATCACCAACTTTCACGGGCCGGATGTCTCGCCCACCTACAACCCCAAGAGCGGTGCGCAGATCGCCTGGATCAGTGGTCGCACCGGTCTGCCGCAGCTCTACATCATGGAAACCGATGGCTCCGGGGTGCAGCGCCTCACCGACGGCGGCTACGCAACCTCGCCCTCCTGGTCACCCAACGGCCAGTTCATCGCCTACGCGTGGAATCGCAAGTACGGCCCCGGCGCACCGGGTGGACAGGACATCTACGTCATGGAGGTCGCCAGCAAGCGCTGGATCCAGCTCACGCATGACATCGGCCGCTGCGATTTTCCCTCCTGGTCGCCCGATGGTCGGCACATCGTCTTTTCGAACGCCAGCAGCGATCACGCCGGCGACACTAAAGTCATGACGATGCTCGCTGATGGAACTCAGCGCCACGCCCTCACCGGCACCGGTGCGGACATGCCAAACTGGAGTTGGAAGTAAGCTATACCGTGTAGTGCCTGCCATAAGGCACCTTGGAAGCCTCTGCCGATGGCAGAGCAGGAGAGAGTTCGATGATGTTGAAGTTTGCTGGATGGAGAAACGTTCTCACCACGGCCGTCGCCGTCACCGCCATGGCCGCCTTCTCCGGCTGCCATAAGAAAGCCAGCGGTGTGAACCCCGCCACGCTTGGTCCAACCACAGACACCACCGGATCTGCTCCCACCGCTACCATCAGTGCGGACCCACTCGCGATCGATCTGGGGCAATCGGTCGTCTTGAACTGGCGCACAACCGGCGCCTCCGCGGTTACGATCGACGGTATCGGCCAGGTTCCCGTCAATGGAACACAGACCGTGTCGCCATCGAACTCGACCAACTTTCATCTCGTTGCCAAGAACGACGCCGGCACGTCGACAGAGGCCAATGTGCGGGTGACCGTTCGCGTCCCGTCAGCGCCTACCGCGCCTACAGCCGACGCCTCCGGAGACATGGGTTCTGACGCCGCCTTCCATCAGGCTGTCCCCGACGCCTTCTTCGACTACGACAGCTATGAGCTTCGGTCCGATGCGCAGCAGGCTGCCTCCTCCGCCGCGGCCTACCTGGCCAGCCATCCTTCCATCCGCGTCGTGATCGGCGGCTACTCCGACGAGCGCGGATCGGCCGAGTACAACCTGGCGCTGGGTGAAAATCGTGCCAACGCCGCCCGGCAGGCCTTGGTCTCGGCGGGCATCGCTCCGTCCCGGCTTCGAGTCATCTCGTACGGCAAGGAAAAGCAGTTCTGCTCGGAGTCGACTGAAAGCTGCTGGCAGCAGAACCGGCGCGCGCAGTTCTCACTCGATCGCTAGTCTCCTGATCGCTGGCCCGTAGATAGCAGGAGCAGCCGCGATGGTCTCACGCGGCTGCTTCTTTGCCTTTCCCAACCATTGCTCGTGAAGGTCGATCGAATGCTCCGCAAACTCTCTCGCTTTGCTCCCCTGCTTCTCTCGGCAACTCTCCTCACGCCAGCTCCCGCCTTTGCTGTTAGCAAGGACATGATTCAGCTGCAGACGCAGATCCAGCAGCTGCAGGACTCCGTGGCGCGGCTCCAGCAATCAAACGATGAGCGTATGGGTGTGTTGAAGGACTTGGTGCAGCAGAGCGCCGACCAGATGAACAAGGTCTCTGGAACCGTCGACTCCTTGCAGCGCCAGATGCAAACACAGCAGGAGTCTGGCGGCGGAAAGATCGACCAGGTCTCAGGTCAGGTTCAGTCTTTAAACGACTCCCTCGACGAGATCAAAACTCGCCTCGGCCGGCTGGAGAAGCTGATGCAGGATATGCAGAACCAGCAGCAGACGCTTGGTTCCAGCACCGCCACGGCGGCTCCCCTGAGCTCTGCCGCTCCTGCTCCAGCAGAGTCGAGCGCTCTACCGGCGTCCGGGCCGACGTCAGCACCGCCTGATAATCCTTCGCCGCGGCGCAGCAGCAAGCCCTCGGCGGCTGTCCCTGCGGACAACACCCTCAACGCCCCGCCAGCAACCGCGTCTGCCGGGGCAAACCCGCCCGCCGACCAGCTCTACAAGACCGCTCTGGGAGACTACATGGCGGCCAAATACGGCCTGGCCCAGTCTGAGTTCTCAGACCTCACACAGGCCTATCCCGATAATCCCCTGTCCGGGAACGCCTTCTACTACCAGGGCGAGATGGACTATCGCGGCGCACGCTACGGAGCCGCCATCAAAGACTACGATCGCGTCCTAGAACAGTACCCCGAGAGCAACAAGGTTCCTGCCGCGCATCTGCATAAGGGTCAGGCTCTAGTGCAGTTGAAACAGACCGATGCCGGCGTGCGCGAACTTCGATCCCTCATCCAACGCTTCCCCAACTCGCCCGAAGCCCTGCAAGCAAGAAGCAAGCTCAGCGGTCTGGGTGTGGCGGTCAAGCCACGCGCCGATCAGTAAAACACCAGTAAGCTCGCTAATCCATCCAGCAGATCCAGCGAAGAAACCTAGTTCCGCATCCCCCGCATAAGCCGCTTGACCTCATCCTGCTGGGCTTGCAAGAGCGGCAAACCCGGCAGTCTCGGCGGACCACCGAAGTATCCATTCAGATCGCACGCAGTCTTCAGCCCAGCCACTGCCAAGGCATCTTCAATCAGCATCGCCGCCTTCGCAATGCGTTCATACTTCTCCGCCGCCAACGCCTGATCGTCATCCTTCCAGGCAGCAAACACCTCATGACATGCCTGCGGGGCACAGACACCGAAGGGGAGCATCAGCCCCTTTGCGCCGCCCTGTAACGCGGCTAACGAACCCTCCGTACGACCCGCCAACACCTGAAATCCCACCGCGCGCGATCGCGTTTGGATCGGCGGTTCCAGCGCCGTAGAGGCCATCACCACCACTCCGCCGCCCTGCAGACTTTCTGACGATATGTAATTAGGCGCCACGGCTGAGACACGTGGCCGCAGCATCCTGCGAGTGACCGCCGTGAAAGTAGGTGTCACCGTCACCTCCCGTCGCACCACCGCCGTCTTCGCCAATACTCCCTCCATCGAGGTCAAGGGCGATGCAGCAGCAATCCAGCCAATGATCTGCTCATGCGTGGCCAGGTCAGAGATCAACTCCACCGGCAAGGCTTCGCTCCGCTCCTCAAGCAGAACAATCGGCAGCGGAGAGCGGTCAGCAACCGCGAGCGCCAGGGTTCGTTGCTCCTCGCGCGACGTCCCGCGCCCCACCTGAGGCAGTCGCAGGATGGCGACATCATAGTCCAGCGCCGCTGCACTCTCCGCCGCCGCCAGCGCCGCCCGAACACCGCCGCGCGAAATGTCCGCCAGCAGCAGCGTCTCGCGCGCCGTCGCCTCCGCTGCGCTCTTCAAGGCCTCGCGATGCTCCTCGTCCGTCAGCCGGCCTGGTTCTGCGGAGGGTGTCAGAATGGCCAGGCCAGCGGCCAGGGTTCGAGAGTAGCGCTCCGCATTGTGCTCGAGCTTCCGCAGGTAGAGGCGCCCGTCTCCGTAGAACGGTGTGGTCAATGGAAGAAAGAGTCCTTCGAGCAGCATCGTTCTATCTTACTGAGGCTGATCCACGTCATGCGACCTCCCGGCGATGGTCGGGCGTTGCAGCAAGCAGGATGAGCCTCAGGCGTGACACTCTGGGCCCCTGCCCTAAAAGGTGTAGCAAGAACCCGCGATGCTCGCCTTGATCTCCGATACCCTCAAAGGCGATGCATCAGCGTGACATCTCGAAGGACAAGTCTGTCGGCGAGCTGGGCCGCGAGGCCGTGTGGTTCCTGACGCACACGCTGCTCGCCGTGGCGGTTCTTGCCCTGGTCATCGGCGGCATGTCCCTCGCCCACCCCGATCCGGACGCAAGCTCGCCCAAGTTGCTGGCAACGGTCCTCTCGCTGTTTGTTCCCATGGTTGGCGGCTTCCTTCTCTCACGCCTGCACCACAACGAGATCGCGCGCTACGTCTGGATCTCCGGGCTGCTGCTGTTCTCCGTCATCTGCGTCTGGGTCATCGATCTGCCAACTGGCAACGGCCTCTGCGAAGACTGCGCCGGCCACGTCATGGAACGCCTTTGGCGCACCTTCTTCTCCATCAGCAACGGCAGCGGCCTTATGGGCGGAGACGGCCTGATCATCGGAACCTGGCTTCCGCTCTCGATGGTCGGCTACGCCATCGGCTCTCACTTCGGTCTCGAAGAGCAGCCTTACTAAGTTATCGACCCGACAAGCCCGTTGCGGAAGCTCTCACGCCGTCACCGTATGCTTCGCGTGGAGCTCCTGCAGCGACACCACGTTCATGCGCCCTTGCTGGAGCGACGCGATTCCTTCGGCCGCCGCTCGTCCCGCAGCGATCGTCGTAATCGTAGGGATCCTGGCCAGAACGGCGGCTCGTCGAATCGCCTTTTCATCAAAGAACGTGTCCTGCCCGCGCGGCGTATTAACAATCAGCTGGATGCGATCGCCCTTGATCAGATCCACGACGTTCGGCCGCCCTTCCTTCACTTTGTAGACCCGCTCCGATCGCAGGCCGGCCTGCTCCAATACCTCGGCCGTCCCATGGGTAGCCACCAGATGAAAGCCCATCTCCATAAACTGCCTTGCGAGACCGACGATGCTGGCCTTGTCGTGATCGTTCACGCTCAGAAATACTGTGCCGCGTACCGGCAACATCTGTCCGGCCGCGATCTGCGCCTTGGCAAAGGCTTCGCCGAAGGTCTCTGCGACTCCCATCACTTCGCCCGTGGACCGCATCTCCGGCCCCAGCACCGGATCGACTCCAGGAAACTTGCCCCATGGAAAGACCGGCGACTTCACAAAGTAGCGTGATCCCGTCTCCAGATCCCGTCCGCTCGCCACCTGCTCGGGGAGCAGCTGGCGTAGCGTCTGGCCCGTCATGATCCGAGCCGCCATCTTCGCCAGCGGCACGCCGGTCGCCTTCGAGACGTACGGCACCGTTCGCGACGCTCGTGGATTCACCTCAATCACGTAGACCTTGCCGCGCTGAATCGCGAACTGCAGGTTCACCAGCCCGCGTACCCCCAGCGCCAGCGCCAGCTTCCGCGTGTACTCCCGAATCGTCTCCAGCACCGCGGTGCTCAGATCCACTGCCGGCAGCACGCACGAGGAATCACCAGAATGAATGCCCGCCTCCTCAATGTGTTGCATGATCCCGGCAATCAGCACGTCCTTGCCATCACACAGCGCGTCGACGTCCACCTCCGTCGCCTCCTCAAGAAAGTGGTCGATCAGCACCGGCCGCTCCTGCGAGTATTCGATGGCCGTGCTCATGTACTGCACCACCGCGGCCTTATCGTAGGCGATCACCATCGCGCGACCGCCCAGCACGTAGCTCGGCCGCACCAGCACCGGATAGCCCACCCGGTCGGCGCCAGCAGTCGCCTCGGCAACGCTCGTCGCCATCGCACCCTCGGGCTGCGGAATCTCCAGATCCGTGATCAGCTTGCCGAACCGTTTGCGATCCTCCGCCAGATCAATCGACTCCGGCGAGGTTCCAATGATCGGCACGCCCGCCTCTTTCAGAGGCAGCGACAGATTCAAGGGGGTCTGCCCGCCAAACTGCACGATCATGCCGATCTCCGCGCCGCCCGAGGCCTCGTGCTCGTACACCGCCAGCACATCCTCAAGCGTCAGTGGCTCGAAGTACAGCCGATCGCTGGTGTCGTAGTCGGTTGAGACCGTCTCCGGGTTGCAGTTCACCATGATGGTCTCAAAGCCATCCTCGCGCAGCGCAAAGGCAGCGTGGCAGCAGCAGTAATCGAACTCAATTCCCTGCCCGATCCGGTTTGGTCCCGATCCCAGGATCATCACCTTCTTGCGCGTCGTCGGCGCGGCCTCATCCTCCTCGTCGTAGCAGCTGTAGAGATAGGGCGTAAAGCTCTCAAACTCCGCCGCACACGTATCCACCAGCTTGTACACCGGCAGCACGCCCTTGCGTTTCCGTACCGCCCGGACCTCGGTCGTTCCCTGTGCACCCGCCAGACCCCACGCCGCCGCCAGCTGCTCGTCCGAGATCCCCATCCGCTTCGCCGATCGCAGCGCATCCTCGGTCACATCATCCGCCGAGGTGCCGCCCATCGTCTGGATCTCGTCGGTAATCTGCTTGATCTGGTGCAGAAACCACGGGTCCATCGTGGTCAATCGCGCCACCTCGCGCACCGTCATTCCGCGCTCAAAGGCGTACCGCACATAGCTCAGTCGTTCCGGATGCGGCGTCACCAGCCGCTGCGTCAGCCGCCGCGGCTCGATGTCCTCTGCCGTCGCCTTCTTGCCGGTCTCAAGCGATCGCACCGCCTTCATCAGCGCTTCCTTGAAGGTTCGCCCGATCGCCATCACCTCGCCGACCGACTTCATCTGCGGCCCCA
Source organism: uncultured Acidobacteriaceae bacterium (assembly GCA_964236325.1). GTDB lineage: Bacteria > Acidobacteriota > Terriglobia > Terriglobales > Acidobacteriaceae > Edaphobacter. The sequence continues at coordinate 4,624 of CAXSEC010000115.1, read as the reverse complement.
GGATCTCGTCGGCTCCGGGAAACTTCTCGAACTGCCACTTCGGAATCTTCACCACCACGTAGTCGATCGTTGGCTCAAAGCATGCCGGCGTCGCCTTCGTAATATCGTTCTGCAGCTCATCGAGCGTGTATCCAACCGCCAACCGCGCCGCAATCTTCGCGATGGGGAATCCTGTCGCCTTCGAGGCCAGCGCCGACGAGCGGCTCACCCGCGGATTCATCTCGATCACCGTCATGCGGCCGTTCTGCGGATTCACCGCAAACTGCACGTTGCTGCCGCCCGTCTCCACACCAATCTCCCGAATCACCGCGATCGCCGCATCGCGCATCACCTGGTATTCGCGATCGGTCAGCGTCTGCGCCGGCGCTACCGTAATCGAGTCACCCGTGTGCACGCCCATCGGATCAAAGTTCTCGATCGAGCAGACGATGATCACGTTGTCCTTCAAATCGCGCACCACCTCAAGCTCGTACTCCTTCCATCCAAGCACGCTCTCTTCAATCAGGCACTCAGACACCGGCGAAAGATCGATCCCGCGCGACAGAATCTCCGTCATCTCCTCACGGTTATAGGCAATGCCCCCGCCCGATCCGCCCAGCGTGAAGCTCGGCCGGATGACCGTGGGGAACCCGATCTTGGCCGCAAACGCCAATCCATCGCCAACGTTGTTCACCAGCTTGGACTGCGGCATGTCGAGACCGATCTTGGTCATCGCGTCCTTGAACAGCAGCCGGTCCTCGGCCTTCTTAATCGGCCCCAGCTTGGCGCCGATTAACTCGACCTTGTAGCGGTCCAAAACCCCTGCATCCGACAGATCAACCGCTAGATTTAGAGCCGTCTGTCCGCCTACCGTCGGCAGCACCGCAAAGATGCCCGCACTCGGGGCCAGCATCTCGCTCTCGACCCGCAGAATCTCCTCCACGTATGCCGGTGTCAGCGGCTCGATGTACGTCCGATCCGCCACCTCCGGATCCGTCATGATGGACGCCGGGTTCGAGTTCACCAGCACCACCTCGTACCCCTCAGCCTTCAGCGCCTTGCACGCCTGCGTCCCCGAGTAATCAAACTCGGCCGACTGACCAATCACAATCGGCCCCGAGCCGATCACAAGTATCTTCGCGATGTCATTCCTGCGCGGCATCGTTCTCTCTTCCTGGTCTGTTCCTGATTCCGTTACAGATCACGCTCGTTCGTGAGGCTGTGGTCCCACAGCAGACGGCGCGGCCATCGCCGCGCCTTCAGTCACTTCTTGAACTCTTCCATCATCCGCCGGAAGTCCCGGAACAGATAATGCGAGTCATGCGGCCCCGGACTCGCCTCCGGGTGGTACTGCACGCTAAACATCGGATCACTCGTATGCTTCAGCCCGGCACAT